>DASUDS010000063.1:0-11663 GCA_036275455.1 Porticoccaceae bacterium
GGTGCCCACCAGCTTGCCCATGTTGGCGATGTCGCCGACCGCCTTGGGCGGCAGTCCCTGGTCGTGCAGCCAGGCGGATTTCTGCACCAGCAGCGACGCCGCTTCGAGCTGGGCGCGGGCTTCTGCCATGGGGTGCTGGAGCGCCTGATAGGCGCCGATCGGCCCCTTGAAGATGCTGCGTTCGTTGGCGTACTCGACACCGCGCGCGAGCGCATGGCGGCCGCCGCCGATGGCGCCCGCGGCCACCACCATGCGCTCGGGGTTGAGCGCATCGAACAGCACCTCGATGCCGCGCCCGACCTTGCCGAGCACGTTCTCGCGCGGCACTTTCACATTGTCGAAATAGACGAAGAACTGGCCTTCGGCATTCATCAGCATGGTGTCCATGCGCTCCCAGCTCAGGCCGGGGGAGTCGGTGTCCACCACGAACAGGGTCAGCTCGGCACGGCCGGCGGTGGTGCCGGTCTTGGCGACCACCAGCACCTGCTGGGCGTCGTTGATGCCGCTGATGAAGAGCTTGTTGCCGTTGAGCACGAAGTGGTCGCCAGCCTCGACGGCATGGGTCTGGATCTTGAAGGTGTTGGTGCCGGCGTTGGGCTCGGTGATGGCGAAGCAGCAGCGCTTCTCGCCGCTGGCGATGGCGGGCAGCCAGCGCTGTTTCTGCTCGTCGGTGCCGTGACGGCTGATCGAGGGCACCGCGATACCCTGGTTGACCACGAAGAACAGTGGCGCCACGCCGCGCTCGGCGAGCCGCTCCTGCAGCAGCACCAGCGCCAGCATGCCCATGCCGGAGCCGCCGTACGCCTCGGGGGTATTGATGCCGAGAATGCCGGCCTCGGCCAGCGCGTCCCACTGTGCCTGGGGAAAGGTCTGGGTCTTGGCACACTCGACGTAATAGGAGCGCGGAAAATCGCGGGCGATCTTGTCGGCGGTGTCGAGCAGCAACTGGTGTTCTTCGGAAAAGTTGAAATCCATGGATCACTCCCGAGTGATGGAATGGCGAACCGGTATTTTCTACCTGCGGGTAGACCGCTCCAGCTTAACGGCCGAAGCGGCAACCGCAAGCGGGGCCGATGACCGGCGCGCCACGCCAGCCCGGTTTTGCCCACCGATTTTGCCGATAATGCGGCGACCATCCACCCGATATCCGGAGCCCCTCCCATGACCAAACCCGACCTGGGCCGTCTCGGCGTCTGGACCTGGCTCGAAGCCTATTCCGCCACCGACTGCATCGCCCTCGCCCAGCGCCTGGAACAACAGGGCTACGGCGCCCTCTGGGTGCCGGAAGCCTTCGGCCGCGATCCCTTCGTGCTGCTCACCCTGCTCGCCCGCGAGACCACCAAGCTGAAGCTCGCCACCGGCATCGCCAATATATACGCCCGCGATGCCATGGCCATGAACGCCGCGCGACTGTCGCTGCAGGAGATCAGCGGCGGTCGCCTGATACTGGGGCTCGGTGTCTCCCACGCCGAGATCGTCACACCCATGCGCCATCACGACTACGGCAAGCCGGTGGCGACCATGCGCCATTACGTCGCCGCCATGAATGCCGCGAGCTACGCCGCGCCACGTCCCGCCGCGTCGGTGCCGGTGATCCTCGCCGCACTGCGCGAGAAGATGCTCGGGCTCGCGGCGGAGATTGCCGATGGCGCCCATCCCTACTTCGTCACCCCGGAGCACACCGCGCGCGCCCGCGCGATTCTCGGCCCCGACAAGCTGCTGGCGCCGGAGCAGAAGATCCTGCTGGTCAAGGATGCGTCCGAGGCGCGGCGCCTGGCACGCCAGTACATGGCGCTGTATCTGGGTTTGCAGAACTACCGCAACAACCTGCTCTGGCTCGGCTTCACCGAAGGCGACCTCGAAAATGGCGGCAGCGACCGGCTGGTGGATGCCATCGTCGCCTGGGGCGACGAGACCGCGATCCGCAAGCGCATCGAGGCGCACTGGGCGAACGGCGCCGACCACGTCTGCATCCAGCCGCTGCGCCCGGATGGCCAGCCTGGCTTCGATGAGACCGCACTCGCGGCATTGGCACCCGCCGGCTGAAATACTCGGCAACCCGATGTAACGCGGTCGATGACGCAACAGGGTCGACGATTCAACGCGGTCGACGATGCAACGCGGTCGATGACGCAACGGGATCGATAACGAAAAACGGCCGCGGCGTTTGCCGCGGCCGTAGTCGAACCAGCCTGCGTTCGAGCGCTATTTCAGACCCATGCAATTGGCGTAGTAGGTCACCGTGCCCGGCCAGTCCGAGAAGATGCCCAGCACGCCGACGTCGCGGGCCAGCACGTCGAGCGCGATGTACATGTCGCTGTCCTTGCGGATGGCTTCGCCGGCCGGATCGAACGCGTAGTAGAAGCCGGCCTTCGACGCGCCGCGGCGCAGGTCGGAGCGCTCGAACGACCAGGTGATGATGCCGAAGCCCATTTCCTTGAGCGTCCGCGCCAGCGCCGACGGCACCACCTCGCCGTTCTCGACCGTCAGCAGCGCCGGAATCGGTGGCGCCACGATGCGCACGCCGCGCGCCTTGATGCGCTCGAGCTCCGCGCGCGGTAGCGACGGGATGGTGTCCCGAGCCGTGGCGTCGTAATCGACCAGGTAGACCGCCTGGCGACCGTAGGCCGGCTCGTGATCGATCCAGTACAGCACATCATTGAGGTCGAACGACTGCGGCCAGGCGTCGCGTGGCTTCACGCCGCCGGCGCGCAGTTCGTCGATCAGGGCCTGCGCATACTGCGCCTGCCCGCCAAAGACGGTGGCGATGCGCGTCGCGTCGCCACCCTTCAGCTCCGGCGTGTGCTTGACGCCGAGCTGGCGGTTCAGCGCGATGCTCTCCGCAAGCGTCAGCAGTGTGCCGCGGCCGGTATAGAGATCCGTCCGCCAATTGGCGGTGCCGCCGAGGTAGCCGGCCGCGTCGGTCGCCTGCGGGTTGCTCGCATCCATCTTGCCGGTCAGCGACTTGAACTCATCCAGCGTGAGATCGCTCGCGCAGCACTTGGGCGATGAGCCCGGCCCGGTGTAGGGCACCGAACAGCTGTCGTTCAGCGGCGTGGCGACAATGTTCGTCGTGGTGTGCAGATCGCACTCGGCGTGACGGCACACCAGCGCACCATCAGCGGTGAAGGTCACGTCGCACTCGACGATGCCGGCACCCATGCGTGCGGCGGCTTCGTAGGACTCCTTCGTATGTTCCGGGAACTGCATCGCGGCACCGCGGTGACCGATCGAGAAGTCACTGCGCGCGAACGGTCCCTTGGCGCAGCTCTCCAGCTTGTCCTTGAGCTCGCCTTCATCCATGCCTGCCACCAGGTAGAAGGGCCGCGGCCCCAGTTGCGGCTGCTGACTACCCGCGCCATTCCCGAACCCGGCATGGTCGGGCGCGCCGAACGCCGCTCCCGCCATCCCGGCCAACAGCATGACGACTCCGATCCTGCCCTGCATTCGCTTGATCATCGTGAACTCCTCGACAGTGATTGCGGCCTTGCTCGCGGCCGCGCTGCGGGAGGCACCCGGTGCGCGCTCCCCTGCCCAGCATCGGAGCGCAGGATTACCGGCCGATGCCATTGCGGTGACAACAGAAGGAAACTTCGGTGACAAGCAGCGGGAACATCGGTGGCAAGCAGTGGGAACATCGGTGGCAAGCAGCGGGAACATCGGTGGCAAGCAGTGGGAACATCAGTGACAAACAGTGGGAACATCGGTGGCAACCCGGGCGCCAGGCGTGGCGAAAGAACCACCGCTTGTGCCAGCCGCCGCGGCCGGAATGCTATCCTCCAGGGCCATCACCAGGAGCTGCCGGCAGCCATGAAATTCCTGATCATCCCCGTCACCCCCTACCAGCAGAATTGCAGCCTGATCTGGTGCGAAGAGACCATGCAGGGTGCCCTGGTCGATCCCGGCGGCGACCTCGACCAGATCATGACCGCGGTCGCCGAGCAGGGTGTGAAGCTGGAGAAGCTCCTCTGCACCCACGGCCATCTGGATCACGTCGGCGGGGTCGCGGAGCTGGCCGAGCGCCAGCATCTGCCCATCGAAGGGCCGCAGCGCGGTGACGGCTTCTGGATCGACAAGCTGGCGGATCAATGCCGGATGTTCGGCTTTCCGCCGACGCAGGGCTTTACCCCCGACCGCTGGCTCGAGGATGGCGACACCGTGACCGTCGGCAAGCAGACGCTGAACGTCATCCATTGCCCCGGTCACACGCCCGGGCATCTGGTGTTCTTCCACGCGCCGTCGCGCATCGCCATCGTCGGCGACGTGCTGTTCCAGGGCTCCGTGGGCCGCACCGATTTTCCCGGCGGCAACTACGACACCCTGGTCCACTCGATCCGCGAAAAACTGTTTCCGCTGGGTGACGACGTGGGTTTCATCCCCGGCCACGGCCCCATGTCCACCTTCGGCATGGAGCGCAAGATGAACCCGTTTGTCTCGGACATGAATTTCGGCTGAAGAGAATCCGGGGGCCAGCGCATTCCGCTATTTTCCAAAATCCATAAATCGGAGATCGAAAAATGAGAATCGGAGTAAATTCGGGTGCCGCTTCCGGGCCGGAGACCACCATCTCCGGGCTGATCGCCCGGGCGCAGAAGATGGAGCAGCTCGGCTTCGCCAGCTTCTGGATGGCACACATGTTCGGCCTCGATGCCCTGACCGCACTGGCGCTGGTTGGCCAGGCCACCAGCCGCATCGAGCTGGGCACCGCGGTGGTGCCGACCTATCCCCGCCACCCGCTGGCGATGGCGCAGCAGGCCGCCACCACCAATGCCGCAGCGGGCGGCCGCTTCACGCTGGGCATCGGCCTGTCCCACAAGCCGATCATCGAGGGCATGTTCGGGATGTCCTACGCGCACCCCGCGCGGCACATGAAGGAATATCTTGAAATCCTGGCGCCGGCGCTGCGCAGCGAGAAGATCGACTACCGGGGCGAGCTGTACGGCGCCCACGCCCAGCTTCAGGTCTCGGAAGCCCCCACCACCGGCCTGGTGGTGGCCGCGCTCGGCGAGCGGATGCTGGAGCTGGCCGGCACCCATGCCGACGGCACCATCACCTGGATGACCGGACCCAGGACGCTGGAGCAGCACGTCATCCCCCGGATCCGCGCCGCCGCCGAGCGCGCCGGGCGGCCAGCGCCGCGCATCGTCGCCGGCGTGCCCACCGCCATCGTCACCGACCTCGATGCCGCCCGCGCGCGCATCGACAAGGGCATGGCCATGTACGGCAAGCTCGATTCCTACCGCGGCATGCTCGACCGCGAGGGCGCCGCCGGCCCCGCGGATATCGCCATGATCGGCGACGAGGCCGCGCTGCGTAAGCAGATTCAGCGCTTTCGCGACATCGGCGTCACCGACCTCAACTGCGCCATCCTGGGTGTCGGCGATCACGATGCCACGGTCGACTTTCTGGCGGGAGAGCTCTCATGATCACCGGCATGCCCCGCATCGCCATCGCGGCGCGGAATTTCACGCAGCTCCTGGGCCTGTTTCGCGACAAGTTCCACATGCCGGTGCTGGATCTCTCGGAGATGAGCCGCAAGGAATACGGCGCGGCGCTCGCCATGTGCGTACCCGAGGGCGGCAGCAACATCGAGCTGATGAGCCCGGTCGACCCGGACACCCCGCTGTGCCGGAGCCTGCAAGGGTTCATCGACCGCCGCGGCGAAGGTCTGTTCGCGCTGATGCTGGAAGCACCGGTACCAGATGAGGAAGCCGAGCAGCTTGCCGCGCGCGGCCTCAACGTCATGCCGCTGATGCCTGGCGCCTTCGGCCGCGATGTCCACCCCAGTTCGACGCACGGCGTGCTGATCCGCGTCTATCCCGTCAATTCCTTCAAGGGCCGCCATCAGGGCGAACCTGATCGCCGCGCGCCGCAATTGTCCGGCATCGTGCGGGTCATCGTGGCCGTCGCCGACCTCGAGCACGCCGCAGCCGCCTACGGCAAGGGCTTCGGACTGACGGTCGATCCGATCATCGAAGACCAGGCGCGCGGCGTGCGGGTCGCGCTGTGCCATCCGCCCGCCGGCGGTACCATCGAGCTGGTCGCGGTATCCGATGAGTCGCGCCCCTTCGCCCAGGCCATCGCCCGGCATCTACGCGAGGATCGCGAAGGCATGTACGCGCTGGTATTGCAATCGCCCGACCTGCCCGCGACCGCAGCTTCGCTGGCCGGTCACGGCATCGGCGTGAAGGCGGCAGGCGACAATCCCGCTGTGCTGGAGGTGCCCAGGGCCGACGCCTTCGGCGCGCTGATCCGTATCGAGGCCGTGTGACAATCCCGGCGCGGACACCACCTTCTCCGCGCCACCACCAACAACCCCATGTCACGACGCCACCGGACCCTGCCGATCGCGCTGACGCTCGCCGCGCTGCTGGCGGGCTGTGCCACCCATGTCGAGGTCGCGGGTCAGTTTCCGACGCCGGTGACGCGGCGCCTGCCGGTCTCGGTCACGCTGGTGATGGAACCGGAGTTTCGCGCCTACCGCTTTGCAGTGACCGAACCGCGCGAGGTCAGCCTTGCGGTTGGCGGTCCCCAGGCCGATCTGTTCCGCACCGTCGCCGGTGCGATGTTCCGCGAGCTGAACAGCGCCGAGGCGCTGGCGCCACCAGCCACCACCGAGCTGATCCTGATGCCACGGGTGGAGGAAGTGCAGATCGCCACGCCTGCGGAGACACAGCTCAAGATCTTCGAGGTATGGGTGCGCTACCGGCTCTATCTCTACGACGCCGCCGGCAACGCCATCGCCGACTGGCCGCTCGCCGCCTACGGCAAGACGCCCTCGCGCGTGCTTGAAAGCGACGGCGATGCGCTCAACCAGGCCACCATCATGGCGCTGCGCGATGCCGGCGCGGCACTGATCACCGGCTTCACCCGGACACCCGGGGTAGCGGCCTGGCTCGCCGCGCACGATGCCCTGCCGGCGGGGGAGCAGGTGGCGCCATGAACAACGCCGGGGCTGGGTCCAGCCCACTGCGCTGCACTCTTGCACTGCTCGTTTGCGCGCTCGCAATCGCCGCCGGCTGCACCCGCACGGTGGTGGACGAGTATCGGGAAAGCGATCGCGCGTTGCCGCTGGCGCGGGGTGATCAGATCGTGGTGCTGGGGCGGCGCCACGACGGCGAGTACGAAACCGAGCCGGAGCTGATCCGCTGCATCGGCGCGCGTCTCGACAATCCGCTCGCAGTGGTGCCGGAGCAACAGTTCATCGACCAGCTCTACCCCTGGCTGGAACCGCGCACCGCACCCCTGGGCCTCACCCGCTTGCAGCGGATGCTGGACGATCCCGACGTCGGCCCGCGGCTGCGCGAAACCGGCGTGCGCTACATGATCTGGGTGGACGGCAGCACCGCGACCACCGATCGCGGCGGCACCATGAGCTGCGCCATCGGCCCCGGTGGCGGCGGCTGCCTGGGCTTTGCCACCTGGGAGAAGACCGCGCGCTACGAGGCGGTGATCTGGGATCTGGCCGAGGTGCGCGAGGGCGGCCGGGTGAAGGTGGACGCCAAGGGCTCCTCCTATGTGATCGGCGTGCTGGCGCCGATTCCGATCATCGCCCAGGTGCAGGACAACGCCTGCCAGGGGCTGGGCAACCAGCTGCGGGAGTTCTTTGCCACAGGAACCGCAACCGGTGCTGCAACCGGTGCCGCAACCAGTGCCACAACCAGTGCCACAACACGAACCGCAACCGGTAGCGCGGCGGGTGGCGCGCATCGCCAGCCGCCGCACGGTCGTCGCAACGGGACGGGAGCCGAGCCCGGGCGACGGTAGCGCTCAGGCACCACCGTAATCCAATTCATCCTTGCGAAACGGCGACGCGGGCGCCTGACCGAGTATGGTCTGGAGAATGTGGTTCATGGTCGCGATGTCGTTGTCGAAGCCGCCGTGGGACTCGGACCTGGTCAGTGCGGCATGGTCGCGGGTATTGAACAAGCGCAGTCCCTGATCGGCGCCGATGCCGCCGGTGAATTTCTCCATGCCGAGCAGCGGCATCTTGCGCTCCTCCTCGAAGGCGTTCGACACCAGATACAGCAGCGACTTGCGGTAGACCCCCGCCACGTTGTCGTCCTTTTCCGCTTGCTCATCCAGCAGATAGACGTGCAGCTTGCCGATGCGCACCTTGCAGTCCTTCCCGGCTGCGCCGAGCCGTGGCCGATACAGGCGCTGGTAGAAATCGACCGTGCAGGCCGGCGCCATCAGGCTGATCGAATCGATCACCAGGGGCGCGGTGACGATGCGTTCGAGTGCTTCGAGCAAATGACCGATCAGCACGCCGCCGGTGGAGTGGCCGACGAGGTGGATCGGCATTTTCGCCTGGCGCGCGGCGAATGCCTTGGCGAACGTGGCAAGTGCCTGCTCGCCGTCGTTGCCGGGCGCGAACGGCAGGTGCGCATCGCGCTTCATCTCGCGCCAGAGACTGTTGCCGACGGAGCCGATGGTCTTTTCGACCAGGCCATCCCAGAAATCGCCGATGCCGCCGGTGCGGCCGGTGAGGTCCTCGGCCTCGCGGACGATGATGTCCTTGAGCGTGCGCGCGAGCCCGGTGTCGTAGAACACGCTGTAGGGATAGATGCCATTGCGGGTGAAGCCGTCGATCATGGCGGCGGTGCGCACGGCGGCATCGTCCGGGCTGTTGAGCCCACCGTGGGCGTAGAACACGAAATGCTCCGAGCGACTTCCGGCGATCGCCTCGGCGGTGGCGGCGACGTCCGCGGCGCTGCTCCAGTAGGGCGCGGCGGCGGAAAAACGGCCGTTGTTGAGATGCACGAAATGGCCGGCGATCTCCTGCCGGTGCGGCTTGCCGCGCCGTGCCCGCGAGACATCGAGCGCGGTCTTGCCGCCGCCACGGGAAAAGCCGAGTCCGAATGCGGTCGGCGCCGGCACCGCCAGTTGCAGCACCCAGGCGTCGACGACATTGCGCGCCCAGTCGGTATAGCGCCAGTGCGCGAGGCCACCCTTGCCCCAACCCGCCCCCCAGGAGTTCTGAATCCAGAATCCGGTATCGGTGTAACCGACGATGATGAAAGCATGGCCGCCATCGCCTTCGCCGGGCTCGATGTGCCCGTTCTGCGGCGCCTGCCAGCCGTCATGCACATTGGCCGAGACATAGATCACCCCAGTTTCGCTGATCGCGGCGTGGTAATCGGAAAGGTTGGGCCGCAGCCTGTAGTAGGCGCCGAGCGTAGTCTCGCGGGCATCCCGCGCGCTCGATAGCGTCACGTCCTGCTGGGCTTGCGGCCATTCCGTTTCGATGCAGGCGCCGCAGTTGTAGAAGCCGCGCAGCGCACCGCGCAGGCTGGAGCCCTCGTAGTCTTCGCCGTGCCATTCATCGTGGCGCCGCGCCATGCGGTAGAGCATATGGGGGCTGACCAGACGTTTGCGTTTCGCGGTATCGGCATTGCCCGCCAGCAGATGATCGATCGCCGCCGCCAGTGCGAAGCCGGTGCAGGCGCCGTCCTGCCCCTGATCGCGCACCAGCGGGCTCTTGCGTGGCGGCATGGCGACCGGCAACGCGCGCAGCGTGGGTTCGTAGAGGCGATCGCGAATATCCGGCACGTCGCGCAGCGCCGGCCGCTTGCGCGCCTGCGCCAGGCGCTGGGCGCCAATGCTGGTGGAAGCCGTGGAACGGGTCGATGCCGCAGCGGGTTCAGACTTGGTCCGGGCGGCGGGCTTGGCGGCGGGTTTCGCGCCGGCGGGCGTCGTTGGAGAAGGTTTGCGTGTGGCCATGAGTTGCTCCCTGCGTCTGGTGGTGTTGACCGGTACCGGCGTTGCGCCGGTTCCCGGGAACGCTGCTCCTCAGCCCCCCTTGCTGTCAACAGCCGCTCGCGCCAGCCGCTCGCGCCGGAGGGCGCTCTCAGCCAGCGGCTTCCGCCAGTTGCCTGATCTTGCGCACCATCGCGCGCAGGCCGTTGCCCCGGGTGGGCGAGATATGTGACAGCAGGTCGAGGCCGACGAAGTAGGCATCGATGTCGACGGCGAGAATTTCTGCCGGGCTGCGGTCGTTGAGCGCGGCGAGCACGACGGCGGCGAGGCCGCGCACGATCAGGGCGTCGGAATCGACCGCGAACTGGAGGCGGCCGGTGGCCGGATCGGCGCGGTGGACGATCCACACCTGGCTCTGGCAGCCGTGGATGAAGTTTGCCTCGGTCTTGCAGGCATCCGGCAGCGGAGGCAACTCGCGGCCGAGATCGATCAGGTAGCGGTAGCGGTCTTCCCAGTCGTCGAAGAAGGCGAAGCTCTCGGTGACGTCCTCGGCACCGATGCTGCGCCCGAACGGCACCCGCGCGAAGACATCGGCCAGATCGGCGCCGCCGTCCATCAGTAGATGCCCAGTTCGAGCTGCGCGGCTTCGGACATGCGCTCGCGGCTCCAGGGCGGATCGAACACCAGTTCCACTGTCACTTCCTTCACATTGGGCACCTTGCCGACGCGGTATCTGACGTCGTCCACCAGCACCGGCCCCATGCCGCAGCCGGGCGCGGTGAGGGTCATGGTGATGGTGACGTGGCGACCGTCGATGCGGCAGTCGTAGATGAGTCCGAGATCCACGAGGTTGACGGGGATCTCCGGATCATAGATGGAGGCCAGCGCCTGCCACACCTGGTCGGGATCGACGGCATCTGTAGTCGGTGGCGGAAATTCGAGATCGACCGCTTCGAGGCCGAGCGCATCGGCGTCGGTGCCGTCGACGCGCGCCAGGTTGCCGCCGACATTGACGGTGTAGCTGCCACCGAGCGCCTGGGTGAGGCTGACGAAGGTGTCGCGGGGGATGGTGATGCGGGTGCCGGAGGGCACCAGCCGCGCCGGGCAGTCGCGCCGCACCACCAGCATCCGCCGCTCCATGCTCAGACTCCGAAGGACTCGCCGCAGCCGCACTCCACCTGGGCGTTGGGGTTGCGGAACTTGAGCACGGAGTTGAGCCCCTCCACCACCAGATCGATCTCGGTGCCGCGCACCAGCGGCAATGCTTCGGGATCGACGAATACCGAGACGCCCTCGGCGACGGCGTATTCGGCATCTTCGCCACGCGGCTCGGTCACCAGGTCGATCTGGTACATGTAGCCCGAGCAGCCGCTGGTGGTGACGCCGATGCGCACCGCGCGGGCGCCGCTGCGCGCGAGCTGGCGGCGCACGTGGCCGGCGGCGGCCGGGGTCATGGTCACGCCCTCACGGGCGGCGGGATCGAAAGTCTCCACGGACATTGAATGATTCCCCGAAACCTAGCGAAGAAAACCCAGCGCCTTGTCGAGCGCAACGAGCAGGCGATCGACTTCGGCGAGCGTGTTGTAGGGCGCCAGCGAGGCGCGCACCGTACCGGGAATGCCGTAGCGGGCCATCAGCGGCATGGTGCAGTGATGCCCGGCGCGTACCGCGATGCCCTGTTGATCGAGCAGCACGCCGACATCGGTGGGATGGGCACCGTCCACCACGAAGGAAGCGACGGCCGCGCGCTGGGCGGTGGTGCCGATGCGGCGCACGCCGGGCATGGCATCGAGACCGTCATCGAGCCGCGCGAGCAATTCCTGCTCATGGCGCTCGGCCGCCGCGCGATCCAGGGCCTGGAGCCAGGCCACGGCAGCACCCAAACCGATGGCGCCGGCGATATGGGGCGTGCCGGCCTCGAATTTCCAGGGCACCTCGGCATAGGTGGTGCCCGCGAAGGACAC
>DASUDS010000064.1:0-15147 GCA_036275455.1 Porticoccaceae bacterium
CACCGCATCATCGGCCGCGACGGCGCGCTCACCGGTTACGGTGGCGGTCTCGAGCGCAAGCGCTGGCTGCTGGAGCACGAGCGGCCTCGTGCCGGACGGTGAAGCGGTGGCCATCCGCACCCGGCGAAGGGCTCCCGTCTGTGGCGTCATCCCGCATCAGAACATGCCGCGTCAGAGCATGCTTCGTTAGAGCATGCCGCGTCAGATCGTGCCGCTGACGGCAAATACGCCCTCGATGGTCTGCGGCATCGCGATGTGAAAGCCCTGGGCGTAGTCGACGCCCAGCTGACGCAGCATCCCGAGCTGGGTGGCGTTTTCGACGCTTTCGGCGACGGTGCGAATGCCCATGATGTGGGCGAGGTGGTTGATGGTATCGACCATGGCGTGTTCGACGTCGCTCAGTTCGATGCGGCGGATGAAGGCGCCGTCGATCTTGAGAAAGTCCACCGGAATCTCCTGCAGATAGCGCAATGACGACAGGCCGCTGCCGAAATCGTCGAGCGCCAGGTAGCAGCCGTGGCCGCGCAGCCGATGGATGAGCGCGAGCGCCCGGTCGAACTGGCGGATCGCCGCGGTCTCGGTGATCTCGAATTGCAGATGGCGGGGATCGATGCCCGAACGATCGATCAGGCCGAGGATGAAGTCCGCCGCAGATTCGTCGCTGATGGTGGCACCGGAGAGGTTCACCGACAGCTTGAATCCGGCCAGCTGGCGCTTGCTCAGACGCTGCAGCGTGGCCAGCGCCTCCGCCACCACCCAACGATCGATGTCGTCGATGAGCCCGTAGCGCTCGGCGGCGGGGATGAAACTCTGTGGCGAGATCAGTTGTCCGTCGCGGTCGACCATGCGGATCAGGGCTTCGCAATTCCGCTCCTGACTGCCCGCAGGGTTGCCCAGTGACACGATGGGCTGGAAAAACAGCTGGAACCTTTGTTCGTCGAGCGCCGCACTGATGCGGGGGATCCATTCGGCAAAGCCGTCGCCGCGAGCGCCCGCGCCTTTGCCGACCGGATAGTGGGCGCGGTTGCGCCCCAGTTCCTTGGCCTTGACGCAGTTTGCCGCGGCCGTCACCAGCACGTCGATATCGGATTCGATGCCGCGGTCGACCAGCGCGTAGCCCAGGTTGATGCCAACCTTGATGCGCCGTTCGCCCCAGGGAAAGGTGTAACCGAAGAAGTCGCCGAGCAAGGTTCTGATCATCGCCTCGGCCGTGGCGGCATCGGCATCGCGCAGCAACACGGCAAATTCGTCGTTGCCGACGCGGGCGAGCAGGTCACCGGCATGGATGACGCTCGCCAGCAGCCGGCTGACCTGACGCAACAGCGAGTCTCCCGCGAGATGGCCGCAGGTGTCGTTGACCAGCGAAAAGTTCGCCAGATCGATGTACACCAGGGCACCGCCACGGCCGCCGCGGTGCAAGCGTTCGAGCTGCGCGGAGATTGCCCTGGCCAGGGCGAGGCGATTGGGCAGGCCGGTCAGGGCGTCGTGCTCGGCCTGCCAGGCGAGCCGCTGGGATTCGCGCCGTACCGCACCACCGGCGCGCAGCACCAGGATGCCTCCGGCGAGCTTGTTTTCGCCATCGCGCAGGGGCGCCAGGGTGCCCGCGACCGGGACGGTTTCGCCGTCGGCGCGCTGCAAGCCGAGTCCCGTCGGCAGCGCCTGCGCACTGCCGGCGGCGAGCGCGGCGCGCACGGAAAATGGTGGGGTGCCGCGCTCGACGGGGACGAAGCGCAGCCGGGCGTCGGCCGCCTCGCCGCTGAGGGAGCTGGCATCGACCCCCAGCATTTCCAGTGCCAGGGGGTTGGTGCTCGCGATGAGTCCCTGGGCGTCGAGCAGGATCACGGCATCGGCAACCCCCGTCATCAGCGCCGCCACCTGTTCCGCCCGGAGCTGTGCCTGGCTGCTCTCGGTCACCAGCGGCCCGACATCGCGGCAGGCGAGCAGCAGGCCCTCGGGCGCATCGTCCGGCGTGCCGGCGACGGCGATCAGCCAGCGGTTATCTCCGGCTGCGGTCGCCACCCGCAACAGCCCCGTACTCGCCTGGGTACGCAGTTGCGCAACGAGCGGCTGCATGGCGCGGTGCGCGAGATCGGGAAACACCAGACGCACCGGAGCCGCGCGCAGTTCCTCCGCGGCAAAGCCGGTCAATGCACAGAATTCGGCATTGGCGGTGGTTATCCGGCCGCGGGCATCGATGGCGATGATGGCGACGTCGGCGCCTTCGTCCAGCCGGGCGCGGTGGCTGCTGTCCACTGGCCGCCGGGTCGCCGACACCATGCTTCCCCGCCAGGGCAGAAAGGGTGCTTCGACGATTTCCAGCAGGCTGCCCTGGCCGCCGGCCAGCGGTACCGGCGCCATCGAGATGCGGAACAACGGCTGCTCGCGATCGCCCGGGGTCATGGCGGTTTCCACCGCGTCGATACGCTCCGGGTCGAGTGGTTGCGACCAGGAATGTGCCGCCCCGCCTTGGGCGACCTGGCGCAATGTCGCAACCAGTTCGCCGCCCGCGAGCTCGGGAAAGAGGTCGTCGAGGCGGCGCCGCAGCGCCTGCGCCGCGCTGACCCCGGTCCAGTCCGCGATCCAGCGGTTCCAGGCCAGGATCTCGTGTTGGGTATCGAGTACCGCAATGCCGGTCTGCTGGCGATCCAGCGCCAGGGCAGCGAGATCGACGCCGCGCTCGACCCCTTGCGCCGCAACGAAGCCCAGGCTGCGATCGTCGCTCATCGGCGGCTTTCAGCCACGCTCATGGGACGGGCTTCGGGGCAGGTCGCGGCGTCTGGCAGCGTGCGCGGCCACGGGTGCGATCCGCAAGTCATCACCCCTGCGCCAACAGCTCGCGCAAATCGATCAGCGCGGCGTTGGCGCGGCTGATGTAGGAGGCCATGGTGATCGAATGGTTGGCCAGGATGCCGAAGCCGCTGCCGTTGAGCAGGATCGGCGTGGTCAGCGGTCGCTGGGTTTCCTTCAGCTCGCGGATGATCTGGCGCAGGCTAACCTGGGCGTTCTTGTTCCGCAGCACATCGGCAAAATCCTGTTCCACGGCTTCGAGCAGCTGGATCAGTGCCCAGGTGGTGCCACGCGCTTCGAAAAAGATGTCGTCCAGCTCCCACCAGGGCGTCTTGACGAGCATTTCCTCGGCGACGGGGGTGGCCTGCCGGGCGTGGATGTCGCCGGCCAGATCGGTGTTGATGCGGTGCTGGCCGACGCTCGCGCTCAGGCGCTGGGAGAGGCTGCCGAGCCGGGTCTGCACGGTGCCGATCCAGTAGCGGAGGTTGTCGGCGCGGGTGTAGAACTGGGCATTGTGCTGGTCGGCGTCGATCAGGCGCCGGTAATAGCTGGCGAGATGGTCGCGACCCTTGCGGTACTGGTCTTCGGTGGCCGGAAAGATCCAGCTCTCGTTGTCGAAGTTGAGCAGAGGCTCGGCGAGGGCGAGGCTGCGGTCTTCGGTGGATTGCGACTGGGAGCGGCTGAAGGCTTCGCGAAACGCCTTGGCGGCGTCGCGGATCTGCACCACCACGCCGTATTCCCAGTTGGGCATGTTGTCGAGCCACAGGCCGGGCGGCAGGACATCGTTGCTGAGGTAGCCACCGGGCTTTTCCAGCAGGGTGTCGATCAGTGCGATGAGCGTTGCCGTGGTGCGCGCGCCGCGAATGTCGCCAGTTTCGGCGCCCGCGATCAGGGGCTCCAGTGCGGGGGTGCGCGACCAGTACCAGGAAATCCCGAGCACTGGTATCAGCATCAGCAACGCCACCAGGCCCAGCACCGAGCGCCGGATCAGCATTCCGGCACGAACCGCCATGCCACGGGCACCGCCGCCCGCGCCCCTCACCCAGTTGTCGATCGCCATCCGCCGCTCCTTCCGCCAGCCCGGCCACCCACGACTCTTCGCCGGCTGTCGCGCGCTGGAGAATACGACACAATACCGCCCCTTGAAACCAAACCTGCCGTGGCTCTGTCGAACGGCGCACAGCGCGAGTGGTCACTGTCATGGCGAAGTTTTCTGTTCCGCTAGTGAAGCCTTCTGTTCCGCTAGTGAAGCCTTCTGTTCCGTTAGAGAAGTTTTCTGTTCCGCTAGAGAAGCCTTCCGTACCGCTGGTGAGGTTTTCGATTCCGCTAGGGAAGTTTCTTGTCCCGCTATTGTTGTCTCTGCTGACGCTGCTGGCGGCATTGGAGAGCCGTGCCGAAGACCCGTTTGGCCGCGCCAAGCCCGGCAGCAGCCTGCTTGCCCAGCCGGAGTTCCTGCCGGTGGAGGAGGCCTATCGGTTGCGCGCCAGTGTTCGCGATGGGCGGCTGGCGCTCGCCTGGGATATCGCACCGGGCTATTACCTCTATCGCGACCAGTTTCAGATCGGGGTCGCCGCTGCGGGCCAGCAGCGGCCGCTGGCTTTCTCGGTGGTCGCCGGCGACGCCCGCCGCATTTACGATGATTACTACGAAAAGGAGCTCGAGGTCTTCTATGCGGGCGTCGAGCTCGCGGTCGAGCTGTCCGCCGCCGACCCGCCTGCGGCCGCAGCGGGGTCGCAAACCCTGGCGGTGATCTCCCAGGGCTGCGCCGACGCGGGGCTCTGCTACCCACCCCAGACCCAGTATCTGGCGGTCGATCTCGATGCCGCCACCGTGCGCGAGGTTGCGGCACCGCCGCCTGCGTCGCCACCGCCTGGCGTTGGGCCCACGCTGCCCACCCTGCTCGGCTTCGCGCTGCTCGGCGGGCTGATTCTCAACCTGATGCCCTGCGTGTTCCCGGTGCTGTCGATCAAGGTAATGAGCCTGACCGCCGCGCACGCCAACCGCGGGCAGGTGGTCGCCCATGGCCTGGCTTATGCGCTGGGCGTGGTGTTGAGTTTTCTGGCTATCGCGGTGGCGCTGATCGCGCTGCGCGGTGCCGGGCTCGCGGTGGGCTGGGGATTCCAGTTGCAATCGCCGGGCTTCGTCACCGCGCTGGCCTATCTGTTCTTCATCTTGGCGCTGGGCTTCGCCGGACAATTGCCCTGGAGCTTCGGACTTGGCCGCTTCGGCAACGCCAATGCCGGCAAGGGGCTCGGAGGATCGCTGCTCACCGGCGTGCTGGCCACGGTGGTGGCGAGCCCCTGTACCGCACCCTTCATGGGCACCGCGCTGGGCGTCGCGTTGACGCAAGCCATGCCGGTGGCGTTGGGCATCTTCGCCGCCCTGGGGCTGGGCATGGCGCTGCCCTTTCTCGTCCTCACCTGGGCGCCCGCATTGCTCGACCGGCTGCCCGCACCCGGTCCCTGGATGGAGACGGTGCGTCAGGCGCTGGCGTTTCCGCTCTACGGTACGGCGCTGTGGCTGCTCTGGGTACTCGGCCACCAGACCGACATCGACCAGGTGCTGGTGGCCGCGCTGGGCATGCTGGTGGTGGCGCTCGCGCTGTGGCTCGCCGCGCGCCGACCGCGGCCGGTGCGGATCGCCGCCATGGCGGTGCTGCTGGCTGGCCTGGCGTTGCCGGCGCTCTGGGTACCGGAACGGCCCGGCGACCGCGTCTGGGAACCCTTTGCCCAGGCCCGGCTCGACCAGCTGCGCGCCGCTGGCGTGCCGGTGTTCGTCAATCTCACCGCCGATTGGTGCATCACCTGCCTGGCCAACGAGCGCATCGCGCTATCCTCGCCTCGGTTTCGCGCCGCCCTCGCCCAGGGGGGAATCCGCTATCTGAAGGGCGACTGGACCCGCTACGATCCGGAAATCACCGCGCTGCTGCGCGCCCACGGCCGCAGTGGCGTGCCGCTGTATCTGTTCTTCCGCCCGCACCAGGAGGCGCAGATCCTGCCGCAGCTGCTGACCGAGCAGACGGTGCTGGAGGCAGTGGACGCCGCGCCGCCGCCGCGAGGCTAACTTGCGAGCATTCTGCGGCGAATAGGCGGCCAACTCCCGTTAACCCGCGCTTTCATTGTGGACATCCGCGGCGTGCTGAGGCACACTGCCGGGGTTTTCGACCAGCGCTTCCGGCACCTCTCATGGCTACGATTCTGGCCCTTCATGGCCCCAATCTGAACCTGCTCGGCACCCGCGAACCCGAGGTCTACGGGCAGACCACGCTCGCCGATATCGACGCCCGCCTCGCCCAGCTGTGCGCCGCGTCCGGCCACCAGTTCAGCGCCCTGCAGAGCAATTCCGAGGCGGTGCTGATCGATCGGGTGCAGGCCGCGGGCCGCGAGGGCGTGGAGCGCATCCTGTTCAACCCGGCGGCCTTCACCCATACCAGCGTGGCTCTGCGGGACGCGCTGCTCGGGGTGGCCATTCCCTTCTACGAAGTGCATCTGTCGAACGTCTACCGCCGCGAGCCCTTTCGCCACCATTCCTATTTCTCGGACATCGCCAGCGGGCTGATTTGCGGCCTGGGTGCGCTGGGCTACGAACTGGCGTTGCAGGCGGCCCTGGCCAGTCTGAGGCCGGCCTGAGGTACGGCTCCGCATTTGCTCCGCATCATTCCCAAGGGGGTTTCATGGATATACGCAAGGTCAAGAAGCTGATCGAGCTGTTGGAGGAGTCCAACATCGACGAACTGGAGATTCGCGAGGGCGAGGAGTCGGTGCGCATCTGTCGCCATCGCTTCGCAGCGGCGCTGCCGGCCGCGATGGCGATGCCGGCGGTGGCCGCCGCGCCAGCGCCTGCCACGACGGCGGCAGCCGCTCCGCCGGCGGCGCCCGAGCTCAAGGGCCACGTGGTTGCCTCGCCCATGGTCGGCACCTTCTATCGGGCACCGGCGCCGGGCGCCAAAACGTTCGTGGAAGTCGGGCAGACGGTCAAGGCCGGCGACGTGCTGTGCATCGTCGAGGCCATGAAAATGATGAACCAGATCGAGGCCGACCGTGCCGGCACCATCGGCGCCATCCTGGTCGAGGACGGCACGCCGGTCGAGTACGACCAGCCGCTGGTCACCATTCTCTGAGCCCGGGGATCCGCGCCGCCATGCTGAGCAAAGTTCTGATCGCCAATCGCGGCGAGATCGCCCTGCGCGTACTGCGCGCCTGCAAGGAGCTGGACATCAAGACGGTCGCCGTGCACTCCAAGGTGGACGCCGACCTCAAGCACGTCCGCCTCGCCGACGAATCCGTGTGCATCGGTCCGAATCCGTCCAGCGAGAGCTACCTCAACATCCCGGCGATCATCAGCGCCATGGAGGTGACCGGTGCGGTAGCGGTCCATCCGGGTTACGGTTTTCTCGCCGAGAACGCCAACTTCGCCGAGCAGGTGGAACGCAGCGGCTTCATCTTCATTGGCCCCACGCCCCAGGTGATCCGCCTGATGGGGGACAAGGTCTCGGCAATCGCCGCGATGAAGGCCGCCGGCGTGCCCACCGTACCGGGCTCCGACGGCACCCTGAGCGAAGACCCGGCCGAGATCATCGCGGTGGCCCGGGACGTCGGCTATCCGGTGATCGTCAAGGCCGCGGCCGGCGGCGGCGGCCGCGGCATGCGCGTGGTCCACGCCGAGCCCCATCTGCTCGGCGCCGTGACCCTGACCCGCAGCGAGGCCCAGGCCGCCTTCGGCGACAGCCGGGTGTACCTGGAGAAGTTTCTCGAAACCCCGCGCCACGTCGAGATCCAGGTGCTCGCCGACGGCCAGGGCAACGCCATCCACCTCGGTGACCGCGACTGCTCGCTGCAACGTCGCCACCAGAAGGTGCTCGAGGAGGCCCCGGCACCCGGCATTCCCGAGGCGGCGCGCCGCGAGGTGCTCGCGGCCTGCGTCAAGGCCTGCATCGACATCGGCTACCGTGGCGCCGGCACCTTCGAGTTCCTCTACGAGAACGGCGCCTTCTACTTCATCGAGATGAACACCCGCATCCAGGTGGAACACCCGGTCACCGAGATGATCACCGGCGTCGATCTGGTCCGCGAACAACTGCTGATCGCCAGCGGCCAGCCGCTCGGTCTGCGCCAGGAGCAGGTGGAGTTCCGCGGCCACGCCTTCGAGTGCCGCATCAACGCCGAGGATCCGGCCAGCTTCCTGCCCAGCCCCGGCACCGTCACCGCCTACCACCCGCCGGGCGGCAATGGCGTGCGCGTCGACTCCCACCTCTACGGCGGCTACCGGGTACCGCCCAACTATGATTCGCTGATCGCCAATATCATCACCCATGGCCGCGACCGCGACAGCGCCCTGGCGCGGATGCGCAATGCTCTCGACGAGCTGGTGGTGGAGGGCATCAAGACCAACACCGACCTGCATCGGGATCTGGTGCGCGACGGCGAATTCCAGCGCGGCGGGGTGAGCATTCACTATCTGGAGAAGAAGCTGGGCCTGTGAGCACCTCCGGGCCGGATTGGCGCGAACTCCACCTGCTGGTTGCTGGTGACGGTGCCGAGAGTTGCGCCGACGCCCTGCTCGCCGCCGGCGCCCTGGCGGTCACCTTCACCGATGCCGGCGACAATCCGATTCTGGAACCGCCGCCCGGAACCACCCCGCTGTGGGAGCAGGTGTGCATCACCGGACTGTTCGCCGGCGCCACGGATCCCGATAGCGCCTGGCTGGCGCTGGCCGCGGAACTCGCTCCGGCGCCGCTGCCCGCCGGGCGCTGGAGCGAACTGGGCGAGCGGCCCTGGGCCGAGTTGTGGCAGGCGCATTTTCGCCCCCGCCATTGCGGCGGCCGGCTGTGGATCTGCCCGAGCTGGTGTGAGCCGCCGGATCCCGCGGCCATCAATCTGCGCCTCGATCCCGGCCTCGCCTTCGGCACTGGAGAACACCCCACCACGGCGCTGTGCCTGGAATGGCTGGCCGGCCAGCCGTTGGCCGGGGCGCGGGTGCTGGATTACGGCTGCGGCTCGGGCATCCTCGCCATCGCCAGCTGTCTGCTCGGCGCGGCGCTGGCGAGCGCGGTGGACATCGATCCCCAGGCGCTGGCCGCGACCCGCGCCAATGCCCGCCACAATGCCATCGCCGACTCCCGGCTCCTGGTCGGCGAGCCGGAGGCCCTCACCGGCGAGCAGGAGGCCCCGACCGATGCCGGCCACGATGTCATTCTGGCCAACATCCTCGCCAATCCGCTGCTCGAACTCGCCCCCAGGATCGCCGCGCTGGCGGCGCCCGGCGCGCGGTTGTGCCTGTCGGGCATCCTCGCCGAGCAGACGGCCGCGGTCGCCGCTGCCTACCGGGCCTGGTTCGACCTGGATCCGCCGGTAGTGCGCGACTCCTGGGCGCGGCTGACCGGCATCCGGCGCCGCTGAAGCCGCCGCCCGCCACGGCTACAATCGCGCCGACCTCCGGGGATTCCCGCATGACCGATCAGGGCGCACGCTGCCCCCAATGCCAGGTCACCTTCCGCGTTACCCCGCCCCAGCTCCAGGCCGCGGGCGGGCGGGTGCGCTGCGGGTTCTGCCTGATCGTATTCGATGCCGGCGCCAACCCGGCGGTACTGGCCGCCGAGCCCGCGCCGGAGCGGCCCGCCTGGCTGCGCGACGAGCGCGAGTGGCACCCGGACGACGGTTTCGACCGGGCCCGGCTGCGGGTGCTGCTCGGCCCCCACCCCGGCACGCTCGCGCCGGCTCCCGCTCCTGCACCTGCTCCGACGCCGCCAATCGCGCCGCCAATCGCGCCGCCAACGACGGCCGCACCAGCGCCTACTGCGGCGTCCGCGCCCGCCACCGGGACGGCCGGCGCGGTCGAACCCCCGCTGCTGCTCTGGGCCACCACGGCCCCGGCGCGGCGCGCCGGTTCCTGGGCCGGCAATGCCGCCATCCTGCTGGCGGGAGGTCTGTTGCTGGCGGCACAAGCCCTGTATTTCCAGGCCGACCGCCTGGCCGATGAGCCTCGCCTCCGCCCGCTCTATCGCGCCCTGTGCACGGCCCTGCCCTGCCGGTTCGCTGCCACCGGCGAGCAGGCGCCGGGTGTGTTGCGGGTCGATAACGCGCTGGTGCGGCCCCTGCCTCCCGACGGCTTGCGGCTCGATGCCATGCTCACCAACGGCAGCGGGCGCCGCCTGTCGCTGCCCGCGCTGCGCATCGACTTCGAGGATCTCGACGCCAGGCCCGTCGCCGGGCGTACCCTGCGCCCGGAAGAATATCTGGATGCGGGCGCACCCACCGAGCTCGCCGCCGGCCAGGCATTGCACCTGATCCTGGATCTGTACGATCCCGGCCCGGCGGCAGTGAGCTACCGGGTGACGCCCCTGGACTGATTTTCGCCGCAGCCGGATCGCGCGCCAGGCAGACACGCGGGCTTCCGCCTCCCCCTGCGGCCCGCTATCATGCGTCGCCTTGTGTCACTGCCGCTCCCCGGGGGCACCACTTGGCCGAAGACCGCCATCCTCCGCCCGTTGCTGTCGCAGCGCCCGTCGCCTGCGGTACCGGAGCCCAGCACGACGGGCGCCCCCTGGCCGAATGCGTTGCCGCGGCCCTGTCGCACTATTTCGAATTGCTCGATGGCCAGCCGCCGGCCGGCCTGTACGAGCTGGTGATGCGCGAGGTCGAAGCACCGCTGCTGCGCACCGTGCTGGCCCATGTTGGCGCCAACCAGTGCCGCGCGGCGGAGCTGCTGGGCATCAACCGCGGCACCCTGCGCAAGAAGATGAAACTCCACGGGCTGCTGTAGAGCAGCTCGCCGTCGTTGCCGCGGAGCTCCCATGACCGACCGCCCCGTTACCGTTACCCGTGCCCTGCTCAGCGTCTCGGACAAGACCGGCATCGTCGATCTGGCCCGTGAGCTGGCGGCGCTCGGCGTCGAACTGCTGTCCACCGGCGGTACCCGCAGGCTGCTGGCCGAGCAGGGCATCCCGGTGACCGAGGTCGCCGACTACACCGGCTTTCCGGAAATGATGGACGGCCGGGTCAAGACCCTGCACCCGCGCATCCATGGCGGCATCCTCGGCCGTCGCGGCGCGGACGACGCGGTGATGGCCGCCCACGACATCGGCCGCATCGATCTGGTGGTGGTCAATCTGTATCCCTTCGAGGCCACGGTGGCCGCGCCGGATTGTGATCTGGCTACCGCCATCGAGAACATCGACATCGGCGGTCCGACCATGGTGCGGGCCGCGGCCAAGAATCATCGCGATGTCGCGGTGGTGGTGGACAGCGCCGATTACGCCGGGCTGGTCGCCGCACTGCGTACCCAGGGGGCCCTGAGCGAGGCCACCCGCTTCGCGCTCGCGGTCAAGGCGTTCGAACACACCGCCGCCTACGACGGCGCCATCGCCGACTACCTGGGCACCCGCCTGGGCGATCAGCCCGACGCTTTTCCGCGCACCTGGAACCGCCAGTTCCACAAGGTCCAGGAACTGCGCTATGGCGAAAATCCGCACCAGCGCGCGGCCTTCTATCGCGACCGGGCACCGGCGCCCGGCAGCATCGCCGCCGCCACCCAGCTACAGGGGCGGGAGCTGTCCTACAACAACATCGCCGACGGCGATGCGGCGCTCGAATGCGTGCGCCAGTTTGACCTGCCGGCCTGCGTGATCGTCAAGCACGCCAATCCCTGCGGGGTGGCGGTGGCGGATTCGCTGCGCGCGGCCTACGACCTGGCCTTCGCCACCGATCCGGAATCGGCGTTTGGCGGCATCGTCGCCTTCAACCGGGAAGTGGACGAGGCCACGCTGCGTGCCATCCTCGACCGCCAGTTCGTCGAAGTCGTGATCGCGCCGGCATTCAGCGCCGGGGCGGTTGCGGCTGCCGCCGCCAAGCAGAACGTGCGCCTGCTGGCGTGCGGCGACTGGCAGGGCCAGTGTGCCGATGGCTGGGATTGCAAGCGGGTCAACGGCGGTCTCCTGATCCAGGACCGCGACGCCGGCTGGATCGAAGCCGCCGACCTGCAAATCGTGTCGCAGCGCCAGCCCTCGGCGCAGCAGGTGGCTGATCTGCTGTTCGCCTGGCGAGTGGCCAAGTTCGTCAAATCCAACGCCATCGTCTATGCCCGCGACGGCCGCACCATCGGCGTCGGCGCCGGTCAGATGAGCCGGGTGAATTCGGCCCGCATCGCGGTCATCAAGGCCGAGCACGCGGGGCTTGCGGTGCCCGGCGCGGTGATGGCCTCGGATGCCTTCTTTCCATTCCGGGACGGCATCGACAATGCCGCCGCCGCGGGCATCGCGGCGGTGATCCAGCCGGGTGGCTCGATCCGCGACGCCGAGGTGATCGCCGCCGCCGACGAACACGATATCGCCATGGTGTTCACCGGCATGCGCCACTTTCGGCATTGATTTTTGGCTTGGATTCGCGGCCTTGGCGCCGCCGTCGTCAACTCGGTCGGTGACGCCGCCGTGGCGGTGCCCCGGAGGTGCGCATGAAGAAGTTCACCATCCACCTGGACGCCGTGCTGGTGCTGATCCTGCTCGCCGCCGGACTGGTGGCCTTCATCATCTTCCAGCACCGCGAACAGCAGCGGTTGTTCCAGCAAACCATCGATCTGACCTGGGAGCTGCAGAACGGCCAGACCCGGATCGCCCAGCTGGAGCGCCGCCTGGCCGCCTGCCGCAACGACCGGGCCGCGACCCCACAACCCTGAATCCGCATTTGCCGAGGAGCCCCAGATGTCCGGTATCGACACCCTGTTCACGCCCTTTCACTGCAAGTCGCTGCATCTCCCCAACCGGGTGGTGATGGCGCCCATGACCCGCAACTTCTCGCCCGGCAACGTGCCCGGCGAAAACGTGGCCGCCTACTACCGCCGCCGCGCCGCGGGCGGCACCGGGCTGATCATCACCGAGGGCACCTGCGTTGGCCATCCGGCGGCCAGTGCCTACCCGGACGTGCCGTTCTTTCACGGCGAGGCGGCGCTGGCCGGCTGGCGGCGGGTGGTCGAGGCGGTCCACGAAGCCGGCGGCCTTGTTGCGCCCCAGCTGTGGCACACCGGCGCCATGCGCGGCATCGGCGCGCCGGGCCAAACCATCGACCCCTGGCCCGAGGTGCCGGCCCACACGCCGTCCGGGCTGCTGATGCCGGGCCGCGAACACGGCCACGCCATGACCCAGGCCGACATCGACGCCGTGGTCGCGGCCTTCGCCCAGGCCGCGGCCGACGCCCAGGCGCTCGGTTTCGACGCGGTCGAAGTCCACGGCGCCCACGGCTATCTGATCGACCAGTTCTTCTGGGCGGGCACCAACCGCCGCAGCGATGCCTATGGCGGCTCGATCGTCAACCGCACCCGCTTTGCCGCCGAGATCGTCGCCGCGATCCGCGCCCGAGTCGGCGCCGGCTTCCCCATCATCCTGCGTTTTTCGCAGTGGAAATTGCAGGATTACCACGCCAGGCTGGTGAGCAACCCCGCGGAGCTGGAGCAGTTCCTGGCGCCACTTGCCGCGGCCGGGGTCGATATCTTCCATTGCAGCACGCGGCGCTTCTGGGAGCCCGAGTTCGCCGGCTCCGACCTGACCCTGTCCGGCTGGACCCGCAAGCTCACGGGCAAGCCCAGCATCCTGGTGGGCAGCATCACCCTCGAGCAGGACTTCATCGACGAGGACAAGCGCAACATTGGCACCCACGCCGAGCCGGCCTCGCTGCGCAATCTCGCCGAGCTGCTGGCGCGTGGCGAATGCGATCTGGTCGCGGTGGGGCGGTCGCTGATCCCCAACCCCGATTGGCCCAAGCTGGTTGCCGAAGGCCGCGAGCACGAACTGCGCGCCTACGACAAGACCGATCTGGAAACCTTGGTATGACGGCGGAGCAGCGCGCGTGAAGATCCTGGTGATCGGCGGCGGCGGCCGCGAGCATGCCCTGGCCTGGAAGCTCGCCCAGAGCCCGCGGGTGGAACGGGTCTATGTCGCTCCCGGCAACGCCGGCACCGCGCTTGAGCCTGGAGTCGAAAACCTCGCCATCGGCGCCACCGAGCTGGAGCGGCTGGCAGAGTTTGCCGCCAGAGCAGCCGTCGCCTTCACCCTGGTGGGGCCGGAGGCGCCGCTGGTCGCCGGTCTGGTGGATCTGTTCGAGGCCCGCGGCCTGCCGGTGTTCGGCCCCACCCGAGCCGCGGCGCAGCTCGAAGGCTCCAAGCATTTCGCCAAGGAATTCATGGCGCGCCACGGCATTCCCACCGCCGCCTATGCGGCCTTCACCGAGGTCGAGCCGGCGCTCGCCCATGTGCGCGAACGCGGCGCGCCCATCGTGATCAAGGCCGATGGCCTGGCTGCCGGCAAGGGCGTGATCGTTGCCACCACGCTGGCCGAGGCGGAAGACGCGGTGCGCGACATGCTCGCCGGCAACGCCTTCGGCAGCGCCGGCCACCGGGTGGTGATCGAAGACTGTCTGGTGGGCGAGGAGGCCAGCTTCATCGTCATGGTAGATGGCGAAGACGTCCTGCCGATGGCCTCCAGCCAGGACCACAAGCGTGTCGGCGACGGCGATACCGGGCCCAATACCGGCGGCATGGGCGCCTATTCGCCGGCACCGGTGGTCACCGCCGCGGTCCACGACCGGGTCATGGCCGAGATCATCCGGCCCACGGTGCGCGGCATGGCTGCGGAGGGCCATCGCTATCGCGGCTTTCTCTACGCCGGGCTGATGATCGCCGCCGACGGCGCGCCGCGGGTGATCGAGTACAACTGCCGCTTCGGCGACCCCGAGACCCAGCCGATCCTGCTGCGCCTGCGCTCCGATCTGGTGGAACTGGTGGAGGCAGCGCTCGGCGGCCGGCTCGGCCAGATCGGCGCCGCCTGGGATCCGCGCCCGGCGCTCGGGGTGGTGATGGCGGCCGGCGGCTACCCCGGCGACTACCGCAGCGGCGATGTCGTCGGCGGGCTGACCTCGGCCACCGACCCGGAGCTGAAGGTGTTCCACGCCGGTACCCAGCTGCGCTACGGCGTGGTGGTGACCAACGGTGGCCGGGTGCTGTGCGTCACCGCCCTGGGCGCCGACATCGCCACCGCCGCCGCGCGCGCCTACGCGGGCGCCGACGAGATCCACTGGTCCGGCGCCTTCTATCGCCGCGATATCGGCCATCGCGCCATCGGCCGCAGCTGATCCTTCAGCGCGTCAGGCCGGCTGCACGCCCCGCTCCCGCGCCCAGTCGCGCAACCCCTGAATGCGTTCGGCCATCAGCGTGGCGAGCGGGGTCGCCCGCATCAGCTCTGCGGCGAGCGCGTCCTGATCCAGCTCGGCATCGCGGGCGCGGGCGCCGTAATGGCTGGCGACGATGGCCTGCTCCAGCTCCGCTCCCGAACACTGCTCGGAGAGCGCCGCCAGCGCCGGCAGGTCGAAGCGCTCC
>DASUDS010000065.1:0-5692 GCA_036275455.1 Porticoccaceae bacterium
CCAATCGCCGCGTCGCGGCTGGCGGAACAGCCGCGCACTGGGGTACCAGGGGCTGTCGGTGCGTTCGGTCAGCCAGCGAAAATCGGCGCTGTGCTGCAGCAGCACCCATACCGCGCAACCCATGGCCCCCGCCGCATGGGCAATGGAGGTATCGACGGTGATGACCAGATCGAGCTCCGCCATCAACGCAGCGGTTTCGGCAAAGTCGGTCTGCTCGTCGCCCCAGTCGACGATCGGTGTATTCGTCGTCGGCAATTCCTCGCGCCCGGCGCCGAGTTGCAGATTGATCCAAGCCACCTCGGGCAGTTCCAACAGACCGGCGAGCGTGGCCAGCGGGCAGGAACGATAGCGGTCGTCCGGGTTGGCGGGATTACCGGCCCAGGCCAGCCCCACCCGCAACCGCGCAGGCATCGCATCGAGGCGCTGGCGCCACCGGGCGCGGCGGTCCGTCGGTGCCCACAGGTAGGGAACCTGGGCGGGAATCCGCGCCAGCGCGTCGGTGCCACACAAGCGCGGCAGACTCAGCAGGTGGCAGTAATGGTCGTGCGCGGGAACCACCTCATCGTCCACATATACCGCCGATACACCGGCGGCGGTGCGCAGCAGACTGGCCACATGCGGCTGGCGTATGTGGAGCGCAACCCTGCCGCCCAGGTCGGCGAGCTGCTTTGCGTAGCGAATGAATTGCAGGCTGTCGCCGATGCCCTGTTCACCGAGCAGCAGCAACGTCTTGCCCTGCAATGGCTCGCCCTGCCAGAGGCGGGGCGCGCCCGCCATCGCGGGCAACCGGTAGTTCGCGGCGTATTCCGGGCAGCGCATCCGCCCTTCGTACCCCGGCCAACCCTGGGCGTAGTCGCCCAGGGTCAGCTGCACCAGCGCCCGGCTGAAGTGCGCCTGGAGCAGATTGCCATCCAGGGCCAGGGCGCGGTCGAAGGCGACCAGTGCCTCCTCCAGCCGGCCGAGCTTGTGCAGATCGAGCCCCAGATTGCTCCAGGCGGGCGCGTAATTCGGATGCCGCTCCAGCGTGTTGCGGTATTCCGTCACGGCCTCGTCGAGGCGGCCCTGGGCTCGCAGGCAAAGGCCGAGGTTGTTGCGAAAATCGGGTAGATCGTCACGCAGCGCCAGGGCTGCGCGCATCCGCTGCTCGCCCTCGGCGGGACGCTGCTCCTGCATGTCGAGCACGCCCAGGTAGTGCTCGGCGAGCGCGTCCGGCCGCTGTGCCAATACCGTTTCGTAGCCGCGGCGCGCGGCGGCAAGGCGGCCAGCCTGATGGTCGGCCATGGCTTGGCCCAGCAGCGCCTCGACGGTGGTTCCGGAAGGGCTTGGCGCCGAACTCGTGCTGGTTCCGGTCAGCCCGGAACCACTCACCCCGGAGCCACTCACCCCGGAACCACTCACCCCGGAACCAGCCAGCCCGCAACAATGCTTGAATCGTTGCCCACTGCCGCAGGGGCAGGGTGCGTTGCGGCTCGGCGGCGCGGCGGTGCGGACGGTTGGCGCCCGATCGATCGAATCCAGCATGGCGCCACACTGGGTATCGCCGGGGCTGAGGCGCTGGCGGAGTTCCAGCAGCGCGCGGGCGGCATCGAGCCGCTTCAGATCGATGAAGTTTCTGGCCAGCGACAGGTACTGCACGGATGCCACCACCGAGTCGGGCAGGGCCGCGATGAATTCCGGCACCTCAGCGTCGGCAAGGAACAGCCAGATGTTGAACAGCCCGTGAAACCCCAGGGGCCGGCTTGGCGGATAGGTAGTCTCGAAGGAAAAACGATCCGCCACTTCGGCCGGAGCGAAGCGGATGCCGTGGCGGGATTCGAGCAGCGGTCGATAGTCGCGGCAGATCATCAGGTCTTCGGGTTCGAAGCGGTCGATGTCGGCGTCCTGGAGCGCTTCCAGCAGCCGCCGGGAACGCAGCGAAAAACCGCCATTGCCGACGCAATGGGCATCCTGGTGGAAGCCCCAGCGCGCGCCAATGTAGTCGTAGTGCAGAAAATCCTCGCTCCAGGCGTCTGGATGCACCACATAACCATCCCACTGGATCAACAGCACATGCTCGCTCTCGACGTGCGGCAACAGCTCCTTCATGACGAAGCGGGAATAGTCTGCGCGCCCCGCCAGCGGCGCGATCGGAATGTGCCGCGCGCCACCGGTATCGGCGCCGGAATCCGACAGGAACAGGGCATCGGCGAAATCGAGCGCGGCAAGCGTCAACCGCATCGCCCGCGCGGCCAGCGCATGGGTCTGGGTGTCGATCACGCACACCGTGGTGTTGGCGGTGCTAATCCTGCGGTCTGCCATGATGGTCTCAAGCAGGGAACATGGACACGATGCCTTGACCAGCCAGCTTCCGGCATCGCCTGCCGGGGATTATAGAAGACGTCTTTTCCGCCACCCAGCCACGCTGGAATCAAGCCAGCCAGCCATGCTCCCGCCGATCCAGGTGCGCGATGTCACTGGATTCCCGCGCGCACCGGAATGACGAGTGTGGATCCATTCAGCGCTTCCCTGGCTGCTGGGCGATCCCGGGTCGCCGGGCCTGCGCCTTGCGGCCCGCAATCCTCGCGACGTTTTTCCACAAGCTGCTCGCTATAATGCCCGGCCAGTTACCTCCCGGTGCCCACCCCATGTCCCGTCCGTTGCGCATCGCCCCCACTTTGCTGCTCGCGCTGGCTGTGCCGGTCAGCCTCGCCGGCTGCGGCAACAAGGGCCCGCTGTTCCTGCCACCGCCCGCGGTGCAACAGCCCGAGCCGGCCGCCAGCGCGCCGGCGGCGACCACCAGCACGGAAACCCCGACTCCCGAATCACCCAAGCCCGCCGCGCCTGCCGGCCAGTAATCCGCCATGCAGCACTTGCACCTGGAGCACGGCGAGCTGCACTGCGAGGGCGTGTCGCTGACGGCGATCGCGCGCGCGTTGGGTACGCCGACCTACGTCTACAGCAGCGCCGCGCTCGCCGCCAACTATCGCGCCTATGCCGAGGCTCTCGCCGGCACCGATCATCTGATCTGCTACGCGGTCAAGGCCAATTCCAACCTCGCGGTGCTGAACCTGCTGGCGCGGCTCGGCGCCGGCTTCGACATCGTCTCCGGCGGCGAACTGGCGCGGGTGCTGGCCGCCGGCGGCGACCCCGCCAAGGTGGTGTTTTCCGGGGTCGGCAAGAGCGCGGCGGAAATGGCGGAGGCACTGCGCGCCGGCATTCACTGCTTCAACGTCGAATCGACCGCCGAACTCGAACGCCTGAACACGGTGGCGGGCAGTCTGGGCCTGCGCGCACCGGTCTCCCTGCGCGTGAACCCCGATATCGACGCCGGCACCCATCCCTACATCGCTACCGGACTGTCGGAAAACAAGTTCGGCCTGCCCATCGCCGCGGCACGCGCCTGCTACGCACGAGCCCGGGCGTTGCCCCATGTCGAGATCCGCGGGGTGGATTGCCATATCGGCTCGCAGCTCACCACGCTGGCGCCATTTGCAGCCGCATTGGAGCGGGTGCTGTTGCTGGTCGCCGAGCTGCGCGCCGATGGCATCGCGCTGCGCCACCTGGATCTCGGCGGCGGCCTCGGCGTGCGCTACCGGGACGAGACCCCACCCGCACCCGCGGACTATGTGGCCACGCTGCGCCGCCACACCGATCCTCTGGGCCTGACGCTGATCCTCGAACCCGGGCGCTCCATCGTGGCCACCGCCGGTTTGCTGCTCACCCGGGTCGAATACCTCAAGGACAGCGGCGACAAGCACTTCGCCATCGTCGATGCCGCCATGAACGATCTGGTGCGTCCGGCGCTGTACGAGGCCTGGATGGCCATCGCGCCGGTGGCCCCGCGTGCCGACGCACCCGAGCACCGCTACGACGTGGTCGGCCCGGTGTGCGAGACCGGCGATTTCCTCGGTCGCGACCGCCCGCTGCGGGTAGCCGCGGGCGATCTGCTGTGCGTGCAGGGCGCCGGCGCCTATGGCTTCACCATGAGCTCGAACTACAACAGCCGGCCGCGCGCCGCCGAGGTGATGGTCGCGGGCGAACAATTCCATGTGGTCCGCGCGCGCGAGACCTTCGCCGATCTGGTCCGCGGCGAAGCGCTGCTGCCGCAGGACTGAACGGTTGCCGGGAGCCAGCAATGCAACTGCGTTTCACCAAGATGCACGGCCTCGGCAACGACTTCGTGGTGCTCGACGGGGTCACCCAGGAGCTGCACGTGTCGGCGGAGATGGTCCGCCACCTCAGCGACCGCCACTTCGGTATCGGCTATGACCAGCTCCTGCTAGTGGAGCCGCCGCGGCAACCCGATGTGGATTTCGGCTACCGCATCTTCAACGCCGATGGCAGCGAGGTGGCCCAATGCGGCAACGGCGCCCGCTGTCTGGCCAAGTTCGTCCGCGACCAGCGGCTATGCCTGAAGCGCCGCATCCGGGTGCAGACCGCGAGCGGCATCCTCGAACTGGTGGACAAGGGCCGCGGCCAATACCAGGTCGCCCTGGGCGTGCCGCGCCTGGAGCCAGCCGCGATTCCCCTCGCCGCGCCCGCGCGCGCCGCCAGCTACCCGATCGAGATCTCCGGCGAGACCCTGGAATTCCGCGCGCTGTCGCTGGGCAACCCGCACGCGGTCCTGCTGGTCGAGGATGTCGCCACCGCCCCGGTGCGCGAACTCGGCGCTCGGATCGGCGCCGACCCGCTGTTTCCCGAGGGGGTAAACGTCGGCTTCATGGCCGTGCGCGACCGCCACCAGATCGACCTGCGGGTATTCGAACGCGGTGCCGGGGAAACCCTTGCCTGCGGCAGCGGCGCCTGCGCCGCGGCGGTGGCGGGCATCCTTGGCGAGCTGCTAGACTCGCCCGTGCGCGTCAACCTGCCGGGCGGAACCCTGACCATCGCCTGGGCCGGCGAGGGCCAGCCGGTGCTGATGACCGGACCCGCAGTCACCGTGTTCCAGGGCCGCATGCGCTATGAACCAAACAAGTTCCGCCAGGCCCAGCCCCATGATCCAGGCGCTTTTTCATGATTCAGGCTCCTCTCCATGATCCAGGCCGCACGCCATGTCCAGGCCGCAAGCCATGTCCAGGCTGCACGCCATGATTGAAGAACACGCCGTGGCGGAATTTTTGCGCGAGCACCCGGGTTTCTTCGAGCGCCACCCGGAAGTGCTGGAGCAATTGCAGCTGCCCCACCAGAGCGGCGCGGCGATCTCCCTGATCGAACGCCAGGTCAGCGTACTGCGCGAACGCAATCTCGACATGCGCCAGCGGCTCAATGCCCTGCTCACCACGGCGCGCGAAAACGACAAGCTGTTCGAAAAGACCAAGCGCCTGGTGCTGACGCTGCTCGAAGCCAATCAGTTGTCCGAAGTGGTGGACGGGCTCTATCACAGCCTCGCCGCCGACTTCGAAGTGCCGTTCTACAATCTGCTGCTGCTCGGCCAAGCCGACGCCGTGCCCGCGAGCAGTGCCCGCGTGGTCGGCCTCGATGAAGCCCAGCAGAGCATCGGCGCGCTGCTGCGCGGCAATCGCGCCATCTGCGGCGTCCTGCGCCGCGAAGAGCTGCAATTCCTGTTCGGCGCCACGGCCGCCCAGGTGGGTTCGGTGGCCGCGGTGCCGCTGTATCGCGGCCGCGTGTTCGGCGTCCTCGCCATTGGGCACGGCGATCCCAATCACTACCGCAGCAGCATGGGCACGCTGTTCCTGAGCTACATCGCCGAAGT
>DASUDS010000066.1:0-2393 GCA_036275455.1 Porticoccaceae bacterium
CTGGGCATCGCCTATCAGTTGATCGACGATGTCCTCGATTATCGCGGCGATGCAACCACGCTCGGCAAGAATCTCGGCGACGATCTCGCCGAGGGCAAGATGACGCTGCCGCTGATCCATGCGCTGCAAACTGCGTCGGCTACCGACGCACGGCGGATTCGCACCGCCATTGCCGAGCGCAGCGGCGATCTCGCTGCCATCGCCGCCATCGTCACCGCGACCGGGGCGCTCGACTTCTCCGAGGCGCTGGCCCGCGACCACGCCCGGCAGGCACTGGCCGCGCTGGACGCCCTGCCGGAAACCATTGCGCGTATCGCACTGGCGGAGCTCGCGGAATTTTCCGTGCGGCGCACGTTCTGATGCGCTGACGCCGGATCGCGACAGCACCATGACCAAAGAACCCAGCATCGACAAGACCCCGGCCTGGCAAGCGCTCGCCGCGCACCACTCCACGCTGGCCGGCTCCACGCTGGCCGGCACCACGCTGGCCGAATTGTTTGCGGCCGATCCGAGCCGCGGTGCCCGCTTCAGTGCAGCTGCCGCCGGCATCCACCTGGACTATTCCAAGCAGCTGCTCGACGACACGGCATTGGCACTGCTCCAGGAGCTGGCGTCGACCGCGGGGCTGCCGGAACAGATCGAAGCCCTGTTTGCCGGGGCGCTGCTCAATCGCTCCGAACAGCGCCCCGCGCTGCACCCGGCATTGCGCGCCGCCAACCCGTCCGCCGCGCTGCGCGAACAGCAGACGCAGATGCTCGAACTGGCGCGCACGCTGCGCGCGGGAGCCTTGCGCGGCGCTCATGGCGATACCATCACCGACCTGGTCCATCTCGGCATTGGCGGCTCCGATCTGGGGCCGAGGTTGGTGGTCTCGGCATTTCCCGAGCGTCAGTCGGCGACCCCCCGGGTTCATTTCGTGGCCACCCTGGATTCGAGTGCCCTGGGTGCGGTACTGGCCCGCTGCCGCCCGGAAACCACCGTCTTCTCGCTGGCCTCGAAGAGCTTTTCGACGCTGGAAACCCTGACCAATGCGGAGCTGGCGCGCCAGTGGCTGACGACCGGCGGCATTGCCGAACCGGGCATCGACCGCCACTGGATCGCCATCACCAGCCAGCCGGAACGGGCGCGCTCCTGGGGTGTAGCCACAGATCGCCTCCTCTGTTTCCCGGAAGGAGTCGGCGGCCGCCTTTCGCTGTGGTCGGCGATCGGGCTGCCGATCGCGGTGGCATTGGGGCCGGAAGCCTTCGCCGAACTGCTGGCCGGCGCCCGCGCCATGGACGAACACTTTCGCAGCGCGCCGCTGGCGGCCAACCTGCCGGTCCTGCTCGGACTGATCAATCTCTGGCAGATCAATTTCCAGGGGCTGCACAGCCATGCGGTGCTGCCCTATGTTCACGGCCTGCGGCATCTCCCCGACTATCTCCAGCAGCTGGTGATGGAAAGCCTGGGCAAGTCGGTCGACCAGGACGGACGGCCTCTCGGGTACGCCACCAGCGCCGTCCTCTGGGGCAGCGAGGAGACCAACGGCCAGCATTCCTTCCATCAATTGCTGCTGCAGGGCACCCAGGTGGTGCCGGCGGATTTCATCGTCACCGCCACCCCGCACTGCGCACCCGAACAACACCGCCTGCTCTACGCCAACTGTCTGGCGCAGAGCCGTGCCCTGATGCTGGGCCGACCGGCGGCGGAGATCGCCGCGGAACTGCTCGCCAACGGCATGGAGGCGCAGCCGGCGGGCTTGCTGGCCGCCCATCGCGCGGTCCCCGGCAACCGGCCGAGCAGCACGCTGGTGCTGGATGCGCTGACGCCGGCCTGCCTCGGCGCACTGCTCGCGCTCTACGAGCACAGCGTGTTCGTGCAGAGCGCGATCTGGGGCATCAATGCCTTCGATCAATGGGGCGTCGAGCTGGGCAAGCAGGCGGCGACGGAGATCGCTGGCGTCCTCAGCGGCGGCGACGCGGCAGCCCTCGACAGCTCGACCCGGGCGCTGATCGCCCACTGGCAGCGGCCGCGGCCCGACCATCGCTGAAACGGCCGTCCTCAACCGGCCGCCATTGCCCACCTGCCGCTGCTTCCGCTAGAGTGCCCCACCCCGGTACCGTGCAGCGCCGGCAACCCATCCCGGATCGTTCCCGGGAGCGGCGCATGACGATCCATCGCGACGATCGATCGATACGATCCATCGCGACAATCCATCGATACGATCCATCGCGACGATCCATCGCGACGACCCATAGAGACCATCCATAGAGACAATTCATCGAGGGGTAAGCCATTGATCATCGGAATCCCGCGGGAACTGCGGCCGGGCGAATCCCGCGTCGCGATGCTGCCCGCCAACATCGCGACCTGGACGGCCAAGGGCATCGAGGTTCTGGTCGAACCCGGCGCCG
>DASUDS010000067.1:0-15380 GCA_036275455.1 Porticoccaceae bacterium
CAGACGGGAGCCCTTCGCCGGGTGCGGATGGCCACCGCTTCACCGTCCGGCACGAGGCCGCTCGTGCTCCAGCAGCCAGCGCTTGCGCTCGAGACCGCCACCGTAACCGGTGAGCGCGCCGTCGCGGCCGATGATGCGGTGGCAGGGCACGACGATGGCGATCGGGTTGTGGCCATTGGCGAGCCCCACCGCCCGCGACGCGCGCGGATTGCCGATCGCCGCGGCGATCTCGCCATAGCTTGCGGTCTCCCCATGGGGCACGGTGCACAGCGCCTGCCAGACGCGGCGCTGAAATGCGGTGCCGACGGGGTGCAGCGGCAGATCGAAGGCCGTGCGCCGGCCGGCGAAATAGTCCCGGAGCTGCGCCGCCGCCTCGCGCACCAGGGCATTGGGATTGGGGGTGGCGCCGTGCGGGATCTCGCCGGGAAAGGCCACCGCGGTGATGCCGATTTCGTCGGCGCAGAGGGTCAGATCGCCGAGCGGGCTGGGCAGCACATCGAAGAACTTCGTGTCTTCCAAAAACGTCGCGTCTTCCAAGAACATCGCGTCTTCCAAAACCATCGCGTCCCCCAAAAATGTCGCGTCTTCTAAAAACGTCGGCGTTCCGAACGCCATCAGGATGCGTCCGGAGACTGGATGGTGCCGGTCAACGGGAGCAGCCGCACCGCGTCGCCGGTGGCGATGGCGCCATCGGCAATCACTTCGGCACAGGCGCCACCGCGCCAATCCGGCGTCAGGGCGCGGCGGAGGCCGTCGTGCTGCTCATCCATGCGCCGGCAGGGATCGGTCTCGCGGGTGATGCGCAGCAGCGCGGCGCCCACTTGCAGGGTACGACCGACGCACTCGGGACCGATGGCGAGACCGCTGACCAGGAGGTTGGACCGGCGCGTGGTCCAGGGCAGCTCCGCGCCCAGTTCGGCGCAGGCAGCCTGCCACTTCTCCAGGCACAGCACCGTTACCTGGCGCGGCCCCTTCTTGCCGCGAAAGTCGCCCTCGACGCCGCCGGCCTTGCTGAGATAAGCGCTGTCCGCCTCGCGCATCGGCTGGCGGGAGGCATCGCGATAGGCTATGCCGAGCAGTTTGCCCATGGTCTGCTTTCTCCTGCGCTGGATCCGTTGCCGGGATGATACGGGCCTGACGGCAGCCTGGCATCGGCCGCGTCGCGGGCGACCGACGCTGATCCCGACCTCGCCATCCCGACATCACCATCCCGACATCGCGTTGTCCCCGCGGATGGCGATTGCTAGCATCGCTGGCGACTTAGCTGGCTGGAGAGCCGCCCATGGCCATGACCCTCTACGGCGCCCCGCTGTCGCCCTTCGTGCGCAAGGTGGAGATCTTCCTGCAACTCAAGGGCATCGAGTGCGCGCGCAATCCGGTGACGCCCTTCGCGCTGCCGGAGGGCTACGAGCGCATCAACCCGCTGCGGCGCATTCCGGCACTGGAAATCGATGGCCGCCATCTGGCCGACTCGGCGGTGATCTGCCGTTTTCTCGAGGATCTGTATCCCGAGCCGGCATTGATCCCGGCGGAGCCCTGGCACAAGGCGCGCACCGGCTGGCTGGAAAAATTCGCCGACTACGAGCTGGCGCCCGCGATCACCGCCACCGCATTTCGCCACCGGGTGCTGCTGAAATCCATGGGCACCGCCTACGACGAAGCCGCCATCGCCGCCGCACTGGCGGAGCGCACACCGCCGCTCTACGGTTATCTCGACGAGCAGATCGGCGCACGCGCCTTCCTGGTCGGCGACTGCCTCACGCTGGCCGATATCGCCATCGTCAGCCAGTTCATGAACGCGAGCTTTGGCGGCGAATCCCCCGATCCCGGGCGCTGGCCGCACCTGGCCGGATATCTCGCCCGCCACCTGGCCAGCGAGCCGTTCGCCGCACTTCTCGCCCACCACCAGCGGCTGGTAGCCAGGATGCTCGACCGCGCCCGCTGACCGCTGTCATTCCCCGGTCATGCCCCGGTTATTGGCGTGACACACTCGGGGCCTAGCCTAGCGGGCATGGACAGAGACCGCTTCCACGTTCTGACGCTGCTCCACTACATCCACCAGGGTGACGTACTGACTTTCAACTGGTGCATGCGTCGCAAGCGCCGGGAGCTGTTCACCACCGCGGGGCGGCTGGTCTCGAAAACCGCGGATGGCCCCTGGTATGTGCTGCCGCCCCTGGCGCTGTGGCCGCTGGACGCGCTCCTTGCCCAGCAGCTGTTGCTGGTGCTGGCGCTCGGATTTCTGGTGGAACGCCCGCTCTATACCCTGCTCAAGAAGGGGTTGCGGCGCAATCGTCCGGCTCAGGCATTGCCGGGCTTTCAAAGCTTCGTGGCACCGGCCGATCAATTCAGTTTTCCCTCCGGTCATACCAGCGGCGCCTTTCTTGTGGCGACGGCGACCGGCGGCCTGGTGCCCGAGTTGGCCCCGGTGCTGTTTCCCTGGGCAGTCCTGGTGGGACTGTCGCGGGTCTTTCTGGGTGTGCACTTCCCCACCGATATCGCCGCCGGCGCGGTGATGGGTGGCAGCCTCGGGCTTCTGGTTCTGGAAACCCTGGGCTGATGCGCATCCTCTACGGCGTTCAAGGCACCGGGAACGGTCACATCACTCGCGCCCGCGCCATGGCCAAGGCCTTGGCCGAGCAGGGTCTGACGGTCGATTACCTGTTTTCGGGACGCGAAGCCGAGCATTTCTTCGACATGGAAATCTTCGGCGCCTACCGCCTGTGCCGAGGTTTCAGCCTGGATATCCGCGCCGGCAGCGTGCGCCCGCTGGGCACGCTGCTGCGCACCGCGCCGCGCCAGTTTCTGCGCGAAATCCGTTCCCTGGACCTCGACGGCTACGACCTCGTACTCACCGATTTCGAACCGATCACCGCCTGGGCGGCGCGCCTGCGCGGCAAGCCTTGCGTCGGTCTCGGTCACCAGTACGCCTTTCGCTATCCGGTGCCAAGACCGCCGGGCAACTACCACCAGCGCCTGCTGATGCGCTGGATGGCACCCGCGGACGTCGCGCTCGGGCTGCACTGGCACCACTTCGATGCGCCGCTGCTGCCGCCCATCGCACCGGTCGGAGAGGTCGCGCTGGAACGCGATCCCCGGCTGATCGTGGTGTATCTGCCGTTCGAAAAACCGGCGGCGATCAGCGCCTTGCTGGAGCCTTTCACAGATTACGAATTCGCGGTCTATCACCCGGAAGCGGACGACGCCGATGACCGCGGCGCCCACCTGCGCTGGCGGCGACCCAACCGGGATGGTTTCCAGGCCGAACTGGCGCGCTGCGCGGGCGTCATTTGCAGCGCCGGGTTCGAGCTGGCCAGCGAGACGTTGCAACTGGGTGCGAAACTGCTGGTCAAGCCGGTGCGGGGCCAGTCCGAGCAGCGCGCCAACGCCATGGCGCTGGAACAACTCGGCTTTGCCGCCACCATGGATGCGCTGGACCCGGCACGGGTACGCGCCTGGCTGGAGGGCGCCACCGCGGTGCGGGTGCGTTACCCCAACGTCGCGGCAGCGGTCGCGCGCTGGATCGCCGAAGGCCACGATCCCGACATCCAGGCGTTGTCGGCGGCGCTGTGGCGCGCCACCCGGTTTCCCGAGCGGGCGCACGGCAGCAGCGGGGAGATGGTCGAGCTTGTGCAGGAACCCTGAACCACGCACTCCACAACGCCCTCCGGTCGGGTCCGCGACTTCTCCGGCAGCAGCCTCGACGCCGCCGCCCGCATCACTGCCGACCACGCTCCCGAAAATGCGCCCGACAACACTGCCCTCTGCAACTGAGCTGCCATCTGCAACCGAGCTGCCGCCGGTAACCAAGCTGTCACCGGTAACCGAGCTGCCCTCGCCAACGGAAGGGTACAACGCCGTCTGGCTCTCCGATCTGCATCTGGGCACGCGCGGTTGCCGCGCCGAATTTCTGCGCGACTTTCTCGACAACGCCCACTGCGACCACCTGTACCTGCTCGGTGACGTGGTCGATTTCTGGTCGCTCAAGCGCAGCTTCCACTGGCCTGCGAGCCACCAGGAAGTGTTGCGTCGGATCCTCGCCAAGGCGGCGGCAGGCACCCGGGTGGTGTATGTACCGGGCAATCACGATCACCTCGCCCGCGATCTCGATGCCCATCAACTGCTGGGCGTCGAGGTGATGATGGACGCGGTGCACACCACCGCAGACGGCCGTCGCCTGCTGTTGTTGCACGGCGATCTGTTCGATTCCGCAGTGCTCTGCTCACGGCTCAATCGCTGGGTGGGCAACGCCGGCTACAGCCTGTTGCTGTGGCTCAACCAGCTGGCCAACACGGCGCGCCGCTGGGTGCGGCTGCCCTATTGGTCGCTGGCCTACTACATCAAGAATCGGGTGGGCAATGCCCGCGCGGCGATCGAGGCCTTCGAACGGGCCGCGGTGCACGAGGCGCGGCGGCGCGGCTGCGATGGCGTGGTGTGCGGCCATATCCATCAGCCCGAACTGCGGGTGATCGACGGGTTGCTCTACTGCAACGATGGCGATTGGGTCGAGAGCTGCACCGCGCTGGTCGAGCATCGCGACGGTCGCCTGGAGCTGGTGCACTGGGGCGATCTGCGCCAGCGCCTCAAGTGCGATCGCGCGGCTGCCGCGGAGCGCTTTCAACTGCTGGAATTACCCCGCCTGTCGGCGCGCCGCCTGCACCAGAGCCCGGCGCTGCGCTGAACCGCACTGTCCATCCGGTCCCGGTCCATCCGGTCCCGATCCACCCCGTTTCGTGCGATCCGCTTCGTTTCGTGCCATCCGTTTCGTTTCGCGCGCCGCATTTCATTTCGCGCTGCCTGTTCAGCCAGCTCAGGCAGCCCGCACCGGGCGGCCATGGCGTGCCGCAGCGGCGGTCTCGGGATCGAGGCCACGGCCGATGCCGAGATAATCGAAGCCCAGCTCGGCGAGCTGCGCGGGATCGTAGAGGTTGCGGCCATCGATGATCACCGGTGTTTTCAGTGCGCTGCGCAGCGTGCTGAAATCCGGCGCCCAGAAGCCCTTCCATTCGGTGCAGATCACCAGCGCATCGGCGCCCTCGGTGGCCGCTTCCTTGGTCGGCGCCAGCACCAGATCGTCGCGGGCGCCGTAGAGCGCACGGCAGTGCTCCATGGCGTGGGGATCGAACGCCTGCACACGGGCGCCGGCCTGCCACAGGCTTTCCAGCAACACCCGACTCGGCGCCTCGCGCATGTCATCGGTGCGCGGCTTGAAGGCCAGCCCCCAGAGGGCGAAGGTGCGCCCCCGCAGCTGCGGCCCGAAGTAGGCGAGGATCTTGTCCGCCAGCCGTTGCTTCTGCCGTTCGTTGACCTCGCGCACCGCGCGCAGCAGTTGCGGGCGGTAACCCGCGTGCAGGGCCGAGGCCTCCAGCGCGCGGACGTCCTTGGGAAAACAGGAGCCGCCATAGCCGCAGCCGGGATAGATGAAGTGGTAACCGATGCGCGGGTCGGCACCGATCCCCTGGCGCACTTTTTCGATATCCGCGCCAAGCAGCTCGGCGAGATTGGCGATTTCATTGATGAAACTGATCTTGGTGGCGAGCATCGCGTTGGCGGCGTACTTGGTCAGCTCCGCCGAGCGCACGTCCATGACCATGATCCGCTCGCGGTTGCGGTTGAAGGGGGCATACAAGCGGCGCAGCAGGTTTTCCGCCCAGGGCGATTCGGTGCCGATCACGATGCGATCCGGCTTCATGAAATCGCTGATCGCGGCACCTTCCTTGAGAAACTCCGGATTGGCGGCGACCTCGACATCGAGCGTCCTGCCCCGCGCCGCCAGCTCCCGGGCGATGCGCCCGCGGACCTGATCGGCCGTGCCGACCGGGACGGTGGACTTGGTGACCACGAGCGCGCGCTGTTCCAGGTGCTGGCCGAGCATCTTCGCGGCATTCAGCACATGGCAGATGTCCGCCGCGCCGTCCTCTCCCGGTGGCGTGCCGACGGCGATGAAGATCACCTCCGCGGCACGGCAGGCGAGCGCCGGATCCGCGGTGAAGTCGAGCAACCCGGCAGACACGGCCTGCGCGATGCCCTCCTCCAGACCTGGCTCGAACACCGGGCAGTCGCCCTGGCGCAAGCGTGCGATGCGGGCCGCGTCGATATCGAAGCAAACGACCTGATGGCCGGCGTTGGCGAAGCAGGCAGCACAGACCAGTCCGACGTATCCGCTGCCCATCACGGTGACTTTCATGGCGACCTCCATGCCCAGATGACCGCAGCAGTTTCATCGCTGTCCATTACCGGAATATGGCGCATGCCGCACCCCGAGCCTTGCGCTAAACTGCTTGGCGATCCTGCGGAACTGGCTTCATGACTGTGACCCCGCCAATGGTTTCCAGCACGGGCCGCGGCTACCCGCCCGTCACGGAATTCTCTCCAGCCTCCGGCACTTGAGCATGTCCCCTTTCGACCGACGTCTGCGGCTGCTGGAGCAGCCGGGAGCGAACGCCACCCTCGATGGCATCCTGCGCGGCCTGGAGAAGGAGAGCCTGCGCGTGGACAGCGGCGGTTGCCTGTCGCAGCGCCCCCATCCGCCGGCGCTCGGCTCGGCGCTGACCCATCCCAGCATCACTACGGATTACTCCGAGGCGCTGCTCGAATTCATCACGCCGCCCAGCACCTCGGTGGCCGCTACCCTCGCCGCATTGGATCAGCTCCACCGCTTCACCTACGGCGTGCTGGACGACGAATTGCTGTGGGTCAACAGCATGCCTTGCGTGCTTGGCCGCGACGAGGATATCCCGGTCGCCCGCTACGGCACCTCGAACATCGGTCGCATGAAGACCGTCTACCGGGTCGGCCTCGGCCACCGCTATGGCCGGCTGATGCAGACCATCTCCGGGATTCACTACAACTGGTCGCTGCCGGATGCCACCTGGACGATACTGCACGCGGCGGAAGCCGCACCGGGCGAGTCGCTGCGGGACTACAAGACGCGCCGCTATTTCGATCTGATCCGCAATTTCCGCCGCTATTTCTGGTTGCTGTTATACCTGTTCGGCGCAGCGCCCGCGGTCTGTCGCACCTTCGTCCAGGGCCGACCCCACCGCCTGGTGCCCTTTGGCGCCGACCAGCACAGCCTGCACACGCCACACGCCACCTCGCTGCGCATGGGCGATCTCGGCTATCAGAGTCAGGCCCAGCAACAGCTCGGCATCTGCTACAACGGCCTCGACTCCTATCTCGAACATCTGCGCCGCGGACTCACCACGCCCTACCCGGCCTACGAGGCCATCGGCGTGCGCGATGCCAGCGGCGAATACCGCCAGCTCAGCGCCGGGTTGTTGCAGATCGAAAACGAGTTCTACAGCACCATCCGGCCCAAGCGGCCAGGCGTCGGCGGAGAAGTGCCGTTGCAGGCGCTGCGCCGCCGTGGCGTGGAATACATCGAGGTGCGCTGCGTCGATCTCAATCCCTACGAGCCAAACGGCATCGAACCGACGCAGATCCGCTTCCTGGACATGTTTCTGCTGTTCTGTCTGCTCGGCGACAGCCAGCCGACGGACGAAGCGGAGTACCGGCTGTTGCAGGCCAACCAGCTCGACGTGGTGTATCGCGGCCGCGATCCCGGCCTCGCGCTGGAAATTCTCGGCCGCCGCCAGCCGTTGCGTGACTGGGCCCGGGAGCTGTTCGTCGCCCTGGCGCCGCTGGCGGCACTGCTCGATCGCGCCCAGCACACCGAGGCGCACGCCGCGGCATTGCGCATGCTGGCGGCGCGCATCGACGATTCCTCCACCACGCCCGCGGCGCGTCTGCTCGCGGAAATGAAAGACACCGGACAGACCTACTTCCAGACCGCACTGGGCCATGCCGAGCGCAATCGCGATCACTTTCTGTCCGTGCCCCTGGCGGCCGAGACGCTGGCCGGGCTACGGGAGCAGGCGGCGCAATCGCTGCGCGACCAGGCGGCGCTGGAGGCCGGCGATCGCCAGTCCTTCGAGAGCTTCCTGGCCGCCTACTATGCGCAGTATGGAGATGCCCGGAACGGGCTCGACACCAAGGCGGGCTCCTGAGCGCCCCGGCGTGAATTATCTGGCGCACCTGTATTTTTCCGGTGCCGACCCCGAGGTTCAGGTCGGCGGTCTGCTGGGCGACTTCGTCAAGGGACCGCTGTCCGGCCAATATCCCGCCGGCATCGAGATCGGCATTCGCCGCCATCGCCGGATCGACGTCCTGTGCGGCGAACTGCCCGCCATCCGCGGGCTGATTGTCGGAGTGACGCCGCCCTGGCGCCGCTATGCCGGCATCGCCGTCGATGTGCTGTTCGATCACCTGCTGGCCCGCCAATGGGTGCAGTTTCACCACCGGCCACTGGCCGATGTCTGTGGCGATTTCTACCGCACCCTCGCCCTGCACCGCGCCCTGCTGCCCGAGCGTGCGCGGCGATTTTGCGATCTGGCGCCCGCCCAGCGCTGGCTGGAGCGCTATGAGGATGCCGGACACATGGGCGAGGTTCTCGAACGCATCGGCCAGCGGCTGCGCCGGCCCTTGTCCCTTGCACCCCTGTGGGAGGAGTTGCAGGCCCGGCCAGCGCGGGTGGAAGCGGCATTTCAGGAAACCATGGCGGCCTGCGCCCGCCTTGCCCATGCTTGACCCCGATCTGCGGCTCTGAAAGCATCGGCGCCCGCCGCCACCTGGAAATCCTGCATGCTCTCTCGCCGTTCGCTGTACTTCGCCGCCGCCGCTTTCTGCGCCGCGCTCATCATCGTCGCGCTGTACATGCAGGAGGTGATGGGGCTGAAGCCCTGCTATCTGTGCATCGTGCAGCGGGTGTTCGTGATCGTCACGGGCGTGCTGCTGCTGGCGGCCGGATGGCACAACCCGGGCACCGTTGGGCAACGCATCTATGGCGGCCTGGGCGCGCTGGGCGCGCTGCTGGGCGGCGGCTTTTCGACCCGGCAGCTGTGGTTGCAGAGCTTGCCGGCGGATCAGGTTCCGGCCTGCGGGCCGCCCACGGAATACCTGTTCGATGCCCTGCCCTGGGCCGACGCACTCGGCCTGCTGCTGCGCGGCGACGGCAACTGCGCGGAAATCCAGTGGTCGCTGTTCGGCATCAGCATTCCCGGCTATACGCTGATGGCTTTCGCCGGGCTGGCGGTGTTCTCGCTCTGGCAGGGGTGGCGCCGCGCGGGATGATGTGCAGGGTGCGATGTGCAGCCGGCACCAGGAGATGACGCGCTGCGACGCAAAAAAAGAGGCCCGGCGGGCCTCTTTTTTTCATCTTATTATTAATTTCGTTTTCGATTTTTCATTTCTTTTTCGATTTTCGCTTTTTCATCTTGCTTTGCATTCCGCTGGCGCGCCCAGCCGGTCACTGGCCCTCGGCAGGCTTGGCCGCTTCGCCAGCGGTGACCTTGATCAGCTCGACCTCGAACAGCAGCACCTGATTGGGACCGATCATCCCGCCCGAGCCGCCGGGGCCATAAGCCAGATCGGCGGGGATGACGAGCTCCCACTTGTCGCCTTCGTGCATCAGTTGCAGTGCTTCGGTCCAGCCCGGGATTACCTGACTGACGCCGAATGTCTCGGTCTTGTTGCGCGCATGGGAGCTGTCGAATTCGGTGCCGTCGATCAGCGTGCCCCGGTAGTGAACCTCGACCGTATCCGTGGCCGCCGGCGCCTTGCCGCTGCCCTTGGTGACAACCCGATATTGCAGGCCACTGGGCAGCGTGGTGACGCCCTCACGCTTGGCGTTTTCGTCAAGATATTTCTGCCCCTCGTCCAGGTTGGACTGCGCGAGTTTCTTGCGCTCCTCTTCGTGCGCCGCCTGGCGTTTTTCCTGGTAGGCCTTGATGATCTTGTTGGCTTCCTCGTCGCTGAGCTGCGGCTGCTTGCCTGCCATCATGTCCTCGACGCCGCGCAGGAAGGCGCTGGAATCGAGCTGAAACTGGTCGGCTTTCATTTGGGAGCCAATGTTGACGCCCATGATGTAACTGATCTTGGCGGCTTCCGTGTCCAGCGTCTGGTCGCCGGTTTTCTGATCGGCTTTCTGTTCGCAGCCGGCGAGCAACAGGCTGGCAGCTACCGCCAGCGGGATCAGCGATCGATTCATGGGTGGTTCCTTGTTGGCAGGAAGGCTCATGGTAACCCAATCGGTTCAGCATCCGCAGACGCGGTACCCGGTACTGCGAATCAATCGACGCGCCGAAACAACAGGTCGCGAATGTGATGGCCTAGGCGTTCGCCGCGTTGCTCGAAGCGGGTCGGCGGCCGAAATTCCGGGCGTGCCACGAAGGGATCGCCGAGATTGCGCAACCCGGGTTCGGCCTGGAGCACCTCGAGCATGTGCTCGGCATAAGGCTCCCAGTCGGTAGCCAGATGGAGCAGGCCTGCCGGCGCGAGCTTGGCGCACAACCGGCGGATCAGGGGTAGCTGCACCAGCCGGCGCTTGTGATGCTTCTTCTTCGGCCAGGGATCGGGGAAATAAATCTGGACCCGCGCCAGGCTGGCATCGGGAATGCAGTCGTCGAGCACGTCGAGGGCGTCGGCCAGGTAGATGCGCAGGTTGGCGAGCCCCAGTGCGGCCGCGCCATGGGCCAGACGGCCGGCGCCCGGCGGATGTACCTCGATGCCGACGAAATCGACACCTGGGTCGGCGGCGGCCATCGCCAGCAGGGAATCGCCCATGCCAAAGCCGATTTCCAGCACCACCGGGGCAACGCGCCCGAACACTTGTGACCATTGCATCCGGCCGTCGGCCAGGCACAGGCGATAGCTGGGCCAATCCTCATCCAGGGCGCGGCGCTGTGCCGGCGTCATCCGCCCGGTGCGTACCACATAGCTGCGCACGGCGCGCTGGTGGCGCTCGGGCAGCGGCGTCGGGGTGCTCTGGTCGGTACTCTTGTCGGTACCTTTGTCGGCAGCTTGGTCAGTGTCGGTGGAGTGGTCGGTCATGGCCGTGCTCCTCGCCAGGCGCGCCAGCCGTGGACGGCCAGGCTGCCCCAGCCGGCCAGCAGGCAGAGGCCACCCAAGGGGGTGATCGCCCCGAGCCAGGCCATGCCCGACAGCACCAGCAGATACAGGCTACCGGAAAACAGCAGGATGCCGAGAACGAAACTTCCACTGACAAAACTTCCACCGGCAAAACTTCCACAGGCAATACTTCCGCAGCGGAGGCGACCCGTGGCGTGGCCATCAATGGCCGGCGCGGCGGCCAGTGCCAGCAGCGCCAGGGCATGAAACATCTGATACTCGACGGCGGTCCGCCACACCGCGAGCTGCTCGGGCGCAACCAGACCGCGCAGCCCATGGGCACCGAAAGCACCCAGGGCGACGCCGCTGAAACCAAGGATGGCTGCGAAACAGACCAGGCGCGGATTCATGCCAGGCTCCGCCAAGGTCCGCGCGCACGGCGGAATGACAACAAATCGTGCAGTGGCAGCCAATTGAGCGCCGGCAGATTGTTCATCGACAAAAAACTGTGCAGGGGCAAAAAATTGTGCAGCAACAAAAAAAAGGCCGCGCCCGGCGCGGCCTGGGTGTCCAGGAACACGAGCACCATCAGGCTTCCAGTTCGATCAACCCGCGAATCTTCCTGATGGCAGTCTGCTCCAATTGCCGGATGCGCTCGGCCGATACCTGGTACTTGGCCGCCAGGTCATGCAGGGTGACCTTGCCCTCATGCAGCCAGCGCTGCTCGAGGATGTCGCGGCTGCGGGGATCGAGGGCGGCAACCGCTGCGCTCAGGCGGCGCTGCGTGCGCGCCTCCCAGTCGGCCTCTTCGACGATCGTCGCCGGATCCGCGCCACTGTCTTCCAGATACTGCGCTGGCGCCAGGGTGGTGGAATCGTCGTCGTCATCGGACAGATCGAAGGCGGTGTCGCTGGCCGCCAGGCGCTGTTCCATCTCGCGCACCTCGCGCACCGCGACACCGAGCTCGCCGGCCACGGCCGCAGCCTCCTCGTTGTTGAGCCAGCCCAGCCGCTTCTTGCTGCTGCGCAAGTTGAAGAACAGCTTGCGCTGCGCCTTGGTGGTGGCGACCTTGACGATGCGCCAGTTGCGCAGCACGTATTCGTGGATTTCGGCCTTGATCCAGTGCACCGCGAACGAGATCAGGCGCACGCCCTTGCTGGGATCGAAGCGCTTGACCGCCTTCATCAGGCCGACGTTGCCCTCCTGGACGATGTCGGACAACGGCAGGCCATAGCCCGAGTAGGATCGGGCGATATGCACCACGAAACGCAGATGGGAGAGCACCAGAACCCGGGCGGCCTCCAGATCGCTCTGGTGGTGGAGGCGTTCGGCCAGCTCGTGTTCGCGCTCGGCGGACAGCACCGGAAACGCGCTGACGGCGTGGATATAGGCGGCCAGGTTGCCGCCGGGAATCAGCGGATTCGCAACTTGCAGATCCTTGGTCATGGCTGCCTCGCGAATTCAGGGGACGGGGATTCTATCACTGCGCCCTTGGATGACAATGGCCGCGACAAGTTCATCGGCGAACGCTTGGAGTTGAAAAATCAAGGCTCTATGGCGGCCATCTGGCGGCTGGCCGCGAACCGGGCCCCGGCGATTCCCAGCAGTGCGGCACCGCCCGCCAGGGTCAGCAGCTCTACCGCGCCGAACGCCGCCATGTCCCAGTGCGCCTGGTAGAGCACCGCCAGCCGCTCCAGGGGTCTCTGGAGCCACCAGCGACCAGCACTGACCAGCAGCCAGGCCAGCAGGCCGCCGCTCAGGCCACACCAGAGCCCGGCATAGAGGAAGGGCCGGCGCACGAAGGCATCGGTGCCACCGACCAGCTTGAGCACCAGGATCTCCTCGCGGCGATTCTCGATGGCGAGCCGGGTGGTGTTGCCGACGATCAACAGTACGCCGAGAGCCAGCGCGGCACCCAGCGCAACCACCAGTTGCCGCCCGAGACTGGCCATGGCGCGCACCCGTTCCAGCCACTGGCTGTCGAGCCGTGCGTTTTCCACCTCCGCCCAGGTGGCGGCTTCGGTGGCGAGCGCTGCGGGATCGGCGGTCGCTTTCACGGTCACCAGGATCACCGGGGGCAGGGGATTGCCCTCCAGCAGATCCAGCACGTCGCCAAAGCCGGAGTGCGCCTTGAATTCGGCGAGCCCCTGTTCCGGCGAGAGGTATGCGGTGTCGGCCACGGCGGGGCGATCTCCCAGCTTGGTGCGCAAGGCCGCGACGGTCTCCGGGGCGGTGCCGGGATGGAGGTACAGGGTGATCTGGTACCCGGTGTCCAGGTTGCCGGCCAGTTGTTGAAAGGTGGCGACCACCAGATAGAGCGCAGCCGGCAGCGCCAGGGCGATGGCGATCATCAGCACCGTGGCGAGCTGTTGCAGGGGCGCGGCCAGAAAGTGCCTCAGGCTCTGGGCTGCCACCTGGCGATGCTGGTCGCCGTGCGCGGCGAGGCGATCCCGCCAGCCGCTGCGGCGCGCGCGTGCTCCGGGGTTTGCGGCGCGGGGACGGTGCTGGCGATCGCCATCAGATCGCGAGCGCATCTGCGTCCCCTTCGCGCAGCATGCCGTTGCGCAGCCGCAGCTGACGTTTGCCCAGCGCCCTCACCAGGCCGATGTCGTGGGTCGCCACCAGCACGGTGACGCCGATGTCGCTGAAGGCACTGAACAGCTGCATGATCTCGGCCGAAAGTTCCGGGTCCAGATTGCCGGTGGGCTCGTCGGCGAGCAGGATGCGCGGCGTGTGCACCACGGCCCGGGCGATGCCGACGCGCTGCTGTTCGCCGCTCGACAGCTCCAGCGGCCGGTTGCCGGCCCGCTCCAGCAGACCCACCTTGTCGAGCGCGGCGCGCACCCGGCGGCCAATGTCACGGGGGCGATAACCGGACACCAGCAGGGGCAACGCCACGTTGTCGTAGACGCTGCGATCGAACAGCAGGTGGTGGCTTTGCAGCACCACGCCGAGATTGCGCCGGTAGTGCGGAATCTGGCTGCGGTGGAGGCGGCCGAGATCGCGGCCGTTGATCAGCACCTGGCCACTGGAGGCACGCTCCAGCAGCAGGATCAGCCGCAACAGCGAGCTCTTGCCAGCACCCGAATGACCGGTGAGAAAGGCGAATTCCCCGGCGCCCAGCGCGAAGCTGATCCCGGCGAGTGCTTCATGGCCGCCGGGATAGCGCTTGCACACCCGTTCGAAACGGATCATGCCTCGGGCGCGGCCAGCAGGCCGTCGACAAAGAGTTCGGCGTCGAATTCCTCGAGGTCGCCGATGCCTTCACCCAGGCCCACGAAACGGATCGGCATGGCGAATTCACGGCACAGCGCGAAGATCACCCCGCCCTTAGCGGTGCCGTCGAGTTTGGTGAGGGCAATGCCGGTCACGGGCACCGCGGCGCCGAACTGGCGCATCTGCACCACCGCGTTCTGGCCGGTGCCGGCGTCGAGCACCAGCAGGGTTTCGTGGGGTGCCTCGGCATCGAGCTTGGCCATCACCCGGCGCACCTTGGCGAGCTCCGCCATCAGATTGTCCTTGGTGTGCAGGCGCCCGGCGGTATCCGCAATCACGACGTCGATACCCCGGGCCTGGGCGGACTGGATGGCATCGAAGATGACCGAGGCACTGTCGGCGCCGGTGCCCTGGGCGATCACGGGCACGCCGTTGCGCTCGCCCCAGACCTGCAATTGTTCGACCGCGGCGGCGCGAAAGGTATCGCCGGCGGCCAACATCACCGTCCGCCCCTGGCGCAACATCCGGTGTGCGAGCTTGCCGATGGTGGTGGTCTTACCGACACCATTGACCCCGATCACCAGGATCACCTGGGGCTTGCTGGGCCGGGGTTCCAGCGATTGCTGGCAGGGGCGCAATTGCTCGATCAGCAGCGCGCGCAGTTCGTCGCGCAGCGCCGCGGCATCCTGGAGATCGCGCCGCTTGACGCGGGCGGTCAGCTCGGCGATGACGGCGGTGCAGGTCTCGACACCGACGTCGGCCAGCAGCAATCGGGTTTCGAGTTCCTCGTAGAGTTCGGCATCGATCGCCTTGCGGCCGAGCAGCAGGGCGCCGAGCCCGGCGCCGGTGCGCGCGAGGGCGCGGCGGAACAGCCCACGGCGGGCAGGCTCCGCAGGCGCAGACTGTTTTTCTGTTGTCGCAGCCGGTTTTTCCGATGCCGCAGACTGTTTTTCCACAGGCGCAGGCAGCGGCTCCGCCGGGAGCGGTGATGCTTCCGCGGCGGCGGGGCGGACTTCCGCGGCAACCGCGGATTCCTGCGGCACCGCATGTGGCGGAATTTCCGCGCGTTCTGCTGGCTCTGCCGGCGCGACTGGCGTAGCCGGGGGCTCGGCGGGAGCTTCCTTGCGGCGGCGGAACAGCGACCACAGACCGCCGCGAGCGGGAGCGTCGGGGGCAGAATTTTCGTCGCTGCTCATGGCCTTCCGGCGGTCGGTTCGAGGGCGCTGTATGCTACCACTCCGACCGTGGATCAGGAG
>DASUDS010000068.1:0-3510 GCA_036275455.1 Porticoccaceae bacterium
CCGGGGGCACGGGGCGACCTGACGTCAGGGGCGCGCCATGATACTCCAGTGGCCATTGCTCCCCGGTTGGAGCCGCGGGATTGGAGCCGCGGGATTGGAGCTGCGGGATGGTTTGTGGCGCAATGCCAGATGATTCGCGGGGCCACGACGTGCCTCCGCGATGGCGATGTTTGCTGAGAATCGGGGAAGCGTGATGAATGCACTGTTGGTCTGGTCCTGGGTTTTTCTGCTCCTGTATGTCGGGTTGATGCTCGGGTTTGGTTATCTGGGCATGCGCCGGGTGGTGGATAGCGATGACTTTTCGACCGCCCGCGGCAGCTACGGTGTCGGTTTCCTGGCGCTGGCAATGACCGCGACCACGGCTTCGGGCGCCACTTTCCTGGGCATTCCGGGGCTGGGCTATCTCTACGGGATGCCGGCGCTGGCCTATGCGCTGCTCTATCCCCTGGCCGTCTACCTGGGCATCTGGCTGTGCTTTCGCCAGGTGCGGCGCACCGGCAACCGCTTCGGCAACCGCTCGATTCCGGAATTCATCGGCGACCGCTACCGCTCGGAAGCGCTGCGGGTGGTGGTGGCGCTGTTCTCCATCGTGCTGCTGTTCTATCTGGCGGCACAACTGCTCGCCGGCCTGGTGATGTTCCAGCAGTTGCTGGGGCTCGATCCCGCCACCGCGCTGGCGGTCACCGTGGGGGTGCTGCTGATCTATGTGGTGCTGGGCGGCGCCCATGCCGACATCCTCACCGACGGTGTGCAGGGCGCGATGATGATCGGCCTCGCGGCGGTGATCGTGGCCATGTTCTGGTTTGGCGCCGGGGTCGATGGCGGATTCGCGGGGATGCTGGAGCGGCTGCGCGCGCAGGACGCGAGCCTGCTCGACGCGCTGTCGCCGCGCGCCACGATCTTCGACTCCTGGTGGGACTATGCCGCGATCTTTCTCGCGCACCTGACCCTGGGTCTCCTGCCCCACATCGGCAACAAGATCTGGGCGCTGCGCGACGGGCACAGCCATGGCCACTTCATGATGCTCTGCCTGGTGCTGGGCCTGCTGCTCAGCGCGATGGTTCTGGGTGGCATCCTGGCGCGGGCGCTGCTCGGCGACCGGTTGCTCGGCGCGGGCGGCGATCCCAACCAGGCCATTCCGATGATGCTGATCGAAGTGTTCCCTCCCTGGCTCGCCGCGCTGTTCGGCGCCGGCATTCTCGCCGCGATCATGTCCACCGCCGATGGGCTGGTGATTTCCACCTCCCAGGTGTTCGCCAACGACATCTACCGGCGTTCGCTGGCCCCGGTGCTGCACCCCCAGGCCAGCAGCGCGCAGATCGACCACAATGTCCTGCGCATCAGCCGCTGGGGCGTAGTCGTGGTGATGGCCGCCGCGGCCTGGCTGGCCTGGGAGTCGATCGGCGCCAACATCGCGCTGATGGTCTGGACCGGTCTCGGCGGCCTGATGGCGGCCCTGGTAGGGCCGGTGATCCTCGGTGTGTTCTGGCGCGGCGTCACCGCGAGCGGCGCGCTCTGGGGCTTTGTCGCCGGTGCGCTGGGCTTTATCGCGCTGCAGAACGGCTGGCTGCCGGATGGTGCGATCGACGGCAGCCTGGTGGCGCGGGCGCTGTTCTGGCTCGCCAGCCAGGCCGACAATCCGTTCGCCTGCACGACCATCGCCGAGGCGCTGTGTCTGGTGGTGACCTGGGGGGTATCGCTGGTCAGCCAGGCGCTGCCCGCCGCGCACCTCGACGAAATCTTTGGCGATACCCCCGCACGGAGCTGAGCCGATGCAGCACTGGCTGTTCAAGACCGAGCCCGACACCTACAGCATCGCCGACCTGCACCGCGAGGGGCGCTGCGGCTGGGAGGGCATCCGCAACTACCAGGCGCGCAACCGGCTGCGCGACGAGGTCGCGGTGGGCGATCCGGTGCTGATCTACCACTCCAACTGCGCCGAGCCGGCGGTGGTGGGGCTCGGCGAGATCTGCGGCGCGGCGCGGCCGGATCCGTTTCAGTTCGATCCGGACGCGAAGTACTACGATCCGAAATCCACCCCGGAGCAACCGCGCTGGGTGCTGGTGGATGTCGCCTACCGCGAGACCTTCGCGACGCCGTTGACGCTCAAGGCCATCAAGGCCGAGCCACTGTTCGCCGCCATGGAGCTGGTGAGCCGCAGCCGGCTGTCGATCCAGAAGGTGGCACCAGAACAGTTCGACGCCATCCTGCACCACTGCCGGGGCTGACCGGTGCGCTGATCGCCGGCTATGCTCTGTGCCATCCGAGGTGAAGCGGGGATTCCAATCATGAGCGATCAGGACTACAGCCCGCCCCGCGTGTGGCGCTGGGAGCCGGGCAACGGCGGCCGCTTCGCCGCCATCAACCGGCCTACCGCTGGTGCCACTCACGAGGGAGCACTGCCGGTGGGGCGCCATCCCCATCAGCTCTATTCGCTGGCCACGCCCAATGGCGTCAAGGTCACGGTGCTGTTCGAGGAGTTGCTGGAACTCGGCATCGGCGCGGCCGAGTACGACGCCTGGCCGATCGACATCATGGCGGGCGAGCAGTTTGCCTCGGGTTTCGTCGCCATCAACCCCAACTCCAAGATCCCGGCGCTGCTCGACCGCAGCACCACGCCGCCCACCCGGGTGTTCGAATCCGGCGCCATCCTGGTGTATCTGGCGGAGAAGTTCGGCGCCTTTCTGCCGACCAGCGGCGCCGCGCGCGCCGAGTGCCTGTCCTGGCTGTTCTGGCAGATGGGCGCCACGCCTTTTCTCGGTGGCGGCTTCGGGCATTTCTACGCCTATGCGCCCACCAAGCAGCAGTACCCCATCGATCGCTACACCCTGGAAGTGAAGCGCCAGCTCGATCTGCTCGACCAGCACTTGGCCGCGCGCCACTTCGTGATCGGCGACGCCTACAGCATCGCCGACATGGCGATCTGGCCCTGGTACGGCGGGCTCCTGCTGGACAATCTTTACGCGGCCGCCGAATTTCTTCAGGTCGAGGAATATCGCCACCTGCGCCGCTGGGCGGAGGAACTCGCCGCGCGCCCGGCGGTGCGCCGCGGCGTGCGCGTCAACCGCACCTGGGGGCCGGAAGCCGAGCGCCTGCCCGAGCGCCACGGGCCGGAGGATTTCGGTCGCTGAAGGCGGGTGGATTTCGTCACCACTGCCGGCGTACGCTGCCGGCAGCGTCGAGCCAGTCTTTGCGGAGGATGCCATGGCCAAGATCTTTGCCACCATCGATGATGAGCTGGCGCACTGGATCGCACAGCAGAAGCTGTTTTTCGTCGCCACCGCGCCGCTCGGCGACGAGGGCCTGATCAATTGCTCGCCCAAGGGTGGCGATACCTTTCGCGTGCTGGGCGGCACCGCAGTTGCGTATCAGGATTTCACCGGCAGCGGCGTCGAGACCATCGCCCACCTGCGCGAGAACGGCCGCATCGTCATCATGTTCTGCGCCTTCGAGGGCGCGCCGAAGATCCTGCGCCTGCACGGCCGGGGCAGCGTGGTGACCGCGGGCGAC
>DASUDS010000069.1:0-11371 GCA_036275455.1 Porticoccaceae bacterium
ATCATCGTCGAGCGCGTCAAGGCGGCGATGAACACCGGCATGTGCTCCATCTACCTGCTCGATCCGGTCAGCAAGCGCTACATCCTCTCCGCCACCCGCGGCCTGCTGCCGGAGTCGGTGGGCAAGGTGACCATGTCCACCGAAGAGGGGCTGGTGGGGCTGGTGGCCAGCCGCGCCGAGCCGGTCAACCTCGAACACGCCGAAACCCACCCCCGCTTCGCCTACTTTCCCGAAACCGGCGAGGAGCGCTTCAGCTCCTTTCTCGGCGCGCCCATCATCCACCAGCGCGAAGTGCTGGGCGTGCTGGTGGTCCAGCAGCAGGAGCGCCGCCGCTTCGACGAGAGCGAAGAAGCCTTCCTGATCACGGTGTCGGCCCAGCTCGCCGGCGTCATCGCGCACGCCGAGGCGACCGGCGAGCTGGTGCGGATCACCGCGCCGGAAGCCGACACCGGACCCTCCGCGGTCTACCCCGGCATCGCCAGCGCGCCCGGCATCGGCATCGGCCACGCGGTGGTGGTGTCCTCGCCCGCCGATCTCTACGCGGTGCCGAAGCGGCGCAGCGACGACATCCCCGGCGAGTTGGAGCAGTTCCGCCGGGCGCTGGAGAAAACCCAGCGGGACGTGCGCAGCGCCAAGAACGACCTCAAGGGCATCCTCAGCACCGAAGAGCTGGAGATGTTCGACGTCTACCTGCGCATGCTCGAGGACCATTCCCTGGGCGGCGAGGTGATCGCGCTCATCAATCAGGGCTTCACCGCGCAGAGCGCCTGGAGCCAGGTGGTCATCGAACACATCCGCACCTTCAGCCGCATGGACAGCGAATACCTGCGCGAACGCGCCTCCGACGTGCGCGATCTCGGCCGCCGGGTACTCGAACATCTGCAGCAGACCGCGCGCCCGACGCAGCGGGTGTATCCCGAGGACACCATCCTGATCGGCGAGGATCTGGCCGCGCCGCACCTGGCCGAAGTCCCCTTCGAACGCCTCCGCGGCATCGTCTCGGTGCGCGGCTCGCACAACTCGCACATGGCGATCATCGGCCGCGCCATGGGCATCCCCACGGTGATGGGCGCGATCGACCTGCCCTGGACCGAGTTGGAGGGCCAGCGCATCATCGTCGACGGCCACCTGGGGCACATCCTGGTGGATCCCTCCCCGGAGGTGGAGCGCGCCTTCGCCGAAGTCTTCCGCCAGGAGCAGATCCTGGCGGCCGATCTGCTCGCGACCCGGGATGAACCCAGCATCACCGCCTGCGGTACGGAAATCGGCCTGTGGGTCAACACCGGGCTGCGGGTCGATACCAAGCTGTCGCTGGAGACGGGCGCCGCGGGCGTGGGCCTCTATCGCACCGAGATTCCGTTCTTTCTCCAGGAACGCTTCCCGTCGGAGGAGGAGCAGCGCCAGATCTACCGGGATCAGCTCCAGATCTACGCGCCCTGCCCGGTGACCATGCGCACCCTGGACATCGGCGGCGACAAGGCGCTGCCCTACTTCCCCATCAGCGAGGAAAACCCGTTCCTGGGCTGGCGGGGAATTCGCGTCACCCTCGACCACCCCGAGATTTTTCTGGCGCAGGTCCGCGCCATGATGCGCGCCAGCGAGGACATCGACAACCTGCGCATCCTGTTGCCGATGATCTCCAGCGTCGAGGAAGTGGACAGCGCCCTGGCGCTGATCGCCCGGGTCTACACCGAACTCACGGTGGAGGAGGGTTACCGCATCGAGATGCCCAGGGTCGGGGTGATGATCGAGGTGCCGGCAGCGGTCTACCAGACCCGTGACCTGGCACAGCGGGTCGACTTTCTCTCCGTCGGCACCAACGACCTCACCCAGTACCTGCTGGCGGTGGATCGCAACAACCCCCGAGTGGCGGCGCTCTACCACGGCTACCACCCGGCGCTGCTGAAGGCGCTGCGCCACATCGTCGCCGAAGCCGCCGCCCTCGGCCGCGAGGTCAGCGTCTGCGGCGAGCTGGCCGGCGATCCCATGGGCGCGGTGCTGCTGGTGGGTCTGGGTTATCGCACCCTGTCGATGAGCGCCGCCAACCTGCTGCGCGTGAAGGCGGTGCTGCGCCAACTGACGCTCGCCGAGATGACCACGCTCGCCGCTCGCCTATCCGAGCTGCCCGACGCCACCAGCGTCAAGCACGAACTGCAGCAGGCGCTGCAGCGCCCCGGCCTGGAGCGGCTGCTCCATGCGCCGCGCGGCCGCGGCACCGCCTGAGCGCCCGGCCGGGAGCCGCGGCCTGCTCAGATCATCAACCCCATGCGCATCGCCGCGTCGAGGCGGATCACCTCGCCGTTGAGCATGCTGTTCTCCACGATGTGGCAGGCCATCTGGGCGAATTCATCCGGCTTGCCGGCGCGCTTGGGAAAGGGCACCAGATCGAGGATGCGCTGGAAGCCGGCATCGCCGGTCTCGGCCCGCGCCAGTGGGGTATCGAACACGCCCGGACAGATGGTCACCACGCGGATGCCGTAGGGCGCCAGATCGCGCGCCATGGGCAGCGTCATGCCGATCACCCCGGCCTTGGACGCCGCATAGGCGGTGTTGCCCACTGGGCCATCGAAGCCGAAGATCGATGCGACATTGACGAACACGCCGCGCTCGCCGTCGGCCGTCACCGGCTCCAGGGCGAGCATCTCGGTGGCGGCGAGCCGGCAGACATCGAAGGTTCCGGTCAGATTGATATCCACCACCCGCTTGAAGCTCTCCAGCGGATGCGGGCCCTTGCTGCTCGCGATCTTGCGGCCGATGCCGGTGCCCGCGGCGTTGACCACGATGCGGGCCACGCCCAGCCGGGTGCGCACGGCGGCGAGCGCCGCGGCGACGCTGGCGTCACTGGCCACATCCACCGGCACCGCGATGCCGCCCACCTCATCGGCAATCTGGCGGGCCAGGTTCTCGTTGATGTCGAGCACCGCGACCTGGGCGCCATTGGCGGCCAAACGCCGCACGGTGGCGGCTCCCAGGCCGGACGCCCCGCCGGTGACGATGGCGATCTGATTGCGAATTTCCATGATCTTTCCTCTAAAAAATTCAGCTGCGCCCGATCCCCATGCGGATGGCACCGTCGATGCGGATCATCTCCCCGTTGAGCATCGAATTCTCACAGATCTGCCGCACCAGGGCACCGAACTCCAGCGGATTGCCCCAGCGCTTGGGGAAGGGCACGGTGGGAATGATGCTGTCGATCCAGCTCTGCGGGATGCCGCTCGCCAGGGGCGTCTCGAACATGCCGGGCGCCACGGTCACCACGCGGATGCCAAAGGGCGCCAGATCCCGCGCCATCGGCAAGGTCATGCCCTGCACGCCGGCCTTGGAGGCGGCATAGGCGACTTGGCCCAGAGGGCCATCCTGGGCGACCACCGAAGCGATGTTGACGATCACCCCGCGCTCGCCGTCTGTGTTCAGCGGCGGTTCGGCGATCATCGCCTGGGCCGCCAGCCGGGCGACGTTGAAGGTGCCGGTGAGATTGACCCGGATCACCCGCTCGAATTCCTCCAGCGGGTGAACGCCCTTGGTGCCCGCGGTGCGGATCGCCACGTCGATGCCGGCGGCATTGAGCACGATGCGCGGCGTGCCGAGCTTCGCACACACCTCGGCCAGCGCCGCCTCGACCGCCGGGCCATCCACCACGTCACAGCCGAGCGCGATGCCGCCCAGCTCCGCCGCCAGCTCCCGCGCCAGCTCGATATTGCGATCCAGAAGCGCGCAGCGCACCCCGGCTGCGCTCAGCACCCGCGCGGCGCCGGCGCCGAGTCCGGAGGCACCGCCGGTGATCAGTGCCGTCAACCCCTTCACTTCCATCAAGATCTCTCCTCAGCTTGCACAACTGCCTAGCCCCGCGGCCCATGCCGCACCGCTATTTTTCCTTCGGTTCGGGAAACAGCATGCCGTAGATGTTCTGGTAGGCGTCGTCGTTGGCGAGCCCCATGATCATGCCGGCGCGGGCATCGCGGAAATAGCGTTCGAACGGCAGCCGTGCGGCGAAGGCGGTGCCACCGAACATCGTCATCAGTTCCTGGGTCACCCAGACCGCGGCTTCGGAACAGGTCACCTTGGCCTGCAGATAGGGCAGCGGCGCCTGTACCAGGCCGGCGTCGCCGGCGCTGGCGGCGGCATGCAGCAGGGCGCGGGCGGCCTCGATGCGGGCACTCATCTCCGCCATGCGGCGCTGGTTGATGGGGCTGTCGAGGCGGCGCGCGCCGCTCGGGTAGCGCCTGGCGGCCTCGGCACAGGCCAGTTCCCAGGCTCCGGCGGCCACGCCCAGATAGGCGGCGCCATAGGTGAGCGCCACCACCGGCATCATCACCGCACCGAGATACTTGGCGGCGGCGTGCTCGTCGCCGACGCGGCTGGCCTCGGCCACCAGACCGTCGAAGCGCATCGGCATCGAGTTGTTGCCGCGCATGCCCAGCCCATTCCAGGGCTCCAGGGTCTCCCATTTCACTGCGTCGGCAGGCACCAGCAGCGCGGTGAGCTGACCCGGTTTGGTCTCCTCTCCGACCCGGCAGAGCATGAAGTAGTGGGTGGCCTCGCCGGCCGAGGTGACATAGGACTTGCGGATGCCGTCGAGGCGGTAACCCTCGGCGGTCCTGGTCACCGCCGACAGGCGCATGCCGGGGACCCAGTCGTCGCCCCTGCCCGAGGTTTCGCCACCGGCCACGGTGAGCAACACCTTGCCCTCGGCAATGCCCCTGACGATGCCCTGCCGCTGCGCGGCACTGGGCATGCGGCTGACCAGCTCGGCGGCCTCGATGTGCATCTTGTAACACATGCCGGTGGACGGGCACTTGCGCGCGACCTCCTCCACCACCAGGCAGGTGGACAGGAGGTCGGCGCCCAGGCCGCCATCCGCGGCATCGACACGCAGCTTCCACAACCCGGCATCCCGCAGTGCGGCCAGGGATTCGCGGGGGAAGGCGCGGTCGCGGTCGGTTACAGCCGCACGTGGGCCGACCTCCCGGGCGGCCACGTCGCGCGCCAGGTCGCGCAGGGACTTTTGTCTTTCACTGAGAGGCAGATAGCTCATGGCACGGCTCCCTTGTTAGCGAATGGATGTTTGTCAATGGGTGTTAGTGAACGGATGTTAGCGAACGGATGTCACTGAACAGACTTGGCGACCGGCCGGACGACAACCACGACCGGATTGGGTCTGCGCGGCGCCGCCCACCACAGCGCCACGGGGGAAATCAGCGCCAGCACCAGGCTGGCGATCAGCATGGCGTGATAGGCGCCGGTGACGTCGTACAGCCAGCCACCCATCCAGGCACCCAGCGCGGCGCCCAGCGACCCGGAGAGCGACATGAAGCCGAAGATCGACGGAAATGCCGGTCCGGCGAACAGGTCGCGCGCGGTCGCGGGGTACAGCGGTGCATTGGCGCCGTACCCAAACCCGATGCAGACCGCGAAGCCAAGCGCCAGCCACAGCGCTGCGCTCCACCAGCCGAGCGCCGCCAGCGCGGCGATCGCCAGCACATTGGCGACGGCGGCCAGGCTGTAGGCCGCTTCACGTCCGATGCGGTCGGAGAGCCGTCCCCAGAACAGCTGTCCGACGATGGAAGCGACGCCGATGACGCCGGAGATCAACGAACCCTCGGTCTTGGGGATGCCGTGGTCGACCAGAAAGGCGAACTGGTGGATCAGCAGAATCTGCGCCACGCAGGCACCGGTGAAAAAGGCGAAGGCGGCGCGCCAGAAGCGCGGCGAACGCAGGGCGGTCGCCGGCACCCAATGAAGTTCTGCCGCGGCAACGACGGTCTGCGCAGAGGCAGTCTTCAAGCTTGGCTCGGCGCCGCGCAGCAGCCACCAGGCGGAGGGAATCACCCACAGCGGCCCGAGCAGCGCCAGCAGCGCGAAGGCACCACGCCAGCCAAAATATTCCACCAGCAGGTTGATGGCCGGCACCGCACCCAGAATGCCGAAACCCACGCCGGCGAGCGCGAAGCCGAGTGCGGTGCCCAGCCGGTCGGGGTAGCTGCGCTCCACGCTGACGATGAAGGGCACCCAGCCCGACATGGCGATGCCGAAGCCCGAAACCACGCCGAAAGTCAGATAGAGCTGCCACCAGGTCTGAATCTGGGCGGTGAGCAGCATGCCCAGGGTGAAGATCGCACCACCCAGGGCGATCACCCGCCGCGCGCCAAAGCGCTCGATGAGGCGGCCGTTGATGGGCCCGGACAGGCCATGCACCAGGCTCATTACCGAGATGGCACCCGCGGTGAGCGAGCGCGACCAGCCCATGTCTTCGACCAGGGCGACCAGGAATACCGCGTAGGCGAACCAGACGCCATAGACCACCCCAAGCGTGACGAAGGCGACCGCCACCACCGTGGGACCATGGGGTTTGCCCTGGGGCATGGATGTTCCTCGACAGGATCGACGCGAAGCGCCCGGGAATGCGAGCGACGGTCCGGCGTGCAGGCGGTGCCGCGGGAAACCGCAGCACCGCCACTCTAACAGACGGCGCCGCCGCGGCCTCAGTAACGCAGCGCCGGGGTCGGGGCCTTGTCCTGCAACAGGTACTCGCCGACGCTGCGGATGCGAAAGCCGATCGGATCATGCAGCGTCAGGGTGCGCACATCGCGCCAGAAACGGTCCAGATTCTGTTCGCGCAGCGCAGCGCGGGCGCCACAGGCAGTGAATACCTCCTGACACACCCGCAAGCCGGTTTCGGTGGCGACGATCTTGGCCTGGGACACCGCTACCGAGGCCTCGGCGCGCAGCCGCGCCATGGCCTCGGGCGCTGCGCTGGCACGCGCCGCCAGCGCGACGTCCACCTTGCGCGCCGCCTCCCGGGTCAGCGCCTCGGCGGCGGCCAGTTCGGCGGCCAGCTTGCCGATGTTCTCCAGGATGTAGGGGTCGTCCACCGCGCGCTCGAAGGTCAATCCGGGCCAGGGGTAGGCGCGCGTGGTGGTGCGCACATAGCCGACCGCTTCGCGCAGCGCCCCGCGCGCCGCGCCGACGAAGATCGCGGTGAAACCGATCTGGGTGATGGGCCCGAGCAGGTTGGTCTGCGCCATCTGCCGATCCGGCCCCAGCAGGTTCGGGATCACCATGGCCTCCGGCGCGAACACCTTGTCGAATACCGTGGTGCCGCTGCCGGTGCCGCGCTGGCCCATGGCGTCCCAATCGTCGAGGATCTGGAGCCCGGGCGCGTCCACCGGCAGGATCGCCAGGGCCAGGTTACCGGCCATGGTGCCGATCACCGCGATCAGATCGGCCGCCAGCGAACCCGTGGAAAAGAACTTGCGGCCGGTGATTTCCACCCCGCCCGCCACGGGCACGAATTGCAGGTCATAGCCCTTGCGCGGATCGTTGGTCTTCTCCGAGGCGGCGTTGCCGAGAAAGCGCTGGTTGTCCAGGATATCGCCATAGACCCTGCGCTTGAGCGCCTCCGGCGCCAGCTCGTCCAGAAAGGATGCCCCGAGCAGACAGTGCACCAGAAACATCTGTCCGATCGCCGGGTTGCCTTCGGCGAACAGGGTGATGGCCTCGGTGATCTCGGCGCAGGACGCGCCGAGGCCGCCGTAGGCGGTGGGAATGGAGAAGCCGAGCAGACCGCTCGCCTTCAGCCGCGCCATCTCCTCGCGGGGGTACTGGTTGTCGCGGTCGCGCTGGGGGTAGGCCGTGGCGAATTCCCGGGCCAGTTGCGCGATCCGCTCGAGCGCCTGGCGGCTGTTGCCGATACTCATCTCTGTACTCCAAGACGACGGTTGGAAGTGGGCGGGGCCAGCCCGCGCTCAGAACCCGGCTTCCACCGGTTCGGCGCCGAGCAGCACCGCACCGGCGGACTGGTGGAATCCGCGCCGCGCCTCGATCGCCGCGATGATGGCGTGGATGTTGGACAGGCAGCGCTCCAGCGGGTGGCCCTGCATGAAGGCGGCCCGCGAACCCTTGACGTAGAGGCGTCCGACCAGGTCGCGAGCGACGTCGCCGGCGTAGAAGCTGGAGGCATAGAGCTCAGCCTTGGTCGTACCGGCCAGGGGTTCGCCCCGCTGCACCTGCTCCCAGATCGCGTCGTAGGTCTCCACGCAGCCGGCGCGGATCGCGCGCAGCGCAGCGGTGGCATCGGCGATGGTGATCTGGATTTCGGCCTGGTCCTTGAGCGCGCGCCCGGTGATGGAGGACACCTTGGTGGTGATCTCCTGGCGCGCCGCGGCGATCGCGCCCTGCAGCACGCCCACCGCGACCGCGGCGAAGATGGGCAGGGTCAGCACCGTGGGTGGATTGCGAAACAGCGGCCGGTCGATGCGCGGTGGACTGCCGGGGATCGTGGCCAATGCCTCCGGCACGAACAGATCCGACACCGTGACCTGGTTGCTGCCGGTGCCGCGCATGGCCGCCGCGTATTGCCAGGTCTGGGCGATGTCGAGCTGTTCGGTGGGCACCAGAAACAGACGCGCCTCGGGGCGGCCGTTGATGAGCCGCGGCCCGCTCTCGTCCACCACCCGGGCCATCAGCGCACACCAGCGCGCATCCTCGCAACCGGTCACCACCGGCCAGGAACCGCTCAGGCGAAACCCGCCCGGCGCGGGTCTGGCGGTCGCCAGCGCCACCGCGGAAAAACCGAAGTTGCGGTCGGGTTCGGCGAACAACGCGCGGCGCTCGGTCTCCGGGATCACGGCGGCGGCCATGCAGGCCGGGATCGAGTTGACCATGTACCAGCTCACCGCCGGGTCGGCGGCGGCGATCTCGGCGGTGGCGAGAAAGGCTTGGCTGGGCGTCACTTCCAGGCCGCCGACCTCGCGCGGGGCGAACAGGCGAAACAGCCCAGCCTTGCCCGCCGCGGCCACCACCTCCGGAACCAACCGGGCGCGCAATTCGCCGTCGCGCCGCTTTTCGCCGATCAAGGGTTGCAGCGCCCTGGCCGCCACAATCGGATTCGCATCGCTCATATCGCCTTACTCCTGTGCTGAGAAATCAAAGCCGCGGAAAACCTGCCCGAACCCGGTGCGGGGGCGGCAGCATTGCAGCGTAGCCAGACCGCCCGGCCACGCAGTCAAAGTCCAAACAACTTGCGGGCGTTTTCGCCCAATACCGCGCGCTGGGCAGCCTCGGGCAGGCCGGCGACGCGCTCGCGGATCAGTCGCGGCGCCTCCAGATTGGCGTCGATGTGGGGGAAGTCGGAGCCCCAGAGGATGCGGTCCTCGCCGATCAGCTCCAGGCAACTGCCGATGGTGCGTTCCTCGGGCTCGGCGACGAACCAGAGGTTGCGCCGGAAATAGTCGCTGGGGCGCCCCAGCGCCAGCGGCATGTCGAAGCCGCGGAAATGCTGGTACTTCTCGTCCAGCCGATCCATGGCATAGGGCGCCCAGCCGCAGCCGGCTTCGATGGCCACCACCCTGAGGCGGGGAAACTTGTCGAACAGGCCGTCCATGACCATGGCCATGCACGCCGGCATCACCTGGGAGGCGGCGCCGAGGGCGAAGGTGAAGGTGCGGTTGGCCGGGGTGTCGTACCAGTCGCCCACGAAGCCGGTGACCAGGCGCCGGGTGCGCACGATCACGTGCACCAGCAGCGGCACTTCCGCTTCCTGAATGCGTGCCCAGAGGCGATCGAAATGCGGGTGGGCGAAAGCCTTGCCGTCCACCCGCTCGGGCGCCAGGAACACGCCCTTGAAGCCCTGGGCGAGGCGCAGATCCAGCTCCCGGATGGCGTTATCGATGTCGCGCAGATTGAGGTGCGCCGCGATCACCAGGCGCTTGCGGTCGGCAGCCTGGAAGTCGTGCACCCAATCGTTGTAGGCCCGGCAGTAGGCATTGGCCAGGGCGTCGTCCGGCGTATCCCAGAAGATGCCGATGGTGGGCAGCACCAGACCGGCGCCCAGCCCCCAGCGATCGAACAGCGCGATGCGTTCGGGCCCGAACATGCTCGACCGCGGCGCGCCGTCGAGATAACCGAGCCGGGATTGCGGGTCCATGGCACGATTGCGATCGAGTTCGGCGCCGCCCAGGGCGGCGGTACAGTTGGGCAGGATCAGCTGGTTGTCGACGAACAACTGGTCGACGCCTTGGTCGTTGCGCCGGAACTGGATGCTGCGCTCGCGAAACTGCGCTTCCAGATAGGTATCCCAGAGGTCCGGCGGCTCCAGCACATGGGCGTCGGCATCGAACAGAAACGGCTGTGGAGCGTTCACCCCGGCACCTCGTCGTTTGCGGCAGGGTCGCCCCGACGAACACCCGGACCGCCAGCGGACGTTTGCGAGTACGGTCCGAAACGATCGCATGCGATGCCCCGTCCCGTCCGTTGCGCGCCCAGGTTCGGGGCGCGCCGCGGTTTGATCGGCGTCTTGCTTCTTTCTTACGGTCCCGTGCTCGGCGGTCCGGGCTCATGGTCCCGCGCTCGGCGATCCGAGGATAGCCCCCGGATCGCCGATGCTCTCGGCTCAGGCCGGGATCTTGTCCACGGGCAGGTTGTAGCACTCGATGATGTTGTCGCGCATGATCCAGCGCATCTGCTCGTTGGTCAGACCACCGGTGTGCTTCTCCAGCATCTCCTGCGACCAGGGCCAGGTGGCGTCGCTGTGCGGGAAGTCGTTGGCCCAGACCAGCCGCTTGGGATTCATCAGGTTGGCAACCTTGAACGCCACCCAATCGTCCTGAAAGGTCAGCCAGATGTTGCTGGCGATGTACTCGCTCGGCATCTTGGCCAGGTTCTTGCCGCCGCCCAACCACACGCCGTGGCGGTTGTAGGCGTGGTCCATACGGTAGGAGTAGTGCGGCAGCCAGCCGGCGTCGGCCTCGGCGGCGATGAACTTGAGCTTGGGATGGCGCTCGAACACCCCGCTCAGCACGAACACGCCCATGACATCCTGCACGCTGCGGATGATGCTCATGAAACCGTTGACCTTGTTGCCGCGCACCCGCGCGATGTCGCCCACGCCGCCGCCGCGCGAGGTGAGGATGTGGAACGACAGCGGCATGTTCAGGTCCACCGCGCATTCCCACAGCGCGTTGTACATGGGATCGTCGTAGTCGGCTTCCTTGGGATCGCCGGGCATCATCATGCCCACGAAGCCCTTCTTCTTGCTGTCCTCGAAGTCCTTGATCATCTGATCGACGGATTCACCGGAGGTCTGGCCCAGGCCGAACAGGCGGCCTTCGGGGGCGTCGGTCATGTAGTGCGCCAGCCACTCGTTGTAGGCGTGCATGCAGGCGGTCTTGTAGGCGAAATCCGGGTGGTTGCACAGCGCCATGCCCACCGAGGGGTAGATGATCTCGGCGACCACGCCGTCGCGATCCTGGTCGGCGACCCGGTACTTCGCGTCATAGCCGCTGCGGTGGAGCTGCTCGAAGGTGCAGCCCTTGGTGCGCTGGCCCAGTTCCTCGGCGCTCAGGCCCGCGGCGGCCACCAGACCCAGGGGAAT
>DASUDS010000070.1:0-5011 GCA_036275455.1 Porticoccaceae bacterium
TCCAAACCGATAGCTGGCCCGGCAAACTGCGAAGCCATTGCTCTGCTTGGCCGCCGGCGATTCCCGGTCTGTGATCTCCAGCGCATTCCCACGCGGCCTGTCTTGCTAGGGTGCCGCCACTCGATCGCCCGACCGCTTGTCACCACGGTCCGTAAGCCGTGGGCGCGACGCATCAAGCTGGTCTCGGGAACGGACCCCACCAGCGGGCACCGCACGACCAATACATTTCGCACAGGGAACAGCCGCCGACAGCACAGATCGCCAACCTACAGAGGATCCAGATGAAAGCTCCGCACCACCGCTTGGCTTCGACACAGACCGCTGCTCCGCAGCTCCGAAACCAGTGCCTGCTGGGCTTCGCCGCCCTGATGATCTTCCTCCTCCTGTTTGCCACACCGCCCGCTCTGGCCGCGAAACGCGCCATGCTGGGCGAACAACGGCCGCTGCCACCGGCGGCGAGCACCGTCCCCGAAGTCCGGCACACCCTCGACCGGCTGCGCCAGAAGGCAAGCGCCGAAGGCACCGCGCGCCTCATCGTGGGGGTGCGCGTGGGCTTTGCGCCCGAGGGCCTGCTCACCGCAGGCGAGACAACCCTCCAGCGCGACGAGATCGCCCGGGCGCAGTCGGCCCTGGTGGATCGCGTGCCCTCGCTGCGGCGCGCACCGGGGCGCACGAAGCGCTTCGCGGCGATCCCCTTCATGGCCGTCGAGGCGGACCCCGACGAGCTGGAACAGCTGGCCAATCTGCCGGAGATCAGCTCACTGGAGGAAGATCTGCTCGCGCAGCCCGTGCTGGCCGAAAGCGTGCCGCTGACGGGCGGGGCGGCGGCCTGGAGCGGGGGCTTCACCGGCGCCGGGCAGACGGTGGCCATACTCGACACCGGCGTGGACAAGGCCCACGGCTTTCTCGCCGGCAAGGTGGTGTCCGAGGCCTGCTACTCGAGTACGGTGGGCGCCCAGAGCGCCAGTTCGATCTGCCCTGGCGGGGTCTCCTCCTCGACCGCGGCCGGCTCGGCCCTGCCCTACGCCGGGGTCTGCCCGGCGGGGAAATGCGACCATGGCACCCATGTCGCGGGGATCGCGGCGGGCAAGGGCGCGTCCTATTCCGGGGTCGCCAGAGATGCCAACCTGATCGCCATCCAGGTGTTTTCGCGCTTCGACAGCACCACCCAGTGCGGCGGCACCTCGTCCTGTGTGCTGAGTTACATGAGCGACCAGATCCGGGGTCTGGAGCGCGTGTACGCACTGCGCAATACCTATCCCATCGCAGCGGTGAACCTCAGCATCGGTGGCGGGCGGTTCTACGATCAGCGCAGCTGCGATTCCGCCAACAGTGCCTTCAAGACCGCCATCGACAACCTGCGCGCGGCCAACATTGCGACGGTCGTCGCGTCCGGCAACAACAACTACGCGGACAGCATGAATGCGCCTGGCTGCATCTCCAGCGCGGTTAGCGTGGGCTCCTCCTGGGACGCGGGCGGCAGGACCTGCAACGGCGTCACCACCAGCATCGATCAGGTGGCCTGCTACTCGAATTCGGTGGCCTTTCTCAGCCTGCTGGCGCCGGGCTCGGCCATTACGTCCTCGGTTCCCGGCGGTGGCTTCTCCAGCTGGCACGGCACCTCCATGGCCACCCCCCACGTCGCCGGCGCCTGGGCGTTGCTCAAGCAGAAGGTTCCGAACCTGTCGGTGCCGGAGGCCTTGACCGTCCTGCGCTCGACCGGCGTATCGGTCAGCGATGCCCGCAACGGGGTCGCAACGCCCAGAATCCAGATCAACACCGCACTGGATGCCCTCGGCAATTCCTGCGGCTACGCCCTGTCGACCAGCTCGGTGAGCACCGGCGCCGCCGCCACGATCGGCACTATCGGGGTGACGGCGGATGCTGGCTGTTCCTGGACCGCGACCAGCAATGTCGCCTGGCTCACCATTACCGCCGGCGCTTCGGGCAGCGCCAGCGGCACGGTCGGCTATGCCGTGGCCGCCAATACCGGGACCAGCAGCCGCACCGCAACCCTGTCGATCGCTGGCAAGACGTTCACGGTCACCCAGGCCGGCGTCACCGTTCTCAGCACCGGGCTGCGGTCGCCGACCGCAAACGCCAGGGATAGCGGTGGCGATGGCAATGGCTACGAAACCAATCCGACCTATGCCTACGCGACCAACGGCGTCTCGGCAGCGGACTACAACAGCGGCTCGACCACCGGCACCTCCTGCACCGACAGCGGCAAGGACCGGCATCGCTATTACAACTTCGGTCTGGCGCTGCCGGCCGGCGCAACCGTCACGGGCCTCCAGGTACAGCTCAAGGCCCGTGCCGACGCCACTCTGGGTTCACCGAAGTTCTGCGTGCAGCTGTCCTGGAACGGTGGCGCGTCCTGGACCACGCCAAGAACCACCGCGACCCTCGGCACCAGCCTGCTGACCTATGCGCTGGGTTCGGCCTCGAACAACTGGAGCCGGAGCTGGAGCACGAGCGATCTCGCCGATGCCAATTTCAGAGTGCGTCTGATCAGCGTATCGAGCGCGGCCACCAGCGATTTTCTGCTGGACGGCGTCGCGGTAAACGTCAGCTACTATTGACCCCGGCCAGTTACTGCTGATCCCAGTGAGCTGCTACTGATCCCAGTGAGCCGCGACTGATCCCAGTGAGCTGCTACTGATCCCGGTCAGCCACGCCCGACAGAACTCGGCGGGCGGGAAGCGCGAACGCGGTTTCCGCCCGCCGGGCTCAGCTGGTCCACTCCCGGAAGAAGTCTCCCGGATCGAGCGGCGGCCGCGGCGGCCGCGGCGCGATGACCGTACCCAGATACAGAAACCCCAGAATGTGCTCGCCCGCGCCGAGTCCCAGCCCGGCCTTGACTACCGGATCGTAGGCAAAGCCGCCGGTGCGCCAGATGGCGCCCACGCCCTGGGCATAGGCTGCGTTCAACAGGTTCTGCACCGCAGCACCGGCGGACAGCAGCTGCTCGATTTCCGGCACCTTGGCATCCTGGCGCGGCGCACCGATCGCCACGATCACCAGGGGCGCGCGCAGCGGGCGCCCTTGCGTGCGCTCGCGTTCCCTGGCCGAAAGCTCGCCCTCGACGGCTTCGCGGCCGCGCACGAACAGCTCCCCGAGCCGCTCCCGGGCAGCGCCGCGGATCACCAGAAAGCGCCACGGTCGCAGGGTCGCGTGATCGGCTGCGGTCAGTGCCGCGCGCTGGATATTGGCCAGCACCTCGCCATCCGGCGCCGGCTCGCCGAGCGTGGCTTCCGAGCGCCGGTGCAGCAATGCCGTCAGTGCGTCCACCTGGTTCTCCCCCGTTGGTGCGGCGCACCTTACCCGGTAGTGATTGCGGCGGGAACCGGCGACAATGGCCGCCGGAGGGTTCGTAACCCTGCCCTCCGGCTCCCGCGGCTCCCGCGGCTCCCCCGACACCCGCAACTTCCGGCGACCCAGCACCCGTGCAACTCCAGCAGGTTCATCTCCATTTCGGCGCCCTGGCGCTGCTCGACGGCATCGACTGGCAGCTCCGCCGTGGCGAGCGCATCGCCCTGGTCGGGCGCAACGGCGCCGGCAAGTCCACCCTGCTCAAGGTGCTGGCGGGGCTGATCCCGCCGGACTCCGGCCGCATCCTCAACGATGCCGACGAACGCATCGCCTGGCTGCCACAGGAAGTGCCGGTACGGCTGCAGGGCAGCGTACGTGAGGTGGTGGCCGATGGCTTCGGTCCCGTGGCGGCATGGCTGACGCGCTATCGGGAATTGCTCGACGGCCCCGCCGGCGACACCGCCCAGGCGGAGTTGTCCAGGCTCCAGGAGCGCATCGACGGCGCCGACGGCTGGCGCCTCGACCAGCGCCTCGATGCCCTGCTCGACCGGCTCGAACTGGATGGGGCGGCCCCCGTCCAAAGTCTCTCCGGCGGCTTCAAGCGCCGCGTGCTGCTGGCGCGGGCGCTGGCCGGGGAACCCGACCTGCTGCTGCTCGACGAGCCCACCAACCACCTCGACATCCAGCAGATCGAGTGGCTGGAAAAATTCCTGCGCGAATTTCCCGGCGCCCTGGTGTTCATTTCCCACGACCGCACGCTGGTGCGGCGGGTCGCCACCGGCGTCGCCGAGCTGGACCGCGGCCAGCTGAGCTGCTGGTCCGGCGGCTATGACCGCTATCTGCGCGACCGCGCCGCGGCGCTGGCGGCGGAAGCGCGCGAGGAAGCCCTGTTCGACAAGCGGCTTGCGGCCGAGGAAGTCTGGATCCGCCAGGGCATCAAGGCGCGGCGTACCCGCAACGAAGGCCGGGTGCGCGCGCTGGAGGCCATGCGCCGCCAGCGCGCCCTGCGCCGCGCCCGCACCGGCGCGGTGAATCTGCGCGTCGATGCCGGCGCGCGTTCCGGCCAGATCGTGATCGAGGCCGAGCACCTCGGCCACGGCTTTGGCGACCGGCCGCTGCTGCGCGACTTCTCGACGCTGATCGAGCGCGGCGACCGGGTCGGCATCATCGGCCCCAACGGCTGCGGCAAGACGACGCTGATCCGCCTGCTGCTGGGCGAACTCACACCCCAGACCGGCAGCGTGCGCCACGGCACCCGGCTCGAAATCGCCTATTCCGACCAGCTGCGCGAGTCGCTGGACGAGGACGCCAGCCTGATCGACGTGGTCGGCCAGGGCCGCACCAGCGTCGAGATCCAGGGCCGCGAGCAGTCGGTACTCGGTTATCTGGGCGAATTCCTGTTCGCCCCGGCGCAGGCGCGCGGCCCGGTGCGCGCGCTGTCCGGCGGCGAGCGCAACCGCCTGCAACTGGCACGGCTGTTCACCCGTCCGGCCAACCTGCTGGTGCTCGACGAACCCACCAACGACCTCGACGCCGAGACCCTGGAGATCCTCGAAACCCTGTTGATCGACTATCCCGGCACCCTGCTCCTGGTCAGCCACGATCGCGCCTTTCTCGACAACGTGGTCACCAGCCTGATCGCCTTCGATCCCGACGGCGAGGTGCGCGAATACGTCGGCGGCTACGAGGACTATCTGCG
>DASUDS010000071.1:0-28058 GCA_036275455.1 Porticoccaceae bacterium
CAAACGGCACCGCCGTCCCGCCCCAAGTGTCCGAACACACCCGCGTCAGCGCCGCCGTCAGCGTCGTCTTCCCATGGTCCACGTGACCAATCGTCCCAACGTTCACGTGCGGCTTGCTACGCTCGAATTTTTCCTTTGCCATCGTGTGTCTCCCCGGCGCAGACCCTGCTTGCGCAGCGACAATTACCGAAACATCAAAACGCCACGCAATCCACGCCGCATGGCACCCGCAACAATGGAGCTCATAACCGGATTCGAACCGGTGACCTCTTCCTTACCAAGGAAGTGCTCTACCGACTGAGCTATATGAGCCAAACACCTCAACATCTATCTCGCCATCCCGCAGGCTGCTTGGAGCGGGTAGCGGGAATCGAACCCGCATCATCAGCTTGGAAGGCTGAGGTTCTACCACTGAACTATACCCGCACTGCCTGCCAACCCGCCCGACGCAGCCGGCGCGAGCCATTCGCGCCGCGGTGATCGCCGAATTTTTTTTGGTGGAGGGGGGTGGATTCGAACCACCGAAGCTCGCGCGTCAGATTTACAGTCTGATCCCTTTGGCCACTCGGGAACCCCTCCGGGGAAAAGCCCGGCATCTTCTGCCATCGCCCTGCCATTGTCAACCGACCTGGCATGCCAAGATGCCGCCGTGGAGCTGGCGAGAGGAGTCGAACCCCCGACCTGCTGATTACAAGTCAGCTGCTCTACCAACTGAGCTACGCCAGCATGGCCCACAGACAAAACGGACGCGGGATTCTAGGGGATGCCCCTGAGCGACGCAACCACGAACCGGACACCACGAGCCGGACGTTGCAGACCCGACACCACAGTTCCCGCTGGAAGCCCGCGGCACCATCTCGCGCTTGCGTCCGCACCAAACAAAACCGGGGCGATACTGCCCCGGTTTTGCTGCATCTCCGTGAACTGGGAAGGCAGCGCTGTCGAGAACCTCAAGCAGCGCTGGACATGGCGGCCGCCTTGCCATGGCGCAGCAACTTGCCCGGCGTCGCCCCGGTGCACCGACCATCGACGAATATCTCGACGCCATTGACGATGAGGTGGCGATAACCCTCCGCGCTCTCGACGTAGCGCCACTCGTTACCCGGCAGATCATGGACGATCTCGGCGGGCAGGGTGCGCAGATTTTCGTAGTCGTAGACCACGATGTCCGCTGCACGCCCGACTTCCAGGGTGCCACGATCGGAGAACCCCGCCGCCATCGCCGGTAGTGCAGAGAGACGATAGTGTGCTTCTTCGAGCGTGTAGGAACCCCGTTCGCGCACGGCGTCCTGCAGCAGGTTGGTGGGATAGCGGCCAAAATTCAGAAACTTGGTGTGCGCACCACCATCCGACACCCCCGGGATGGTCCACTCGCTCTCCAGAATCTCGTTGAGCAAGTCCTCGCGGTAGTTGAAAGGCACCACGTAGAACACGGTCTGCAGCTGCTCGCTGATGGCCAGATCGAGCATCGCATCCGCCGGGTGGCGGCCCATGGCCGGCCCGAGCTGCGCAATGGTCAGGCCCACATATTTCCGGTTTTCGGGATTGGTTACCGAATCCACGACGATATCGGCAACCGGGCCGCTCACAAACGGTGCGCTCCCGAAGTCGTAGTCATCCCTCACCGCCTTGCGTAGCGCGGGATCCTGCATCTTTTGGATACGGGTCGCCACATCGCCAATCGTGACATCGCGCCAGGCGCCATTGCCGTCGAACAAATTGAAGTTGTCCAGCTTGAAGCGCATGTCGTTGGGCGTGGTGATCGCCTGCATCCAGATGTTCAGGCCTTTCTCGCGCGCCTCGTTGACCCACTTGAGCATGCGGCGATGTTGATGCGGATGGCGCTCGTTGACCTGCACCGCATTCCACAGCACTGCCGCATCGGATGCCTCGGCCAGCTTCAACCCGAAGTCCAGGTCGGCAGTGAATTCATTCTTGGCCTGGGTCAGCTGGATGAACCCCTTGCCGCGCTTCTTGAGGAGGCGCGCGAAAGCGAGGCAGAGTTCGTCGGACATGGTGTCAGTCGGCATTGGGGTGCCATCGTAGTCGCGCTGCACCGAAGTGAAGCCGTCTCCGAGGCGCTGCATGGAAAACCCGACGCCGCCGGCGTCCAGGGATTCCTCCATCAGCCGCAGCATTTCCTTCAGCTCGCGCTCGTCGGGATCGCGGGATTTGGCCGCCTCTACGCCCATCACATAGATCATCAGCGGGTTGAGGGGCACGAAACTCATCACGTTGATGCCCTTGGGGCGACGCTCGATGGAGTCCAGCCACTGCGGGAAGGTCTCCCAATCCCAGTCCATTCCCGCCTTCATGGTCGCCAGCGGAATCGCCTCGACCCGCTCCATGGACAGCATGGCGCGTTCGCGTTGTTCGGGGTGGGTCGGGGCAAAACCAAAGCCGCAGTTGCCGATGGCCACGGAAGTCACTCCATGCCAACTGGAGCAGCTGAGATAGGGGTCCCACAACAGCTGCCCGTCGTAATGGGTGTGCAGATCGACGAACCCCGGGGCGACCACCAGCCCCTTGGCGTCGATGACCTTGTCCGCGCTGCGCCCGGCGAGTTCGCCGGCCGGGGTTATCGCAGCGATGACGCCATTCTTGACGGCGATGTCACCCGCAAAGCGCTGCCGGTTGCGGGTGCCATCCACGATGGTCCCGCCAGTGATGATCAGATCGAATTCGGCCATATTATCCCCCGAAGTTATGATTTAACCGGAAACATCATTACTGGAAATTATGTTTACCCCATTTAATCCATTCCTTCGAGAAAAATCCAGCTTTCGCGGGCAGGAAAATGAAACCTGATGCTGGAAACGGGTTTCCGCCCGTTTATCCGCGCCGGCCGCGCGGCACACCCGCCCGGAAACGGCGAAGGGCCGACGCGCTCGGCACGTCAGCCCTTCGTATCGGCACCCGGGCCTCTACTTGAAGAAAACCCTCAAGCGCTGGCTTTTGCCCGCCAACCCGGAGGTTCGCTGCTCCACTGGTGCAGTTCCGGCAGCACCTCGCGACAGAACAGCCTCATGCTGCGCTCGGCATAGTCGAAAGGCATTCCACCGTAACTGAAGGAGACATTCAGTTGCATCGGGCCCGCCATCTCGCGGACCCACTCCAGACGCCGCAGGATCTGCTCGGGCGTGCCATGCACCTGGTTGTTGGTGAACAACTCGGCTACCGACTCGCGGCCGCGATCGCGCATGATCGCTGCGCTCTTCGCATAAAAGTCGTAGACCTTCTTGTCGCCAAAGTGGGTGCCGTCCATTTCATAGTGATCGAGGGCGGAGATCCAGTAATCGTGCATGTACTTTTCCGCCATCTTGTCGGCACGCCCGGCATCGTCGTCGCAGACACAAAAGATGTTGGCGACGATGGGTGGCGGCTCCTTGCCCTGGGACTTGCGATACCGCGCCCGATAACGCTCGACGTCCTTGGCGCGCGACTCCCAGGGAGAGATCGCAAATACCATCATGGTGGCACCAAGATCGGCCACCACATCGGCGGAATCCGGCGACTGGCACGCCATGTACAGCCGGTCCTTGAAGGATCTGATGGGGCGCGGCCGCAATTCGCGCCGCTCCTGCTTGAAGTACTTGCCGTCGTACTCGATGAATCCGGTTTCCAGGCCCTGGATGATGATCTGCGCGGCCTCGTCGAAACGCGCGCGGGACTCCTCCATCGGGATGCCGAAACCGTCGTATTCGACCCGGCCGATGCCGCGCCCGAAACCCATCAGCGCGCGACCGTCGGAGAGGTTGTCGAGCATCGTCATCTCCACCGCAGTGCGACCCGGATCCTTGTGCCAAGGCAGAATCAGCACCGCGGTCCCCAGCTTGATGCGCTGGGTCCTGCCCGCCATGTAGGCGAGAAACTCGGTTACGCTCGGACACATGGTGTAATCGGTGAAATGGTGCTCCGCGGCCCAGATCGAATCGAGCCCAAGCGGCTCGACCAGATCGCAGATGCGCAGGTTCTGTTTGTATATCTCCAAGTCCGTCATGTTCTGGCCCAACCCGGCCTGGAACACGCTCAGCATGCCCACTTCCATCGTATTGCTCCTCGTCGCAGATGAGAAAAACCAGCCCGAAGGGCCGGGATACCTGTAAATTGGTTGTCCGACTCTACTGCCACCACCTGCCCGACTCAAGCACCAGGAGCTGCACCAGGAACTGCCATGACTGACCTCGGCCCCGGTTCGACGCTACAGGCCCCAGCCCGGCGCTGCGCGGAGCTGTTGCAAGCGCGGAACCAAACCCTCGCCGTCTGGGAATCCTCCGCCGGGGGGTTGATCACCGCCGCGCTGGTCGCGGTACCGGGCTGTTCGGCATTCTTCGCGGGCGGCGCCGTGCCCTATTCCCTGGAAGCGCGCGCGGCGCTATTGGGCATGGGCTCGGATGCCTTCGGCGCTGTACGACCCTGTACGGAAGCCTATGCACTGCTGTGTGCCCGTCATCTGCGTACCTTGCTGGGCTGCGACTGGGCGCTGGCGGAAACTGGCACCACGGGGCCCTCGCCCAATCCCTATGGAGACCCTCCCGGCCGTGCCTGCTTCGCCATCGCCGGGCCGATGGAGCGCACCCTCGGCATCACCATCGCCGATGCGGGTCGCGCCGCCAACATGGCGACTTTTGCCGCCACCGCGCTGGTGCTGATTGCCGATGTGCTCGCAGAATACAGCGCTCAGTTGAGCACGCGATAACCGCGACCACGAAGGCAATTCTTGATTACGCTGTCGCGCTCCCGCACCCCAGAGCCGACTCCCCTGGCTCCACCAACCACGCCACCGACGCCAGCCGCACGCTCTGCGGTATGGTGATCTCCGGCGATCGCGCCAACCGCACCGCCGATGACCGCGCCGGCCAATACTCCCCCCGCCGCACGGCGGCCGACCCGGACCTGATCGGCGTAGGCCTCGCACTCCTCGACATCATGGTCATAGGCGTGCAGGTCCACGCCCTGTGTGTCGACGATCACTCGATCCTGACCGCCGCGCTGACCGGTGCAACCTGCCAGCACTGCCAGCAGGCCCATCACCACTTTCAAATAACTTGCTCTCTGCATTTTTTTCCCTCTGGCGGTGCGATGCCAACGCCTGGCAACACGCTGGAAACAACGCCCCACATCCTGGAGTGGTTGACGTCTCCACCCAGCCGGCTACGCTGGGCTTCAGAGATTGGACGAGGTTTCACCAGTGAGAATCGGCGTCCCCCGCGAAATCAAGACCGAGGAACATCGGGTTGCGCTGACGCCAGCGGGCGCCGCCGCGCTGATCAACGCCGGGCACGAAGTCTGGATCGAACGTGGCGCCGGCCTGGGCTCGGGCTTTGCGGATGCCGATTACCAGGCCGCTGGCGCCTTGACGGTCGATCGCGAGACAGCCTGGTCTGCCGCGCTGGTCCTCAAGGTCAAGGAGCCGATCGCCGCGGAATACCCGCTGCTCGGTGGCCAACTGCTGTTTACCTATCTGCATCTGGCGGGCGTGGACCCGGATCTGACCCACGCGTTGCTCGCGAGCGGCACGACCGCGATCGCCTACGAAACCGTGGAGGATGCCGACGGCCACCTGCCCTTGCTCGCCCCGATGAGCGCGGTCGCCGGCAACATGGCCATCACCATGGGCGCCTATCACCTGGCGCGACCGATGGGCGGTCGCGGTCTGCTGCCGGGACGCCTGTTCGAGCAGCGATTCGGCAAAGTGGTGGTAGTCGGCGCCGGCGTGGTCGGCCGCCACAGCGCGCGGGTTGCGGCGCGCCTGGGCGCGGACACCCTGGTACTGGACCGGGGCCGGACCAGTCGTACGGAACTGGCCGCCTTCATCGCCGCCGACTTCCGCTTCGCGCTCTCGACGCCGGACACCATCGCCCGGGAAATTGCCGATGCCGATCTGGTGGTCGGCGCAGTGCTGGTGCGCGGTGCGCGGGCTCCCCAGGTGATCGACGAAGCCATGGTGCGCGGCATGCAGCCGGGCGCCGTCATCGTCGATGTCAGCATCGATCAAGGCGGTTGCGTGGCGACTTCGCGCCCCACCACCCATCAGGAGCCGGTGTTCGAACGCCACGGCGTCATCCACTACTGCGTGGCCAATATGCCGGGCGCCTACCCACGGCTGTCCACGCTGGCGCTGACAGAGGCGACCCTGCCCTATGTGCAGCGCCTGGCCAGCAACGGCATCGACGCCTTGCGCGCCGATCCGGGTTTCGCCAAGGGGTTGAGTGTGGTCGCTGGCCGCATCGCCTATCGCCCGGTCGCCGAGGCACTCGGTCTGCTGGAGCGCTATGCGCCCTGGCCTTGAGCGCTAGCCCAGCAGCTCGGCCAGGAAGGCCCTGAGCCCGTCCGCGCCACGCTCTTCCCACGCTGCCAGCGCCGCCGTGCCGATGATGGCGATGTCGGCGCGGCCACGCAGGAACTCGATATCGTCGCGACTGCTGACGCCAAAGCCCACGCCGACCGGCACCTGCGTCACCCGGCGGCAGCGCGCGATGAAACCGCTGAGCTCCGTATCCATCGCCGTCTTGCTGCCGGTGACCCCCTTGCGCGCCACCGCGTACACGAAGCCGCGCGCGGCGGCACCGAGCTGCGCCAGCCGGGCATCGGTGTTGGTCGGCGCCAGCAGCAGGATGGGGTCGAGGTCGCGCTCGGCGGCCAGGCGGCGCAGTTCGCCGGACTCCTCCAACGGCAGATCGGGCACGATCAGGCCCGCGCCACCGGCCGCGGCGAGCTGCTCGACGAACGCCGCCTCGCCCATTTTGAAGACGGTGTTGTAGTAACCCATCATCAGCAGCTTGAAGGGGAAACGCTGCGCGGCGCGCGCCATGAAGGCGAAGCAATCCCGGGTGTGGGTGCCGTGCTCGATGGCGAGCTGGTTGGCACGCACGAAGCGCGGCCCGTCTGCCGAGGGTTCGGAAAAGGGAAACTGGAGCTCGACCAGATCGACGTCGAACTCGGCCATCACCTCCAGCGCGCGCAGGTTGTCCTCGAACGACGGATAGCCGCACACCACATGGGTCATGACCAGCAGCGGCTTGCGCGCCAGGCGTTCGCGCAGATAGGACTCAAGCGCCATATTGATCCGCCTTGGCACGGATGAATTGTTTCCAGGCGCGATCGTCGATGGCGTCGGCCACGGTGAAGATATCCTTGTCGCCGCGCCCGGACTGGTTGATCAGGATGATCTGGTCACGCCCCATGCCGGGCGCCTCGGCGATGGCGCGCGCAAAGGCGTGCGTGCTTTCCAGGGCCGGGATCAGGCCCTCGGTGCGCATCACCAGGCGCAGTGCCTCGCGCACTTCGTCGTCGGTGACCGCCTCGAAGCGCACGCGGCTCTGCTCCCACAGGTAGGCAAGGATCGGGTTGACGCCGATATAGTCGAGGCCGGCCGCGATGGAGTGGGTCTCCAGCATGTTGCCGTCGTCGTTTTGCAGGAAGAAGGTCTTGTAGCCCTGGGCGACACCCAGGCTGGCATCGCGATAGGCGAGCCGCGACGCATGGCCGCCGGGGCCGGGACCGAAGCCGCCGGCCTCGCAGCCCACCAGCTCGACGCCGGCATCATCGAGAAAGCCCTGGAAGATGCCCATGGCATTGGAGCCCCCGCCCACGCAGGCGTAGACGCGATCGGGCAGGCGACCGGCGCTTTCGCGGATCTGTTCGCGCGCCTCCAGGCCAATGATCGACTGGAAATAGCTGACCATCTCCGGAAACGGATGCGGACCGCAGGCGGTACCCAGCACATAGTGGGTGTCGGCCATGTTGGTCACCCAGTCGCGCAGGCACTCGTTGATGGCGTCCTTGAGGGTGCGCTGGCCATCCTCGACCGCGACCACCTCCGCGCCCAGATTCTCCATCCAGAACACGTTGGGGCGCTGGCGGGCGACATCCACCGCGCCCATGTAGATCTTGCACCGGAGCCCGAAGCGGGCGGCCATGGTGGCGGTGGCGAAGCCATGCTGCCCGGCGCCGGTCTCGGCGATCACCCGGGTCTTGCCGAGCCGCTTGCAGATGAGGCCCTGACCCATGACGTTGTTGATCTTGTGCGAGCCGGTGTGGTTGAGATCCTCGCGCTTGACGTAGATGCGCGCGCCGCCGAGGTGGCGGGAGAGGTTATCCAGGCAGGTGACCGGCGTGGGCCGCCCGGAGTACGAACGCATCACTGCGCGGAATTCCTCCCAGAACGCCGGATCGGCCTTGCAGGCGCGAAAACACTCGCGCAACTCATCGATCGTCGAAGTGAGGATTTCCGGCAGAAAACAGCCGCCGTAGGCGCCGTAATAGCCTTCCCGGCCGGGAGCAAAATCGAACAGCGACATGCGGTGTGACGGGGTGGCGGAGGGGGCGCCCATGGTAGCCAAGGGGGCGGCCACCAACAAGCGAAGCCCGCTGCTGCCGCGCCGCCATCGCCATCACCATGAGCCGCCCCGGCTAGGCGAAACAGCTGGGGCGTCCATGGCTAGGGTCCGGTCAGGCCGGCGGCGAGCAGAACGCCACGCCCTCGCCGATCCAGCCCTTGGCGATCATGTGCCGGTAGGTATCGACGCTGGTCACGAAGCGGTGGTTGCTGTCGCTCTGGGCGAAGCGGTCGTTGTAGAGGCGCCATACCGGCGTGGTGCCGGGGTAGCAGGAACCCTTAGTCGGCACCAGGGCGCGGAAGGCGATGCCCTCGTAGATCCAGCCCGAGCCGGGCTGCTTGAGCAACTCGCACTCGTTGGGTCCGGCGGTGTAGAAGTGCGAGTTCACCGCCGCCGAATAAAACCGGCAAACGGGTTTGGCCGCGGCCGGCGCCGGGCCAGCTGCCGGCCAGGCATTGAAGCCCGCGTCCACGATCGCCCAACCGCCGCCCCCACCGCCGAGCAGCGAGTCCTTCTCGGCAGTGCCGGCGGTGATGAAGTAGTGGCCGATATCGCCGTTGTAGAACGCGAACACCGGTTGGGTGGGCGGTGCTGGAGCAACCGTTAGGCTCCCGTAGACCTGGTCAACACCACCATTCGGGGCATCCTTTCGTTCAATGCTGTAGGTGCCCCCAGGAAGCCCGGCCAGGTTTGCAATTTTTTGATCAGGCGGGCAAGTAAAATCTTTTTGAGCTGCAACCATAACAATCGCGCCAGCAGACATATCAACAGCCACGGATGCCGGGTTCGAGTCCTGTCCACCACAAAGAACGATAAGGGTGACCACAAATGGCTGGTAAGCCTCCGGCATTTCCGGGCTCACCGTAAATTGTTGGGCATGACCCGCCGGCGTCAGCGCCAACAAACAACCGAAGAGGGCGAAGAAAGAGAGACCGCGAATAGATCGCTTGATCTTCATGGGAAATTTCCTCCAATAAATGCCGGCAACGGCGCGAGCCGCCGCCGGACTTTGGTTCAGTTGATTGCCGGCACGTTGCCGTTCGTGTTGGGGTAGACGTAGCCGATCCAGTCGCTGCCCGAATTCTGGGTATAGCCCTGGGCGGCCATGGCGCTCAACTGACTCTCGGGAAAAATGGCGTGGTCATCGCGCGCCGGGTTGTACTTGCGCATCAGCCGAGCCGTGCCCAGGGGCTGGGTCATGGTCTTGGGATAGAGATAACCCTCGATGCCATCCAGCTTGTAGCCCGCGCTCTTGAAGGCATTCACCCCGGCGGTGTCCGCCGTGTAGGTGACGTCCATATGGTTCGCATTGCTGGAACAGATCGTGGGCGGTGCCGAAGTGGGATCGCCGCACTTCCAGCTCAATCGGTAGAGCGGCACGAGGGGAATGGACGCGCTCTTGGGATTTTCCGGCGTGGTGAACAGCCACACTTCGGCCTTTGGAACCGCAGTGGAGGGTGCGCCCGGGAAACTCCCGTAACTCGTAATCCCGGTGCCAACCGAGGCGTAACTGGTTCCGGCGGTACTGTTTACTGGCCTGAGAGTCCCCCAGGCTGCTGCTGCCGCCATCTGCGGCACGGTGGTGTAGAAGTAATCCAGCCGCCCAGAACTGTACATCGAAAACAACGGCGTCAACTTGTTGAGCGTCTGGGCAATGGTCTGATCCACGGCGGTGCGGGCATTGGGCATCCCCGACCCCAGTGCCGGCGTCTGGTTGGAGAAATCACTACCGCTGGCGCGGATGCGATCCCGGATCGCGGTGCGCGACAGGCGGGGGTTGATGGAGCGCAGGATGCCCGCCAGAGCTGAAACATGGGGTGCGGCCATGGAGGTCCCGGTGCAACTGCCATAGCCGTCGCCATATACTTCTGACTCGTCAGACCCTGCGACATCCCCGCACTTGATTGATGGAGTCGAAATGTAGTTTGAACCTGCTGGAACCGTGGAGACGATCGACTGCGCTGGCGCCATAACACCCGCCGCTCCAGGATCAGCAGAACCAACGTTATACCCATAGATACTATCTACTCCGTAGAACCACTGAACCCACTGTCCCGGAGCGGCTGGGTTGACATTTTCGGCACCACCAACCGCCAGTACCGACCCGTGACTCGCGGGAAATTGAGGGGTTGGTGAAGGAGCGTTCCCCGCTGCAGCAACCAACATAACATCTCGGGATACAGCAGCATCAATCGCTCCACACAGAGACGTCATCTCGGCGTTTGAGCAACTTTTGTTGAAGAGGCCAAAACTCATGTTGATTACCTGCACGCCGCGTTCGATCAGGCCATACATCGCGGAAGCACTTGCCGATGTGACGCCACTCCAACGGACCATGGCCACACTGCAACTTGGGCAGCCGCCGGCCACCCCTACACCGTTGTTGGCCGTGGCGCCGATAATCCCCAACACATGGGCGCCGTGAAACTCCGCGTCCGTAGCGGTACTCGTTTCAAAAGAGAACTGTGACCGGTAATTGGCTGCGAGATCGGCATGGGGTTGATTATTGGGTTGACCCCCGTCGATCGCCGCCACATAGCCATGTCCCTTCGTACGATCCCAGGCCGAGGGGAAATTCATCGCGTGCATGCCCCATTGGTAGCGGCCGGCGCTCATGGAGTTGATCGGGAAGTAGGGGTCGTTCGGCGCCCACAGGAAGTCCAGCTTTTTGTCGATACCCGCCGACAATACCCCTGGCTGCTTCTGGAGATAGTCGGTGGCGGCCTTGGCGGCGTCTACCGAGAGGTAACGCAACACCAGGAAGCGGTGCAGGAGTTCCTCGGGGTGGTCGGCGCTCAACAAGGCGCGGGATTCTGAACCAAGCCGATCGTCCGGGGGGATCAGATAACGAGCCCGCTCGGGGTTGGAGAACAACATCTCCGTCGCCTGGGCCTTGGCGTTGATGGCTTTCAACATGGCCTGTTCGGCGACGATCTGGTCACCGGGTTTGGCCTTGCCCGACAGCACCGGGTCGAAGGCGGGATGGTCGAAATCGAGCAGCACAATGACGCTGTTGCTGGTGCCTTCGGCGTCAAACAGGGGTGCCGGTTCGTGCTGCGACATCTTTACCGGCAGGATCAGCGGCGGGCCGGCCTCGCGGGCGCATACACCCTCCAGATAGGGGCCTTCTTCGTTGGCGGTTTCCTGCTGCTGGGCGTGAACCGCTACCGAAACCAGCAGCAATCCGGAAAGCAGTGCAGCAATGGACAATCGATGGCGTGTTGCGTGTTGCGTGTTGCGTGTTGCGTGTTGCGTGATGACATGGGACATCTCCTTTTGTCTTGTCGATACCGATACCGATACCGACGCCAGCAACCCGTGCCGAGCCCGGGGGAGACCCGGGCAATCCGGATTTGGGAGAGGGACGCCGCCGTGCGCTTGCTTCCCTGCCCCACCGCTGGCGCACGGCCAGTCTATGCCGGCGCCATGACCGGAACAAGTCGCCGCCGGCCACTTACCGCTCGCTCCAGCACTGACCGGTCGAACCCGCTTGCGGCGCGGCGGCGATCCGGAAAAGATGCGGCTTTCCCGCTTGTGGAGCGCTGTCGTGTCCGCCTATGTCATCGTGGAGATCGAAATCACCGACCCGGAACTGTATGAGCGCTACAAGCAACTGGCGCCGCCGACCGTACAGGCCCATGGTGGCCGCTATCTGGCGCGGGGCGGTGCGACCGCAGCCCTGGAAGGCGACTGGGATCCGCAGCGGTTGGTGATTCTGGAGTTCGCGTCCCTGGATCAGGCCCGGGCCTGGCACGACTCGCCCGAGTACCGCGCCGCCCGCTCCCTGCGCTGGCGCGCCGCGCGGTCGCGCATGCTGGCGGTGGCAGGCGTGTAGGGACGGCTCAGTAGGTGGCGCGCAACGAGCGCCACACCACCCGCAGCGCGCCGTGCTCGAAGGGTGGCCGCAGGAAGGCGTGGACTTCACCCTGGGGGTTGATCAGCACCAGATTGCCGCTGTGCTCGATCTGCTCGTCGCCGCTACCGGGCACCGCCGGCTCGAACCCCGACTGCCACTCCAGCGCCAGCTTGCGCAGCCGCGCCGGCTCGCCGGTCAGCCCCAGAAAGTCCCGATGAAAACCGGCCAGATAGCGGGCCAGCGCCTCCGGAGTATCCCGTGCCGGGTCGACGCTGATGAACAGCACCTGCAAATCCGCCTGTTCCCGAGGCTTCAACTCGCGATACATCTTGGCGAGCGTGGCCAGCGTCGGTGGACAGATGTCGGGGCAGGAAATGAAGCCGAAAAACGCCAGCGTCCAGCGCCCTGCCAGCCGCTCTTGCGTGAAGGGCTTGCCGTGGTGATCGAGCAGAGCAATGGGCTGCACGGCGGGCGCGGGATCGAGTCGATACACGTTTTGCGCGCGCAGTTCGTGAGCGTTCAGGATACGCGGCTGGGAGAGCTTGTAGACCAGCGCGCCCATCGAGGTCAGCGCGAACAGCGCCGCGGCGACAACGGTGATGCGGATGTTGCGCCGGGTGGCCGAGTCCAGGGCGTCATTCATGGTGATTACTTCAACAATGCCGGGACGACCAGCTGGTGATCGACCAGCATGATCGCGAACAGGGCCAACAGATACACGATGGAGTACTTGAAGGTGGTCATGCCGAGCGCGGCATCGACGCTCCAGTACAGGCGCGCTGCCCAGTAGAGAAACCCACCGCCGAGCACCAGCGCGCCCAGCAGATAGATCCAGCCACTCATGCCGGTCAGGTAGGGCAGCAGGGTCACCAGAATCATCAATATGGTGTAGAGCAGGATGTGCAGCTTGGTGTAGCGATCACCATGGGTGACCGGCAGCATGGGAATGTCGGCCTTGGCGTATTCATCCTTGCGGTGCAGCGCCAACGCCCAGAAGTGCGGTGGTGTCCAGGCAAAGATGATCAGTGCGAGCAGCAGGCCATGGCCGTGCATCTCGCCAGTCACGGCAGTCCACCCCAGCAGTGGCGGCGCCGCGCCAGCCAGGCCGCCGATGACGATGTTCTGTGGCGTCGCGCGTTTGAGATACAGGGTGTACACGACGGCGTAGCCCAGCAGCGAGGCCAGCGTCAGCCAGGCCGTCAGCGCATTGATCCACACCAGCAGAATGCCCATCCCCAGCCCACCCAGCAGGCTGGCAAAGGCGATCACCTGTACCGGCGCCAGCCGGCCCTGGGCCACGGGCCGGTTGAGCGTGCGCGCCATCTTCTGGTCGATATGGCGATCGACCAGATGATTGACGGCCGCCGCCGCCGCCGCGCAGAGCGCAATGCCGAGATTGCCGAGCACCAGAACCTGCGCGGGAACCATGCCCGGCACCGCCATGAACATGCCGATGACCGAGGTCACGATCATCACCAGCACGACATTGGGCTTGCACAGCTCCAGATAGTCGCGCCAGCGCGGCGTTTCGACGGTCAATTCAGCCTGCATCGACATCGCTCTGCCTCATTGTCCAGATTCTGGCCGCCAAGGTTACCAGCACCAGCAGGACCGCGGCCCCACCCAGGTTGTGCGCCACGGCAACGGGCAACGGCAGCGCGAGCAGCACATTGCCCACGCCCAGCGCGACTTGCAGGCAGAGCACCGTGACGATGGCCAATGCCAGGCGTCGCGCACCCGGCCAAGCAGTCGCCCAGAGAGCGCCACCCAGGCCGAGCAGGGCCAGGCTTACGACAACCGCACCCAGGCGATGGGTGACGTGGATGGCGGTGCGTGCCTCGCTCTCCAACAGACCACCGAGATAGTTCGGCCCAACTGCCTGGGCGATGTTGAAGCCCTGTGCGAAATCCATCGTCGGCCACCACTGACCATGGCAGGTGGGAAAGTCGCCGCAAGCCAGCGCCGCATAGTTGGAACTGATCCAGCCACCCAGTGCAATCTGACCGGTTACCACGACGATGGCCAGCACCACCCAGGGCTTGAGCCGCGCCAGGTTCTGCGCCGCAACGGCCCCGGGCCGCCATCGCCGATTGCCCAGCCGCAGCGTCAGCAACCACAACAGCGAGAGCACCCCGATCCCCCCCAGCAGGTGCAGGGTTACCACCTGCGGCCACAGCTTGAGGGTCACGGTCCACATGCCGAACAACGCCTGCCACACCACCAGGAACGCCAACAGCAGCGGCAACCGAAAGGGATAGCCGGTCGCCTGACGATGCCGCCAGGCGATGCCCACCAAGGCGGCGATGAACAGGCCGAGCGTTCCGGCGAAATATCGGTGGACCATCTCCGGCCAGGTCTTGTCCGTGGCCACGGGCGCATCCGGAAAGCGTCGCTCGGCGGCGGCGATTTCGTGGGCGGCATCGGGCCACGTCAGATGCCCGTAGCAGCCAGGCCAGTCGGGACAGCCCAGCCCCGCATCGCGCAATCGGGTGAAGGCACCCAGGCCCACGACCACCAGTGCCAGGCAGGTAGCCGCCAGTGCCAGACGGAACCCCGGTTTGGCCATTGCGCTGCCTGCGCTCATGACTTTGGCTCCGGTGAATATTTGAGCAAGTGATTGAGATCCGCCAGTAAATCCGCGCCGCCGTGGGCGGGCGTGAAGTACAGCATGGCCGCGCCTTGGGGATCGACCACGAATACGCGCGGCTCGACACCATTCCAATTCATCTGTGCCGCCCCCCGCCACTGCGCGAGCCGGTCCGGGTTGACCAGAAGTACGCGCAACTGTGGATGTTCGCGCGCGATCAACTCGGCGATTTGCGGATCGACGCTGTCTCCGGCGACCAGGAACACGCGCTCTATCCGGTCCGCATTGCGCCCCAGCCGGACATGCACTTGGCGGGTGACATAGAGCGCGTCGCGGCATTGCGCCGCACAGGGCATGGCGGCAAGAACCACCATCCGCCAACGCGGTTGGTCGGCGGCCCAGTCCGCCGGCGTACCGGCGGGCGAGGTCAGCGGTAATTCCGCGATCGGAACCACCGGCGACAGCAGCTGGCCATGATTGCTGGTGCCAAGCATTCCCAGCAGGCGCAGCTTGCCGGCCTCATCGCGCGGCAGCAGCACAAATCCCGCCACGAGCACCGCGCCAGTGATCCCCAGAATGAGCCACAGCTGAAGCTGCTGTCGCCAGGTTGCCGATTCAGTCATTGGCTTCACTCCTGCGTCGAGCCCGCCACCATTCGGGAAAATTGCTGTTACTGATCACGCCCAATATCACCAACACCGCGGATAACCCGAACCACTGCACGGCGTAACCGATGTGCTGATCCGGGGACAGGCTGGCAACCGTCCAACCCGTTTCAAACCCGGGACTGTCCTCGAGGCGCAGTTGATACGGGAGGATGTCCCTGCCCAGGCGTTGCGCCAACAATTCAGGCACGGGCTGTTGCAACACCTGCGGCCAATCTGCACCGGGCTGCTCCGGACCCAGCACCGGGGCGACCGCAGCTGCCTGATACAGATAACCCACCAGCGTCACCGACTCGGATAGCCGCGGTATCACGGGCGCGCCACTCCGGTCGGCGAGCCGGGGCAGCCAGCCCCGATTGACCATGATCCAGTGGTCGTCAGCGCCGCGCACCGGGGTCAGCACTTCGTAGCCGGCGCGGCCATGGCGCATCCGGTTGTCGAGCAGAAACTGGTGGGCCTGATCGGGCCAGCCCGCCACCGTCACTCGGCGGTATTGCTGATCCTCCTCCAGATCAAGTTGCTCCAGCGCCACTGGCGCTGCCTGGCTGCGTTGCGCGTGAACCGCCAGCAGATCGCGCTTCTCGTCGGCGCGGCGCAATTGCCAGAGGCCGGCAGTCAGCGTGAGTGGCAGCAGCAGCAGGCAGAGCACGACCAGGGGGCCGTTCCAGCGCCACCGGAACGCACTTGGCCTGGATGCGGGTGCAGAGACCGGGTGCATCTGTGCTTAAATTCTCCCCACACTATTGCTTGCGAGATCGCTCACGTGTGGCTCAAGGTACTCATCGTATTCCTGTTCATCGGGCTGCTGATCAGCCTGTCGGCAGGTCTGGTGTTTCTGCTCAAGGATGTCGGCAGTCCGCGGCGCCGGACCCTTTACGCGCTGGGCATCCGGGTGACTCTTGCCACGGCGCTGATCTTCAGCATCACCTGGGGATTCTGGTCGGGCCGGCTCACCAGCACGGCCCCCTGGGATCGCCAGCTGCATCCGAGTGAGGTGACACCCCAAAGCAAGCAATAAACCTTGGCACTCGGCGAAGCCATGGCCGCGTTGCCGGCCGATCCAGGCGGGGAATCCAAGCAGAAACGGCCAGATGACCTGGCCGTTTCTGCTTGCTGAAGGCCTGATTTCCGCAGCGCGCGGATCAGCCCAGAACGTAGACGAAGATAAAGAGGCCTACCCAGACCACGTCCACGAAGTGCCAGTACCAGGAAGACGCCTCGAAACCGAACTGGTCATCTGCCTTGAAGTGACCCTTGAGGCCCCGCAGCAGCTGGATCAACAGCATGAAGGTGCCTAGGCAGACATGAAACCCGTGGAATCCGGTCAACATGAAAAAGGTAGTGCCATAGATGCCGGATTTGAGCGTGAGGCCCATTTCCACATAAGCCTCGTGGTATTCCACGTATTGCACGGCGATAAAGGCCAAGCCCAAGGCGACGGTAATGGCCAGGAACAGGTTGAAGCGTCCGCGATTGTCGTGCTTCAGCGCATGGTGCGCGATGTGTACCGTCCAGCTCGAAGTCAGCAGGATCACCGTATTCCACAGCGGTAGCCAGCCCATGAACTTGTCCCACCCGGGGAAGCCCATGTTTTCGTGGGGGCCAATGAACTTGCTGCCACCCACCGCCTGATCCGGGGTTTGCATCAAGGGCCACTGGGCATCGAACCCTTGCCAAAGCAGGGTATTGGTCATCGCCTTGTCGCCCTCGCCGCCCAACCAGGGCACTGCAAGCACTCGCACATAGAACAGCGCGCCAAAAAATGCGGCAAAAAACATCACTTCGGAAAAAATGAACCAGCCCATGCCCATCACATAGGAGCGCTTCAGTTGCGCGCTGGGCAGGCCCTTCATGTTTTCCTGGATCACGGTGTTGAACCAGCAGAACAGCACTACCGCCAACAATGCCAAGCCCGCCACCAGCGGCAGCGACGTCTTGCCCTGTACCGCGAGCCCTCCACCGATCGCCAGCAATCCCATGGCGGTCGCGGTAACCACCGGGTACTTGCTGCTCTCGGGAACGTAGTAGCTACTCTCGGATGCCATCGATGTACTCTCCTGAAAAACCCGTTGCCGCCCTGGGGGCCATCAATCGACCGCCGCCACCTCGGCAGCCTGCCGGTCGGTGACGTCAAACAAGGTGTAAGACAAGGTAATCGTCTTCACCGATTCCGGCAGCGCCGGATCCACGAAAAAGACCACCGGCATCTGCGCGTCTGCGCCGGCCTTGAGCGGCTGGCGGTTGAAACAGAAACACTCCGTCTTGTGCAGGTATTGCGCGGCATTGGCCGGCGCCACGCTGGGAATGGCCTGCGCAACCATGTCGCGTTCGGTGCCATTGCGGGCATAAAACACCACCCGCTTCGATTCGCCCGGATGCACTCGAACGGCCTCTCCAGGCCCGGCGAACTTCCAGGGCATGGCGCCGTTGTTGGTGGTGACGAACTGCACCTTCACCGACCGACTTTCATCCACCGCCGGCTGCGCTGCAACGTACTGCTCCGCCGTCTTGCCGCCGATGCCCGTGATCTCGCAGAACACGTTGTACAGCGGCGGCATCACGAACACGGCAAAAGCAAACATCACCGGGACGCTCAACAGCAGCCAGAAGACTGTCTTTCTGACCCGGGATGCCGCCGCCATTGCCGTTACACCTCAGCTCAGGTCACTTCACCGCCGGTGGAGTCGAGAAAGTGTGGTACGGGGCCGGCGTGGCTACCGTCCACTCCAGTCCTTCGGCTCCTTCCCAGACCTTGGGCTCGGAAACCTTCTCGCCGGCGACGATGGTGGCAATCACGTTGTACAGGAACAGCAGCTGGGAGGCGCCGTAGATGAAGGCGCCAACGCTGGACACCATGTTCCAGTCCGCGAATTGCAGCGAGTAGTCCGCGTAGCGGCGCGGCATCCCCGCCAAGCCCAGGAAATGCTGGGGGAAGAAGGTGATATTGAAACCAATGAAGGACACCCAGAAGTGCGTCTTGCCCATGGCCTCGTTGTACATCCGGCCACACCACTTGGGCAGCCAGTAGTACACCGCAGCGGTGGACGAGAACAGCGCACCCGCCACCATCACATAGTGGAAGTGGGCAACGACAAAGTAGGAATCGTGGTACTGGATGTCGGCCGGCGCAATAGCGAGCATCAGCCCGGTGAACCCGCCAAGGGTGAACAACACCACGAACGCGATGGCAAACAGCATCGGCGTTTCATAGGTGATCGCGCCACGGAACATGGTGGAGATCCAGTTGAACACCTTCACCCCGGTCGGCACCGCGATCAGCATCGTCGCGTACATGAAGTACAACTCACCGGCGAGAGGCATGCCAACCGTGAACATGTGGTGCGCCCAGACGATGAACGACAGGAACGCGATGGCCGCAGTGGCATACACCATCGACGAATAGCCGAACAGGGGTTTGCGCGAGAACGTCGGAATGATGGCGGAAATCACCCCGAACGCCGGAATGATGATGATGTACACCTCGGGATGGCCGAAGAACCAGAAAATGTGCTGGAACAGTACCGGGTCGCCGCCGCCAGCCGCATCGAAAAAGCTGGTGCCGAAGTTGATGTCCATCAGCATCATGGTTACGGCACCGGCAAGCACCGGCATCACGGCGATCAACAGGAACGCGGTGATCAGCCAGGTCCAGGCGAACAGCGGCATCTTCATCAGCGTCATGCCGGGAGCGCGCAGATTGAGGATGGTGGCGATGATGTTGATCGACCCCATGATCGAGGAGGCGCCGATGATGTGCACACCGAAGATGAAGAAATTCACCGTCGATGGGGCATAGGTGGTCGACAGCGGCGCGTAGAAGGTCCAGCCGAAGTTGGGTGCGCCACCTTCCATGAACAGCGTCGAGGCCAGCAGCGTAAAGCCGAACGGCAGAATCCAGAAGCTGAGATTGTTCATGCGCGGCAGCGCCATGTCGGGCGCCCCGATCATCATCGGGATCATCCAGTTAGCCAGCCCGACGAACACCGGCATGATGGCGCCGAACACCATCACCAGCCCGTGCATGGTGGTCATCTGGTTGAAGAATTCGGGACGAACGATCTGCATGCCGGGCTCGAACAGCTCGGCACGAATCACCATCGCGAAAAAACCACCGAGCAGGAACATCGCAAAACTGAACCACAGGTACATCGTGCCGATGTCCTTGTGGTTGGTTGCGAACAGCCAGCGGCCAATACCTTTAGCGGGACCGTGTGCCATGAGCAATATCTCCCCTCAGCGCGCTTGCTTGAACTGGAACACGTCCGCGGGCTGGACGGTGTTGTCTTTGGATTGATTACCCCAGGCGTTGCGCTCATAGGTGATGACCGCCGCCAGATCGACTTCGGAGAGCTGGGCACCGAATGCCTGCATGGCGGTGCCCGCCTTGCCGTTCACGACGATGCCCAGATGGTCGGCAACCGGGCCCAGCGCAATGGCGCTACCCTGCAACGCCGGGAAAGCCCCGGGGATGCCCTCGCCTTTCACCCCGTGACAGCTCGCGCAGGAGCGACCATAGACCTCCTCGCCCTTCGCCATCAGCTCTTCCAGAGTGAATTTCTTCTCGGTCAGCTCGCGCAACGCAGCAGCCTTGGTCTGCCGGTCGGCGAGCCAAGTGTTGAATTCGGCTTCGGGCACGGCATTGACTACGATCGGCATGAAGGCGTGATCCTTGCCGCACAACTCAGCGCAGCGCCCACGATAGATTCCGGGCTCCTTCGCCAGCGCCCAGGTTTCGTTCACAAAACCCGGGATGGCGTCACGCTTGACGCCGAGGTCCGGCACCCACCAGGCGTGGATCACATCCGCACCGGTAATAAGAAAGCGCACCTTCTTGCCCACCGGTATCACCACGGGCTCGGTGACTTCCTCAAGGTAGTGCTCGGTCTTGGGCGCCTGGCCGTAGACTGACGCCTGGGTTGTGGCCAGCTCGCTCATGAAGCCGACGTCCTTGCCCAGATATTCGTACTGCCACTTCCATTGGTAGCCAGTGACCTTGATGTCGAGGTCGGCCTCGCTGGTGTCGTAGAGCGCCTTGAGCGTGGTCGTTGCCGGAAAGGCCATCACCACCAGGATAAGCGCCGGAATGATGGTCCAGATGAGCTCGACGGCGGTGCTTTCGTGGAAGGTCGCAGGTTTGTGTCCGCAGGATTTGCGGTGCGCAAACATGCTGTAGAACATCACCGCAAACACCAGCACGCCGATGACCACACAGATCCAGAATACAGCCATGTGGATGTCATAGATCTCGCGGCTGACGCTGGTCACGCCTTCGGGCATGTTCAGCAGATGCCAACCGCTCTCCGGGCCCGCGGAACCGCTCGCGGCAGCATGCATGAATGGCGCCAGCGCCAGCGCACCGAGGCATCCCCTGACCAATCGCTTAGCTCTCGAAACCATCGCCTTCGTCTTCTCCGTTTCTGGTTGAACCACTGCCGGGGCTGAAGGCGCGGTCACAGCACGACCGCAGGCTCCGGGAAAAGTTCGGCGGGCGATTGTACCAGAGCGATGCCGCCGGAACGCAATGCGAAATCTGAAGTTTTTGCCTTTGCGGAAACGCCCGGCCACCAAAACCTTGATCTCGATCAGCCGCCATCTTTGTTCGCGGCGGGGGGCTCGACCCAGAGCACCGCATTGCCCGCGGTGCTCTGCACGGCCCGGCGCGCGGCGCCCGAATCCGGCGACCGCTCCAGCCAGCCGCAGGCAACGCACTCTCGATGGTCCTCACCGTCGCGGCGATAGACCACGGTGCGATCCTCGCACTGGCAGTTCGGACATCGGGCACCGGCAATGAAACGCCTGGTTTCGCTGAACATCGACAATGCACCGCTCAACACATGTCCGGGTAGGGGTTGGACACCGCCAGATCGATCGGCAGGCCGAAGCCGCGGACACGAATGGCTTGGGCGCTGATTTCAACCTGATCGTCCTCGATGCCACCCTCGCCAAAGCGGTAGATGGGCGCGAAGTGCCCGCGATCGACCCGTTCTTGATAGGCCGCTGCGGCCGCCCGGGTGTGCTCGCGCCGAGCGCAGTAGCCGCTCCAGCGCTCGGCGTGGCGGCGCGCCAGCATCGCCTCGGTGAACGCGGCCGACAACACTACCCCGGAAGCATTGTTGCCACCGAAGCCCTTGGCATTGAGGATCGCGGCATCGATCCCCGTGTCGCGCAGATCCAGGTCGGCGAACGGAATGCGCAGACGCTGCGCATGGACGTCCTCGGCGATCTCGGAGATGGTCTTGATACCGGGCAGCAGGCCATGACGCAGCGCGCCTATGGCGGTCACCAGCTGATCGCCACTGGCTACCGCCAGCGAATGGCCCACATAGGCCTTCACCGCGCAGATCGGCCATGCAGAGACGCCAAAGGCCGCGGCCACGCGATCGAAGATCAGCGATTCGGTGACCCGGTTCTGCGGAGTGCTGGAACCATGGGCGAAGATCGCACTGCGGTGCCGCAACCCATCTTCGCCGAGGATGGCTCGCGCCGCCGCCGCCGCCTTGGCAAAGCACAGGTAGTTGCCTGGACCCGGCCCGGAAATCGACTTCTTCACACCATCGGCGTCGATGCATACCTCCGGCACCGCGCCATGGATATCGAGGCCCAACTCGATGGCCAGGGCATCGTCCATCAGAAATACATACTGCGCGGCTTCACCGATGACAAAACCGGCGTTGTGGCCAAACGGCCGGCTGTAGCGCCGCGGATCGCTGTCGCCGAGACGCGCCATGGCATCTTCGCTGGCCAGCGCGTTCATGTTGGCGAAACCCTCCACGATCTCCGGAGTAACCGGGGCCTCGGCGCCACCCACCAGCGCCACCCGCCGCACCCCCCGACGGATATCCCGCACCGCCGCATGGAGGTTGTAGAGAAAGCTCGCGCACGCGCCGGTAATGGCCTCGGTGTGGCCGAGACTGCCGAGCACATAGGCATTGACGAAATCGGCCGGCATGCTGTTCAGGCCAAGGGGAAGCTGCTTGGCGGTAGCGCGCCCGCCGAGCAGCGCCGCGCGCAGCATGCCGCCCAGGCCCTCCTCGCCGAGCTGGCCCATGGCACAGGCGGCATAGGTGCCGATTTCGTCCGGCCGCACCGCGGCGCAGATTTTCTCCCAGGGGACGCCGAGCGAATGAATGGCATCGCTGGCGCCGGCCACCGCCATCTGCAAGCCACGCGGCTGGAAACGGGAATTGTAGCCAGCGCCGGGATCAAACCCCCTGGGCAGCTGGCCCGCCGCCTTCACCGCCTGCACCTGCGTCGCGGGCACGCGCCACTGCTGAGGCCCCCGGACGCACACCGTGACGCCGTCTTCGGTTGCGGTTTCGATTTCCCAACCGGCGGGCAAGGATTCCGGAAGTTGGCGCCGCGGCAGGCTGAACCGCAGCCCGTTCGCACCCGGGTCCAGCGCCAGGGTCCGGTGGCAGTAGACCGCATCGGGATCGAAGTGATTGGCCTCGATGCGGCGGATCAGGGTGCCGCCGATCACCGCATCGGCAAACTGTCCGGCAACGGCACGGGCATCACGGGCGACGCCCTGGCCATCCCGATAGGCGCCGTCTTCCCAGCGCACCAGCCCCATCATGCAGGCCAAACCGGCGACGGTGCGCTCGCGCTCGGCATCGCTCAGGCTTTCCAGGATCATGCGTCGGTAGGATTGATCGAACGAACTGCGTCCGGCGGCGTTACAGCCGCCGTAACCGACAATGACAGGCAACACAGCCATGAAGCGCTTCCGAGGTTATTCAGGATGCGACAAATTCTAGGGACGCGAGTCTTGGTGTGTTATGGTCGAACAGGCCATAATCAGTGGCGATCTGGCCAAAAATGCCCATGAACGAACAACCCTTTCGGGTCGGCGTCATCCTCTGCGACCAGGTTCTGGCCACCAGCGCCACCCTGCCGGTGGAAATTTTCCGCAACGCCGAAGCCTTCGCCAAACGCGGCGACCGCACCCACCGCCCGATCCAGATCGATACCCTGACCCCGAGCGGCGCGCCGGTGCAGTCAGCTTCGGGATTTGCGCTGACACCCAGCCGGGGCCTCGATCCCTTGTGCCAGTACGATCTGGTTCATGTCCCCAGCCTGTGGCGCAGCCCGCGCCGCGCGCTGCGCCAGCACCCCGAATACCTGCCCTGGCTGCGCGCACAGCACGAAGCCGGCACCACACTGACCGCGGTGGGCACCGGAGTCTGCCTGCTCGCCGCCGCAGGGCTGCTCGATGGCAAACCGGCCACCACCCACTGGCATTACTTCGACCAGTTCCAGCGGGAGTTTCCCAGGGTGCGGTTGCAGCGCCAGTACTTCACCACCCAGGCCGGCAACATCTATTGCACTGCCGGAGTGAACGCCCTCGCCGAACTGCTTGCGCACCTGGTGTTCCAGATCTATGGCCGTAGCGTCGCGCGTCACGTCGAGCGGGTGTTCTTCCACGAAATCCGCAATGCCTTCGAGGGCAGCCGATACCTCGACGAGGGCACCGCCCGGCACGGCGACGAAGACATTCTCCAGGCCCAGATCTGGCTGCAAGACCACTTCGAAAAGCCGGTGGCGATAGCCGGCCTCGCCACCCGCTTCGGACTCAGCCTGCGCACGTTCAACCGCAGGTTCCGCGATGCGGTGGGTGAATCGCCGCTGGAATATCTCCAGGCGCTGCGCCTCGACGCCGCGCGCCAACTGCTGCAAAGCACGAACCTGTCGATCGCCGAAATCGCCCAGCGCTGCGGCTACCAGGACACCGCCTGGTTCGCCAGACTGTTTCGCCGCCTCTACGACGTCACGCCACGCGCCTACCGCCATACGGTCCGCGCCAAGCTGTTCAGCTCCAATTGAATTCGGCACGGAAGCCACGCGGCAACACCCCGCTTGGCGAGGACCCGAGGCCAGCAGAAACCGGTGTGAAGCGCGCCGGAAAGTGAAGGGAAGGAACGAAAAATGAATGGTAGCTACGGGCGGACTTGAACCGCCGACCCCAGCATTATGAGTGCTGTGCTCTAACCAGCTGAGCTACGTAGCCACGAAGGGAAGGGCGGGAATTTTCCGGGCTTTGGCCAGGGGTGTCAACCGAAGCAACTCTCTCCGAAGCAGCTCCCTCCCGAAGCAACTCTCTCCGAAGCAACTCGCTCCGAAGCAACGCCCACCGAAGCAACGCCCACCGAAGCAATGGCCCTCACGTGGCAGCCGAGTGATCAAACATTGAAGCGGAAGTGCATGACGTCGCCGTCACGGACCACATAATCCTTGCCTTCCAGGCGCCACTTGCCGGCATCGCGGGCGCCAGCTTCGCCGCGATAGCGGACGAAATCCTCGTAGGCCACCACCTCCGCGCGGATAAAGCCCTTTTCGAAATCGCTGTGGATGCGGCCTGCCGCCTGCGGGGCGGTGGCGCCCACCGGAATGGTCCAGGCGCGCACTTCCTTGACTCCTGCGGTGAAAAACGTGTGCAGACCGAGCAACCCGTAGCCACCGCGGATCACCCGGTTGAGACCGGGCTCATCCAGGCCGAGATCGGCCAGAAACGCCAGCTTGTCGGTTTCGTCCAGCTCGGCGATCTCGGCTTCGATCTGATTGCAGATGGCCACCACCGCGGCGCCTTCGGCAGCAGCGATTTCCTCGACCTGGCGCAGATAGGGGTTGTCGGCGAAACCGTCTTCGCTGACGTTGGCGATGTAGAGCGTCGGCTTGGCGGTCAACAGCGCCAGATCGCGCAGCTCGTGCAGGGCCTCCGCGTCCAGCCCGAGACTGCGCACCGGCCGCGCGGCATCGAGGTGCGGCAACAGGCGCTCGAGCAGCGCGCGCCGCGCGACCGCCGCCTTGTCGCCACTCTTGGCGGCCTTGGTGGCACGCTGCAACGCGCGATCGACGGACTCCAGATCAGCCAGCGCCAACTCGGTGTTGATGACCTCGATGTCGGCCAGCGGATCGACCCGGTTGGCGACGTGGATCACATCCGGATTCTCGAAACAACGCACCACATGGGCGATGGCATCGGTTTCGCGGATGTTGGCGAGGAACTGGTTGCCGAGCCCCTCGCCCTTGGAGGCACCGGCCACCAGACCTGCGATATCCACGAACTCCATGGTGGTGGGAAGCACCCGCTGTGGCTGGACGATCCCGGCCAGGGCATCGAGACGCGGGTCGGGCACCGGCACGATGCCGGTATTGGGCTCGATGGTGCAGAAGGGAAAGTTTTCGGCGCCGATGCCGGCCTTGGTCAGGGCGTTGAAGAGCGTGGATTTGCCGACATTGGGCAGACCGACGATGCCGCACTTGAATCCCACGGGCCATTCTCCTGACCAAAGTGATTTATCGGGTGGTGTGAAAATAATCTACGGGGCGGTGTGGAGCGCCCGCAACGCGCGATCCCAATCGCCGGCGACCAGCGCGGGCAGCGCGTCCAGTGCGCGCGCTCCGGCTGCCTCGGTGCGCGCCCGCTCCTCGGATGGTGCCCTGCGCAGCACGTAGTTGACCACGTCGGCGCCGACGCCGGGATGGCCGATGCCGATCCGCAGCCTGGCGAAATCCTGGGCGCCGCCCAGCACCTGCATGATGTCGCGCAAGCCATTGTGGCCGCCATGACCACCGCCCCGCTTCAGCCGGATCACCCCCGGCGCCAGATCGAGCTCGTCGTGAACCACCAACAGCTCGGCAGGCGCGAGGCGATGGAAGCGCAGCAGTGGCGCCACCGCCTGACCGCTGCGGTTCATGTAGGTCTCGGGCACCAGCAGCCAGATCGGGCTGCCGGCGACGTCGATGCGGGCCAGCTCACCAAAAAAGCGCGCTTCGCGCCGCCACTGCCCACGCTGGGCGCGCGCCAAGGCTCGCACCCAGTCGGCGCCCGCATTATGCCGGGTGTGTTCGTAACCGGGCCCGGGATTGCCCAGGCCCGCGATCAGCCGGATGCCTTGCGCCACGCCGGATCAATCCCCGGCTGCGCCCTCGCCGGCTTCGTCGCCACGACCCTTCGGCTTGTTCACCGCAACCACCGCCAGATCGTGATCGGCGCCATGAGCCAGCGCAACGCTCTCCACCCCGGCGGGCAGGCGCAGATCGGAGATGTGCAGAATGTGGCCCACTTCGACATCCGCCATGTCCACCGCGATGTACTCGGGCAGATCGGCCGGCAGGCACTGGACCTCGAGATCGGCCAGATTGTGCTGGATCACGCCGCCCTGCTGGCGAACACCGATGCAGGTGTCCTCGTTGAGAAAATGCAGCGGCACTCTCGTGGTGAGCTTGTGGGTCTTGTCGACGCGCAGAAAATCCGCGTGCAGGATGACCGGCCGCGCCGGATGGCGCTGGAGATCCTTCAGAATCACGTCCTGCGCCTTGCCATCGACCTGCAGGGCGATGATGTGGGAATAAAAAGCTTCATTTTCCAGCGCATGCGCGAGCTCATGATGAGCAAGGGCGATCGGCTGGGGATCGACATCACCGCCATAGATGATGGCGGGTACTTCTGCCGCGAGTCGACGCAGGCGGCGGCTCGCACCTTTCCCCATGTCGGTTCGCGTACGGGCATTGAGAACGAATTCGGTCATTGCCTTGGCTCCTGTTGCGCCCACTGCCATCGCTCTGCGACCTGGATGGCGGCGGGGTTGTGGTGGGTGACCGGTTGCGGTCGGTTATCCGGCGCGTTCAATCGAACATCGCGCTGATGGATTCTTCATTGCTCACCCGCCGAATGGCCTCGCCGAGCATGCCGCTCAGCGACAGCTGGCGGATACGCCCACTGTTTCGCGCGCGCTCGGTGAGCGGAATGCTGTTGGTGACCACGAGGGTATCGAGTGCCGAGGCCTCCAGATTGTCGATCGCCGGACCCGACAGCACTGCGTGGGTGCAGTAGGCGACGACCCGGGCCGCGCCGTGCTCCTTGAGTGCATCGGCGGCCTTGCACAGGGTGCCGGCGGTATCGACGATATCGTCGACCAGCAGGCAGGTGCGGCCTTCGACCTCACCGATGATGTTCATCACCTGCGCCTGATTGGCCTCCGGCCGGCGCTTGTCGATGATCGCCAGTTCGGTATTGAGCACCTTGGCGATGGCGCGGGCACGCACCACACCACCGATGTCCGGGGAAACCACCAGCAGATTCTTGTAGTGCTGGCGCTCGATGTCTGCCACCAGCACCGGGGCGCCGTACACGTTGTCCACCGGGCATTCGAAGAAACCCTGGATCTGCTCGGAATGCAGATCGACCGTGAGCACCCGGCTCACCCCGGCGTTGTCGATCATGTCGGCGACCACGCGGGCGCTGATCGGCACCCGCGCCGAGCGCACCCGCCGATCCTGGCGCCCGTAGCCGAAGTACGGCAGCACCGCGGTGATGCGGCTCGCCGAGGCCCGGCGCAGCGCATCGACCATCAGCAGCAGCTCCATCAGGTTCTTGTGGGTCGGCGCGCAGGTGGGCTGAATGATGAACACATCGCGCCCGCGCACGTTCTCGCGGATCTCGATGTTGATTTCGCCGTCGGAAAACTGCGACACCAGCGCATTACCGATGGGCAAGCCAAGGTAGCGGGCGATCTCCTGCGCCAGTTCCGGGTTGCCGTTCCCGGAAAAAACCATGAGGTTGGCCATCGACGTACCCTGGAGTGCAGCGCTTGCGGGGCGGGAAA
>DASUDS010000072.1:0-8126 GCA_036275455.1 Porticoccaceae bacterium
CTCGCCGAGGACGTTTTCCGGCCCCAGATCCACTTCGTCGAAGAACACCTGATACTGCACCTCGGGCAGCGCCACGCTGACCGGGATCGGGTGCATCTCGATGCCCTTGGCCTTGAGATCGACCAGAAACAGGGTGAAGCCATCGGTCTTGCGCTTGACCTCGGTGTGCGGCGTGGTGCGCGCCACCACCAGCGCAAAATCGGATTCGCCGGCATCGGTGATGTAGGTCTTGCGCCCGGAGAGCCGGAACCGGCCCCCGGCGGCGGGCTTGGCCAGGGTGCTGATGCGGATGGTATTGGTGCCCGCGTCGGGCTCGGTGATCGCAAAGCAGAAGCGCAGCTCACCCTTGCAGGCCGCGGGCAGAAAGCGCTGGCGCTGTTCCTCGCTGCCGTGCACCGCGAGCGGACCCATGGTCATGGTGGCGCCGATCACCAGGCTCAGCAGCGGGATGCCGTGATTGGCCAGACCCTCCTGGAACAGCAGCATCTCCAGCATGCCCAGCCCGGACCCGCCATAGGTCTCGGGCACCATGGTGCCGAGAAAGCCGTCGGCGGCGATCTGCTGATACATCTCCTCGGGGAAACGGTGCGCGCGGGCATTCTCCATCCAGTACGCACGATCGTAGGTCCTGGCGAGCTCCCCGCCGTAGGCGAGGATCATGTTCTGGGCTTCGTTGAGCTGGAAATCCATGGCGGCGTCACCCTGTCATTGAGAAGGAAAGGAGCGGCAAACCTGCTGCGCGGCAGGCGCAGCGTCGCACCTTAGAAGTCCACCACCGGACCGACAATGACTAAAACCGACTCGAAAGTCACCACGATCGGCATGGTCACCACGGTCGGCATGGTCACCACGGTCGGCAGCCACCGCGAACCGCGTGGCAACCGGGCATCCGCCGCTAGCCGGCGAGCCCCTCCAGCCAGACGCCGACCCCATAGGCCATCAGCGCCGCGGCACCGCCGATGCCCAGGGTTTCCACGCCCGACGTGAGCCACGACTGGTTGACAAACCGGCCCTTGAGTGCCCCCACCCAGAAGAACGCGATGCTGGTCAACACCGAGCTCCACAGGAAAGGCCGCGCGATGGTGGCGAAGCCGAGCCAGTTCAGCAGATAGGGCAGCAGCGGGATCAGTCCCACCAGCAGGAAGGCCACGAAGGTCGCGAGCCCCGCGCGACCCGCGTCGTGTCCCGCCAGGGCCATGCCGTGCTCTTCCTGGAGCATGACGTCCGCCCAACGCTCGTCATCGCGCGTCAGCACTTCCACCACCTGATCTAGCAGTTCGCCCTCGAAGCCCTTGCGCGCGTAGATCTGGCGGATCTCCTCGCGCTCCCCTTCCGGCCACTGCCGAATCTCGTCGAGCTCGCGCTGCCGCGCCTGTTCGCGATACTGGTTCTCGGCCCGGGTGCCCAGAAAATTGCTGATGGCCATGCTGAAGCCATCGGCCAGCAGGTTGGCGAAGCCCAGGATGATGATGATGCCCGGGGCAAGCCCGGCACCGGCAACGCCGGCCACCACCGCGAAGGTAGTCACCGCGCCATCGATCGCGCCATAGACGAAATCCTTCAGGTAGAGGGATTCCGGCCCCTGATCCAGGCGTTCGGCGATTTTCTCCGGGTGATGCTGGTGCTGATAGGCTTCGCGACTCTCGGGGCGGGTGCTGGCCATGCGCGGCTTCCGGAAAAAGCGGAAGCGCGATTCTACCGGAAGGCTCCTGGTCCAACCGACGGAAGGCTCCTGGGCCAGCCGGTGAAAGGCTCCTGGTCCAACCGGCGAAAGGTTCCCGGTATAACCGACGGAAGGTTCCGGGTCTCGCCGTCGTCCCGGGTTTGGCAGCACCCCCGGGAATGGGGCAGCCCCCTCGGCCAGCAATGCCCCTCCCGAGCCACAGCCATGGTTGGCAGTCTGCCCGGTTTGACAGGCCCTCCCGGCCATCATAGTCTTACTTTTGTCTTACTTGCGAGACGGATCTTCATGGAAACCACCAAACTCTCCAGCAAGGGTCAGGTGATCATACCCAAGGCCTTGCGGAGCACCCATCGCTGGGAGCCTGGGCTGGAACTGATGGTGATCGACACCGGCGACGGGCTGCTTCTGAAGCCCAAGGCCCCCTTCGCCCCCGCGGGCCTCGCCGAGGTCTTTGGCATGTTCAAGGGCCGGGCAACCTCGAGAACCGACACAGAGATCAAGGCCGCCCTGATCGCGGACGTGCGGAGGAAGTGGCGTGATCGCCATTGATACCAACGTGCTGGTACGGCTCCTGATCGACGATCACCCGGCACAGAGCAAGGCCAGCCACAGACTTTTTGCCGCCGAGGACATCCATATCCCGGACACAGTCCTCCTCGAGACTGAATGGGTCCTCCGCGCCGCCTTCGACTTGACCCCCACGGAGATATGCACCGCCCTGCGCCTTGTATGTGGACTGCCCAACGTGACGGTGAGCGACGGGCAACTCATTGCGCAGGTCATCGACTGGCATGAAGGTGGGCTCGACTTCGTCGACGCCTTTCATCTGGCCCGGAGCAAGGACCAGGAGTCGATGAAGACCTTCGACGCCGACTTCATCAGGAACGCCAAGAAGCTCACCGATCGGCGCGTCGAGCGGCCCTGACGACGCGGTAATATCCGACGACGAGGTAATGTCTGAGGAGGCGGCAATAAATAAATGTCATTCTCCCCGGCCGGGTTTCGTGCGACGGGGGTTCTACCTCATGCCCTCGGACTTTGTTGCCACCTATCTCCAGGATCGCTCAGAGGAGCAGGTAGTTTCGGGTGCACGCCATGCAACCTCACCGCATGGTCTTCCGGAGTTCGGCAAGAATGTGGTCTGCCGCGTCAACACGGATCAAGCCCTGGCGCGGGAATTCAAGATCGAGGATCACATAATAGGTGAGAGACAGGGTCGCGGCCAGAATCAGCAAGGGAGGCCAGTTTCGCGTCCTGGTCGCGCTCGTGACGTAGCCCACAAGCAGGGAACTGACGAGGCTCAAGCCTGCGAGCAGGACAAAGATGACGCGTGGTGGATGATTCTCCCTTTCCATGAACCTGGTCGTCGCGATGTCGAACATCTCGTTCAACGCGGGAAGCAGGACCTTCGCCGCATTCCCGGAGGCATCTCGTTGGCTCGCAGCTACCGCCATCGCCCAGATCCTTGCCTGCAAGGCGGCTGCGTCGGATACGCCTGCTTGAGTGACGGTCTCATCCTCGGGGTAACGATAGCTCGCTACGCGGTCGTCAAGATAACGGCGAAACAACTGCCGCATTTCCGGCTGTGCGTCGCTCGGCAGCAGGCCAACCCGCAGGTAGGCCGTGCCGATCGCGTTGGCTTCTTCGGTGATCAAGTGTCGCCGGACTTCAAATCTCGATGCGGCACCCGAGAACGTGAACGCCAACAGCAAGCCGAGCAAGCCGAACACCGCGGCTTCCGCCGGGCCGGCACCGGTCGCGGCGCCGTCCGGATCGCGCTTCAGTCGCACTTTGCCAACGTATCTGCCCGCCTCAAAAAACGTCAGCATGCCAAGGAACAGAGCGGTCGCGGAGAGCGATGCGACGAATGTCAGCGTCATGATTTGTTTGCCTTGTAGACACTCGGGACTGAATAGCCGGTAGCTACCGGGGCGCGAGTTGGGCCAAGTCCCGGATGATTTTCGGCAAGCGCAGCTTACCGCCAAGCGCGAGTGGGCGGCAGCCATACGAAGCGCGGGTCCGCTGGAACGAGGGCTGGGCCGCGCGCAGCGCCAACCGACCGACCTGTTCGGAGCAACTCGCCCCCGTTGAGCAGTCGCGCGCCGCGCGAAGACCAGAACGCCGAATTCCTCGCGGTGGTACGCATCTTCGTCGAAGGCAGCATCCGTTCAGTGACACAAACGCGATGCTGCGGAACCACTCAATGCCCGAACACTGCCGGGGGGAGGGATTCTCGGAGGTGGCGCTGCGGATTCAGGCGGCGACGCCGAACAGCGCGCCTATCGCCGCGGTCAGCGCCATCGCCAGTGCCCCCCAGAAGGTGACACGCGCCGTGGCCTTGATCGCCGGCGCGCCGCCGGTGCGCGCCGACGCGAACCCGAGCAGACCCAGACAGACCAGCGAACCCCCGCCCAGCCCCCACAGCCGAGCCGAGTTCGGCAGCACCAGTACCAGCAGCAACGGCAGCACGGCACCCACCGCGAAGGTGGCCGCGGATGCCAGCGCCGCCTGCACCGGCCTGGCCGCCAGCGCCTCGGTAATGCCCAGCTCGTCGCGCGCATGGGCGCCCAGGGCATCGTGCGCCGTGAGCTGGGTGGCGACCTGCGCCGCGAGCGTTTCATCGAGACCACGCTGCACGTAGATCGCCGTCAGCTCCGCGTGCTCCAGCTCCGGCGTCTCCACCAGCTCCCGGCGTTCGCGTTCGAGATCCGCGCGCTCGGTATCGGCCTGGGAACTGACCGAGACATATTCACCGGCCGCCATCGACATGGCGCCGGCGACCAGCCCGGCGACCCCCGCCACCAGCATGGCCCGCGTGTCCGCGCCGGATGCCGCCACGCCCAGCACCAGACTGGCGGTGGACACGATGCCGTCGTTGGCGCCGAGCACCGCGGCGCGCAGCCAGCCGCTGTGATGGGTGCGGTGAATCTCACGGTGTCGCATGCAGTTCCTCGATATTGAACGCGGGTTTGCCGATGGCAGGACTATTGGCGTTTCCTGTTCGTCCGCACCGCTGCCGCGCAGACCAAACCCCGGCGCGGGCAGGCCTAACACCAATTCCCAATCAGGCTGCCTGAAGCAGGAATTCCACCTTCACGGCCTGGTAGGGAAACTCGATGGCGCCCTTCGCCGTCCTGGAGAGGAGGCCGGCCTCCAGCAAGGCAACCACATCCCCATGGACGCCCTTGACGTCGCGCTCGACCCGGCGCGCGGCCTCCCGAATGGAAACGGGACCGGCGCCACACAGCGCCTTGAGCAGCGCCCAGCGCCTGGCCGTCAGCACCTTCCAGAGCAGCTCCGGAGAGGCAAAGCTGATGCGGGCAGTCTTCTGCGACTTGCCCGTATTCCAGGCCTCGGCAAACCCAGCCATGGCCTCGTCCGGGGCTCGTACCTCAAGAATCACTGTTTTCATGATCCCACCTCGCGATATCACGCTGGAAATCGGCCAATAACTTCTCTGGTGTGGAGAAGTTGTATAGGGACTCCTCGCCGCCCCAATGCCGGTGGTCTCCCTTGCCGGCCTCATTGTCATAACGGAGTACGCATTCCGCATTGACGACATAGGCCAACCGGTATTTGAAGGAATGTCTTGACGCCGCCAGGGGCCGGGGAAGCCGCCAGAGAACCAGTTCCGCAAACTTGTTCTCGGCATAGACGATGCGCTGGCGGAACAGCTCTGTGGCCTTCATGTTGGCCATGATGCCAACACTTAGAAATCGTTGTCAAATAAACCGACACCCATGTCTTGCGGCCAAACAGGAGGCGAGTCAACCGAAATCCGCGAGTACACGCACAAAGACTGGGGCAGTCGCGTAGAAGTTTCCACCTGAGCCGAAGAGTTAGAAAGTGCTGCCTACCGTCCGATGTACGGAATTTCTGATTGCACGACTTCGGCAGCGTAGCCATTATTCGCAAGCAGCTCTCGCACAGAGTCGGCGTGCGGTTCACGGTTCTTGTGAGGACCAACTATGACGCGCTTGATGGGTAGTTTGCTTCTTTCATCTGTTTGACCTAACGGAGCGAAAAGTTCGACGTACGGTATGTATTTCTCACAGCGAAGAAATGACTTGATTTCCTTGCGCGGTGGCGATTTTTGTCCCTTCGCAGAGGAAACTTCGTCGCTCGCAGGTACGACCACGACCCGAATTTCCCTCTCTTCCCAAAAGCCCCAGTGCTTGCACATGCAAGAGAGGGCCGTGACTGCTTCGTAGAACTGTTCTGTTTCCTCAGCCGATCCGCCTCGCATCATTCGGGAGACTCCTTGACGAACAATCTCCTCATACTCAGCGATATCGGGCGCGGCAGGTTGGTCTTTCGATTCGATGCCGTGATAGTAAACGTCGCCGATTTGGACATGCGCGTACAGATGTGATTGAGCTTCGACCCCGAGCATGGCTTCGAGCTCCAGCGTATCGAGGACGAGAGCGTATCCACCGCCCCCGCCATAGCCACGCCACTGACTGAGCAGACCACTGTGCTGTACTCGCGCATCGCTAGGACCGCTGAGGGAAAGCACAAATGGCCGATTCATTTCGAGTGTGACTCGGCGCAACACGGAATACCAGGCATCGGTTTCCTGGTCGACGAGCTTGTCGATCCCCCCGGCGTTGATCATGTGCTCCAAGTACTCAGGAGTACGGGCCAGTTCAATTGCGTACTTACGAGCGTCCCTCGCGATCAACGTTCGCAGCCGCTCGTCAAAAAAATGGGTGATCTCACTGGAATCGTTAAGGTAAGCGGCGTCGGTTGCCCAAATGCACCCCGACGAAAGGATTCCACCCAGCCCTTCAAGCGTGGTGTAGTGCAGAAGCTCAGGGTATTGCTGGCTTACTCGTGTTGTCATAAGTTACGGATATTTTTTCCTGGGAAAGTTTTGGCACATCGTGTCTTCTAACAAGAGGCGATCTCAACGGAGCCCACGCCGTCGCGGACTTCGCGACAGGAGACGATTCCCAAAGCGGGCGAAGCAGCGTAACGGTTTCCACTCGAACCAGAGGATCGAGGAATGGACGCCATTGCAATAATCCCATTTATCAACGCTCTCTTTCCTTTGTCCTCCTCACCGCAGCGTAACAAACTCCTCCGCCACCGTCGGATGGATGCCGAGGGTGCGGTCGAAGTCGGCCTTGGTGGCGCCCATCTGCACCGCCACGGCGAAGCCCTGGATGATCTCGCCGGCGTGATCGCCGAGCATGTGGCAGCCGAGCACGCGGTCGCTGTCGGCGTCGATCACCAGCTTGATCAGCACCCGGTCGTCGCCGCCGAGCGTTGCTTTCAGCGGGCGGAATTCGCTGCGAAAAATTTTTACGTTGGCGAAGCGCTGGCGCGCCTGTTCTTCGGAGAGGCCGACCGTGCCGATACTGGGCTGGCTGAATACGGCGCTGGGGATGTTCTCGTAATTCATGCGCCCCCCGCCCGCGCCGAACAGGTTGGCGGTGAGCACCATGGCTTCGCGGATCGCCACCGGGGTGAGTTCGATGCGCCCGGTGACGTCGCCGAGCGCATGGATGCTGGGCTCGGCGGTGCGGAAGTCGTCGTCGACGCGGATGGCGCCGCGTGCGTCGGTTTCGACGCGGGTGTTTTCCAAACCCAGCCCCGCGGTGTTGGGCCGCCGCCCGGTGGCGTAGAGCACCTGATCGACGGTGAGTTCGGCGCCGCCGTTCAGGGTCACGCGCAATCCGTCACCGGTTTGTGCCACGCGCTCGACCTGGGCATCGAAGTGAAGCCGGATGCCGCGCTTGGTCATCTCCCGGGCGAGGGTTTCGCCGAGTTCGCCATCGAAGCCGCGCAGCAGGCGGTTGCCGCGATGGATCAGCTCGGTGGCGACGCCGAGCCCGTTGCAGATGCCGGCGAATTCGACGGCGATGTAGCCGCCGCCGACGATGGCGATGCGTTTGGGCAGCTCCGGCAGATGGAACATGTCGTCGGAGCAGAGCACGTGCTCGCGGCCGGGAAACTCCGGCACGAAGGGCTGGCCGCCGGTGGCGATGAGAATGTTTCTGGCGCTGTAACGCGCGTCGCCCACGGCCACCGTGTGGGCATCGACCAGACTGGCACGGCCGCGCAGGATGGTGGCGCCGGAATTTTCCAGCAGTTTCTGGTAGATGCCGTTGAGGCGTGCGATTTCGTGGGTCTTGTTGTCGCGCAGCGTCGCCCAGTCGAAACCGGGCGGCTGGGTTTGCCAGCCGTAGTGGCGCGCCGCGGCGAGTTCGTGGGCAAACTCGGCGGCGTAGACGAACAGTTTCTTGGGCACGCAGCCGACGTTGACGCAGGTGCCGCCCAGGGCTTGGTATTCGGCGACCGCCACCCGGGCGCCGTATTGGGCCGCCATGCGCGCGGCGCGCACGCCGCCGGAACCGGCGCCGATGACGAACAGATCCCAGTCGAATGCGCTCATTGCTGCTCCTCGTTGACGTCAGCGCGGCCCTCGAACCAGGCCAGC
>DASUDS010000073.1:0-4351 GCA_036275455.1 Porticoccaceae bacterium
GTCTTCTTGAGATCGGCGCCGGCGCAGAACGCCTTGTCGCCCGCGCCGGTGACGATCAGCACCAGCAGTTCGTTGTCGCGCTTGAAATCCTCGGTGACCACTTCGAGGTCGTCCAGCATCTCCGGGGTGATGGAGTTCATCTCGCCGGGACGGTTGAAGGTCAGATAGGCGAGCTTGCCCTTCTTTTCGTAGATCAGATCCGGGGTGATGGCGAGTGTCTGCACGGTGTCCTCCAGCAGTCGCGCGGGCGCTGTTGTCGCGACCCGCGTCAACCGATTGTCATGTTCGGGGGCGCCATGATACGGCAAACCGCGCGCCGGTCGAGGTGCTCGATTGACAGCCGGGGGGGTGCGGGTAAGCTGCCCGGGATTACAAAAACGGGCGGTCTGCGGCCGCACCGATCCCACATAACAACGCAGAGGTTCCTCCCATGAAGCATGTCCTCGACGGTTATCGGGTGCTGGATCTCACCCAGTTTCTGGCCGGCCCGGCCGCGACCCGGGTGATGGTCGAAGCCGGTGCCGAGGTGATCAAGGTGGAGTGGCCCGGCGGTGACCCCAGCCGCAAGTTTCCCTTCCTCGGCGCGGACGGACGCAGTGCCTACTATGTGCAGCAGAACCGCGGCAAGCGCAGCCTCGCGGTGGATCTGAAGAGCGCCGACGGGATCGCCCTGGTCAAGGATCTCGCCCGGCACTGCGACGTGCTGATCGAGAATTTCGCGCCGGGGGTGATGGCGCGGCTGGGCCTCGGGTACGAGGCGATCAAGGCGGTCAATCCGGAGATCGTGATGTGCTCCATCTCGGCCTTTGGCCAGAGCGGGCCGCTCGCCCATCTGCCCGGCTTCGACAACATCGGTCAGGCCTACTCCGGCATCACCAGCATGATCGGCGATCCGGGCCGGCCGCCGTCGTTTCCCATGGCGGCGATCGGTGACGTCAGCACCGGCGTGCACGCCGCCTGTGCCATCGGTTTTGCGCTGCTCTATCGCGAGCGCACCGGCAAGGGCCAATACCTCGATATCTCCCTGCTCGACAGCTATTTTCACTACCACGAGGTCAACGTACAGGCCTGGTCGTGCAGCCGGGGCGCGATCAATCCCACGCGCTCGGGCTCGCACCACTACGCGGTGGCCCCGGCCGGGATCTTCAAGAGCAAGGATTCCTACCTGTTCCTGCTGCCGTTGTTGCACCTGTGGCCGAAATTCTGTGACCTGATCGGGCGGCCGGAACTGGCCGAGGATCCGCGCTACATCGACAACGCATCGCGGGCGAAGAATCAGCGGGAGCTGATCGCCATCATCGAGGAATGGCTCCAGGCGCAGGAGAGCGACGAGGCGGCGATCCGCATCCTGGAAGAAGGCCACATTCCCGTGGCGCCCATCCTCACCGTCGAACAGGCCTGCCGGCATCCGCACCTGATCGAGCGCGAGACGGTGCGCACCATCTACGACCGCACCCTGGGCAGCTTTCAGGCGCCAGGCAATCCGCTGCGCTTTTCCGAATTTCCCGGGCATCTGGATCTGGAGGCGCCCTATCTGGGCGAACACAACGCCGAGGTGCTGGGCGAGATCGGCTACAGCGTCGGCCGGATTCAGGAACTGATGCGCTCCGGGGTGCTGCACGCCGAGCCGATTCCCGCGCGGCCCGCACCGCGGGTGGTCTGAGATTCCATCCCATGTTCAATCTGAAGCAAACGAGGAGTAAGTGATATGGCAGGCATAGTGGCAGGCAAGGTAGCGCTGGTGACCGGCGCGGCCGGCGGCATCGGTCGGGCGGCGGCGCAGATCTTCGCGCGCGAGGGTGCCAGCGTGGTGGTTTCCGATCTCCAGGAGGGACCGGGTGCCGAGACCGTGAAGCTGATCCGCGACGCCGGTGGCGAGGCAGTGTTCGTGCGCTGCGACGTAGCGAAAGCTGCCGAGGTGGAAAACCTGGTGAAAGCCACGGTGGCTGCCTACGGGCGGCTCGATTGCGCCTACAACAACGCCGGGGTCGAGGGAGCCTGGACCCGCATCCATGAATGCACCGAAGAAAATTTCGACTTCAACTACAACGTCAATCTCAAGGGCGTGTTTCTCTGCCTCAAGAATCAGATCAAGCAGTTCCTGGCCCAGGGCGGACCGGGCGCCATCGTCAGCACCGCGTCGATCGCCGGTCTCGTCGGCTCCAAGAATGCCGGTGCCTATGTCGCGGCCAAGCATGGCGTGGTCGGTCTGACCAAGACGGCGGCGCTGGAATATGCCACCAAGGGCATTCGCGTCAATGCGGTGTGCCCGGGGGTGATCCGCACCCCGATGCTGGAGCGGATGTTTTCCACCAATCCGAAACTGGAGCAGGCGATGATCGGCTTCGAGCCCATCGGCCGCTTCGGGGTGCCCACCGAGATCGGCGAGGCCGCGGTCTGGCTGTGCTCGGACCAGGCTTCCTTCGTCACCGGCCATGCCATGGTGGTGGACGGCGGTGCCACCGCTTGCTGATGCCGAGCGTGCCCCGCCAAGGCGGGGCAATTTGATTCTGCTTGCGTCTGTTGCTTAAAAAAAATGATTTCACAACATCGCGCCGTCGATGGAACGGTGCAATCACTACAGGGGAGAAGAAAATGGAAGTCGGCGTATTTTCAATGCCAACCATCGGCCCACGGGCGGAGATCGAAAAGGGCATGGCCGGGGTGCGCACCGACCTCTACCAGACCATGCTGAAAAACCTGGTGGAGCAGTCGCGTTTTCTCGATGAAGCGGGTTATTACGGTTTCGGTTTCACCGAGCACCACTTTCACATCGAGGGCGAGGAGGTCTCCACCAACCCGATCATGCTCGACCTCTATCTGGGCCTGCACACCCGGCGCCTGCGCGTCGGCCAGCTCGGCAACGTGCTGCCGTCCCAGCATCCGATCCGGGTCGCGGAGGACATCGCCATTCTCGACCAGATGACTCAGGGCCGCGCCTTCGCCGGCTTTGCGCGCGGCTATCAATCGCGCTGGGTCAACGTGATCGGTCAGCGCTTCGAGGCGCTGCGCCGCAACGATGGTGCCCATGCCGAGCTGTACGAGGAGACCAAGCGCGAGCTCTACGAGGAGCACTTCGAGATCATCATGAAGGCTTGGCACAACGACACCTTCTCGCACCAGGGCAAGCACTGGCAGATTCCGCCCGCCGACATCTACTGGCCGGCGGTGGAAGTGAGCAAGGAATTCGGCCAGGGCATCGACGACAACGGCATCATTCGCGAGATCGGCATCGCGCCCAAGACCTACAACAAGCGCATCCCGGACCTGTTCCAGCCGTTCAGCTTTTCCGAACGCACCATCCGCTGGGCGATGCGCCACAATGTGTCGCCGATCTCCATCATCGCCGGCGACATGGAGGCGGCCAAGAGCCAGTTTCGCGCCGCTCAGGAGGAGCTGGAGAAGACCACCGGCAAGTCCCAGCGACTCGGTGCCAGGATGGGCATCACCCGCGAAATCGTCTGCGCCGACACCGATGCCGAAGCCAAGGCGCTGGCGCTGGATGCGGGCACCTTCCTGTGGTGCAAGTTCTTCCAGCCGTTCGGTTTCAATGCGGCGATCGCCCTGCCCGGCGAAGACCCGATGACGGTCAGGAACGACTTCGAGTCTCTGGTCGAGCGCGGGCTGGTGATCTACGGCAGCCCCGATACCGTGAAGCGCAAGCTGGAAGCGCTGTTCAAGGAGCTGCCAGTCGATTACTTCTGGATGATGAGCTACAACGAACTGTTGCCGCAAAAACCGATGATGCGTCATCTGGAGTTGATGACCAAGCACGTCTGGCCGCACTTCACCGACAAGATAAAGGCCTGATCTGCCGCAGAGCTCCCGCTGCCACAACCCCGCGCGAGCGGGGTTTTTGTTGTCATCCTGGTCGCCTGGCGGCGGTGCGCCGGGGTTGCATTGCGGCGATCGTTTGCATAGATTCGATGCGATGCTAACCGGCGGTAACTAGAGTTGCCGTCTGGTAGCGCAGGGCCGGACCGCCGCAAGCGCCGGCGGAATTCTCTTCCTTTGACCTTCTCCGATCGCTAGGGAGCACCTCATCATGAGCAGCTTGGGTTTTGGCCTGATTTCCGCCGACTCGCACATCGTCGAGCCGGCCAACTGTTACTCCGACTACATCGATCCCAAGTACCGCGACCGCGCGCCGACCATCAAGCGCGATGCCGCCGGCAACGACACCTACGTGATCCCGGGCATGGACAGCGCTATTCCCCTGGGTCTGGTGGCCGCCGCGGGCCTGAGCGCCGAGGAACTGGGCCAGCGCACCAAGGGCTGCACCTTCGAGCAGCTCCACCGCAGCGGCTATGACGCGAAGTACCGGGTCGCCGACCAGGATCGCGACGGCGTG
>DASUDS010000074.1:0-18281 GCA_036275455.1 Porticoccaceae bacterium
CGCAATGCCGAGCCGCGCCACCGTCGGATCGCGCTCGACGATGACCGCGGCGCAGCGGCGCGCGAGGTCGGCATGGAGTTGATCGACCGGCTGTTCATCGGCCATGGAAGGCTCCCCGAAGAAAAGGCGCCATTGTAGGAATTTCTGCACAGCGCCTCACCCGCAGCTGTCCATGCATCGGGAGGGACTCGGGAGGGCTTCGGGAGCGGCAGCAAATCCGGCTCCGGCTGCTATGCTGGCCGCCGCGCCTACAAATGCCGACCGCTGCGCCGGTTCGAAGACATCGATGCCGAGCCAGGCGGAAGCCGGGATAGCCACACCCCCGGGCGAAGCGACCGAGCAAGAAACGGAGCGAGTCATGGCTGCCACCAATTTCAAGACGGAAAACAACACCTTTCGCAAACTGATCGGCAACGGTCTGACCTACCGCATTCCGCGCTTCCAGCGCGACTACAGCTGGGAAAATGACCATTGGGAAGACCTGTGGGCGGACATCCTCGGCACGCTCAGGGTGGATGGCGAACCCGCGCACTACATGGGCTACCTGGTCCTGCAATCGGCCGACGACAAGAGCTTCGACGTCATCGACGGCCAGCAGCGCCTGACCACCATCAGCCTCATCGTGCTGGCCGTGCTGAAAAACCTGCAACACCTCGTCGAAACCGGCCAGGAGCCAGAGGCCAACCAGCGCCGGCTGGACCAGATCCGGCAAACCTATGTGGGCTATCTGGATCCGGTCACCCTGATTGCGCGGCCCAAACTCACCCTCAACCGCAACAACAACGGCTATTACCAGAACTATCTGGTGCCGCTCGGCCACCTGCCCAAACGCAACCTGCGCGCATCCGAGCACCTGTTGCGCAAGGCCTTCGAATGGTTCGACCGTCAGGTCGCGAACTACCTCAGGGCCAGCACCGGTGACGAAGGCAAGCGCCTCGCGCAATTGATCGAAGATGTCAGCGACCGACTTTTCTTCACCGTCATCACGGTCACGGACGAACTGAACGCCTACAAGGTGTTCGAGACGCTCAACGCCCGCGGCGTGCGGCTTTCCGCCACCGACCTACTGAAGAACTACCTGTTTTCGGTGCTTGACCGCGGCGGCGAAACCGACCACGAGCTGCGCAACCTGGAAGACCGTTGGGAAGACATCGTCGGCCGCCTGCAAGCGGAAAATTTTCCGGACTTTCTGCGCGTCCACTGGAACAGCCGGCACAGCTTTGCGCGGCAGGCGGACCTGTTCAAGACCATCCGCCAGAAAGTCGCCGACCGCGAGGCGGTCTTTCAACTGCTGCGCGGCATGGAGCAGGACCTCGATACCTATCTGGCGCTGTCCTCGCCCGAGGCATCGGACTGGTCGCAGGACGACAAGCACCTGGCCGGCGTTCTCAGAACCTTCCGCGTGCGGCAGCCCTTTCCGCTGTTGCTGGCGTCGCGGCGGCTGTTCGATGCCGCCGATTTCACCGGCCTGCTGCGCGCCGTAATGGTCATCTCCCTGCGCTACAACGTCATCGGCGCCTACAGCACCGCCGAGCAGGAACGCACCTACAACGCCGTGGCCGAACGCATCGCCAGAGGCGAACTCACCCAGCTTGGCTCCACGCTACTGGCCATGCGCGGCATTTATGTCGAGGACAATGCCTTTCGCACCGCCTTTGCCGACAAGAACATCCGCACCACCGATGCCCGCAACAACCGCGTGGTGCGCTTCATCCTGTGCACGCTGGAGCGGCACCTTTCGGGTCAGGACTACAGCTTCACCAGCGACGCCTTCAACATCGAACACGTGCTGCCGCAAAACGCGCCGGACGGCTGGGGCGGCTTCAGCAACGACGAGGCCGACGCCCTGCTCTACCGGCTCGGCAACATGACCCTGATGGAAGCCGGCAACAACCGGGATGCCGGCAACAAGGAATACGCCGCCAAGCGCGAAGCCTATCGGCATAGCGGCTTTGCCACCACGCGCCGTATCGCCGACGAAAACGCCGAATGGACGCCCGAGCGCATCGCCGCCCGGCAGACGTGGATGGCCGATCAGGCCACCTCCATCTGGCGCGTTGCGCAATTGAGTTGAATTGCCCATGAGCCACTGCGAACCCTTTACCTTGCCCGACCTTCAAGGACCCCAGAGTCGAATGGATCCGGCATACGGTGAGGTGCAGCGGCCGGAGTCGGAGTCGGAGTCGGAGTCGGAGTCGAACCCAGCCTGGATCGGCGCTGACTTGACCCGGCAGCAGGTGACATAGCGGGTTCTGCCCATGGGCCATCGGCGATGGCCAGTGAGACAACCGCCAGCCCCCCGCTCGGCAAACCGCGACGGGCTGCTAGCAGCCTGTTGAAAAGCGTCGCGAGGATGGCCAGCTGCCAGGCGCACGGCGCGCAGCGACCGAGACATATCAAGTAGATAGGCGAGGGAGCGAGCACCGCGCAACGCCGCAGATGGCCCACCGCAGCAGTTTTTCAACAGGCTGCTAGAATCCGCGCCCTTCACGCACCGCCCGTCCCCATGCAGTCCCTCAATCCGCAACAGAACCGCGCGGTTCATCATCAGGGCGGCCCGCTGCTGGTGCTCGCCGGCGCCGGTAGCGGCAAGACCAGCGTGATCACCCACCGCATCGCCCATCTGGTCGCCACGGGCCGGGTGGCGGCGCGCCACATCACCGCGGTGACCTTCACCAACAAGGCGGCGCGGGAGATGAAGCAGCGTATCGCCGGGCGTCTGTCGCGCAGCGAGGCGCGCGGGCTGCGGGTGTCGACCTTTCACCAGCTCGGACTCGACATCCTGCGCGGCGAACTGGGCCTGCTCGGCCTGCGTCCGGGGTTCAGCCTGTTCGATGCCGACGACACGCGCAATCTGCTCCAGCAGATTCAGGTCGCGGTCGAGGATGCTCCGCTCGATTGGGCGCAGGCCCGCATTTCGCAGTGGAAGAATCTGCTGGTGAGCCCCGAACAGGCGCGCTCGACCGCCGCGGATGCCGCGGAGCAGAAACTCGCCGAGCTGTATCGCGCCTATCAGCAGGCACTCGCCGCCTACAACGCGGTGGATTTCGACGATCTGATCCTGCTCCCGGTGCGCCTGTTCGGCGACCACCGCGAGCGGCTCGATCAGTGGCGGCGGCGCATCCGCCATCTGCTGGTCGATGAATACCAGGACACCAATCGCGCCCAGTACGAGCTGATCCGCCTGCTGACGGCGGATCACCGCCAGCTCACCGTGGTCGGCGACGACGATCAGTCGATCTACTCCTGGCGCGGCGCGCGGCCGGAAAACCTCACCGAGCTGCAACGGGATTTCCCCGATCTGGAGGTGATCAAGCTGGAGCAGAACTACCGCTCCTCGGCGCGCATCCTTCAGGCGGCCAATACGCTGATCGCCAACAACGAACACCTGTTCCTCAAGACGCTGTGGTGCGATCGCGGCCTGGGCGAGCCGGTACGGGTGATCCGCTGCGCCAGCGAGGAGGCGGAGGCGGAGCGGGTGGTCAACGAGATCCTCCAGCTGCGCGTGCGCCGCGGCCTGCCGCTGGGCGCCTTCGCGGTGCTCTACCGCGGCAATCACCAGGCGCGACCGGTGGAAATGAAGCTGCGTCTGCTCGACATCCCCTACCAGCTCAGCGGCGGCACCTCGTTCTATGCGCGCACCGAGATCCGCGATCTACTCGCCTACCTGCGCCTCCTGGTGAACCCGGACGACGACACCGCCTTCCTGCGCATCATCAATACGCCGCGCCGCCAGATCGGCCCCACCACGCTGGAGAAGCTCGGCAGCTACGCCGCCCAGCGCGGGCTGTCGCTCTATGCCGCCTGCGGCGAACTCGGCCTGGGTGCGCTGCTCGAACCCGCCGCGCGGGAGCGGCTGCACCGCTTCCGGGTCTGGTTCGAACGCAGTGCCGAAGACTGCAAAAGCGGCGGCATCGGCGCGATCCGCACCATGCTGGAAGACATGGACTACGCCGGCTGGGTGACGCAGAACGCCAGCAGCAACGCGGCCGCCGAGGCACGCCTGCGCAATGTCGAACTGCTGCTGACCCAGATCGCCAACGCGCTGGCACGCCAGGCCGAGGACGCCGGCGAGCCGGATCTGGCAGCGGCGATCGGACGCCTGCTGTTGGTGGACATCCTCGACCGGCAGGCCGAAGCGGTGGACGCGGATCGCGTGCAACTGCTGACCCTGCACGCCGCCAAGGGGCTGGAATTTCCCCATGTGTTTCTGCTCGGCATGGAGGAAGGGCTGCTGCCCCACCGCAACAGCATCGACAGTGGCGACATCGCCGAGGAGCGGCGCCTGGCCTACGTCGGCCTGACCCGCGCCCGGGAAACCCTGACCCTGACGCTGGCGGGGCGCCGCCGCCAGTTCGGCGAAACCCAGGAGACCACGCCCAGCCGCTTTCTCGATGAGCTGCCGGAAAACGAACTGGAGCGCGAGGGCTTTGGCGAACCCCTGTCGCCGGAGCGCCAGCGCCAGCAGGCCAACGCCTCGCTGGCGGCGCTCAAGGCCATGCTGGACTGAGACCTGGTGGACTGGGGCCATGCTGGACTGAGCCCTCGATGGACTGAGCCCTCGAAGGGCTGGCCAGCCCGGGCAGACCAAAAGGACTATTCGCCGTCTTCGAGGAATTCTTCGTAATCGGGCGTTTCGGATTGGCCGTTGTCGATCAGGAAGTGGCGGTGCTGTAGCCAGGCATCGCGCACGAACAGGTACTCGTCGTAGGCCTCTTCGAGATCGGCTTCACGATCCAGCAGCCCCGCCCGGGTATCGATCACCTGGACCACCGCCGGACCATAGCCGACCTCGTCGCGCACCCAGGCGGCGGCGACGTCGGTCATCCAATCGACGCCGCGCGCCGGGCCATCGCGCAGCGTCGAGGGGCCGAGCAGCGGCAGCATCAGGTAGCGGCTGTCGCGCCAGCCCCAGACCGCCAGCGTCTGGCCGAAATCCTCTGCGTAGGCGGGGATGTCCCAACGGGTGGCGACATCGAAGATGCCGACCACGCCGAAGGTGCTGTTGACGGCGAACCGGCCCAGCGCGATGCCGCTGTCGGCCGGCCGGCCCTGCAACGCGAGATTGAGCACCACCACGGGATAGTGCAGGTTGGTGAAGACGTTGCCGACGCCGCGCTGCACCGGCTCCGGAGTGATCCAGTCATAGCCGCGCGCCACCGGCCGCAATACGGCCTTGTCGAGCGCACGGTTAAAGCCGTACATGGCACGGTTGTAGCCCTCCCAGGGGTCGGCGGGATCGGGTTTGGTGGCCGGGGTGGCGGCGCAGGCCGCGAGCAATGGCCCCAGCAGCAGCAGGGACAAAGACAGTGGCCGACGCAGCGGCAGAGACAGTGGCCGACGCAACGGCAGAGACAGTGGCCGCGGCTGCGGCAGTGACAGGCATTTCATTGCAGATTTACTCCTTCAGGACTCCGCGTCGGGCTCCGTCCAGCCCAGCAGTTCACTGGCCGCGCTGAGGCTGGCGAAGGTACGCAGCGCCGCCGGTGGCTGGCGAAATTCGATGGTGGCACCACGTGCCCTGGCCCAGGACTGCCATTCGAGCAGCAACGCCAGGGCGCTGGAATCGATGCGGGTGACCGCGGCCAGATCGACCACCGCGGGCAACTTGCCTGCGCGACGCCAGGGCAGGCTCTGTCCGTAGCAGGCGGTGACCGCCTCGACGGTGAACTCACCGTCGAGGCACAACTGCTCGGGAGCGATCTCAGGCAGCCTCGTCATGCTCCGCCGCCTCGAGCTGCAACTCGCCGGATTCGAGCCGCGCCAGCACCTTGTCGAAGCCGTCGCGGCGAATTTCCTCGCCGATCTGGGTGCGAAAGGTGGCCACGTAGGAGATGCCTTCGATGATCACGTCGAACACCCGCCAGGTACCGTCCTGGCGGCGAAATACATAGTCCACCGCCGCCTCGCTGCCGCTGGTCAGGCGCACCTTGGTGCGCACCCGGGTCATGCGCTCGGTATTGCCGCTCTGCTCCGGCAGGATCTGCATCTGATCGCGGTCCTTGAATTCGAGCAGGCCCTCGGCGTAGCGCCGCACCAGCAGATCGCTGAGCGCACCGGCAAAGGCCTGTACCTTGTCGGCGCTCAGCCCACGGCCGTGCTGGCCCAGCACCAAGCGCGCCGAATACAGGGTATCCACATGGGGCAGCAGATGGCGGCGCACCTCCTCCTGCAAGCCGGCCGGATTGGCCTGATAGCCAGTGCGGTTGGTTTCGACCAGGGTGAACAGGCGATCGCTGGTCGCCGCGACGATGTCCGGGGGCGCGCCTTCGGCCCACGCCAGCGGGCTGCACAGCGCCAGCAACAGCCAGCACCAGGATTTCAGGCCCGACCCGGGTTGCTTGTTGGGCGATGGTTTCATGGCTTCTTTTCTCCACCACTGTTGAACAAAAAGCGACTGATGAGCTGCTCCAGCACCAGCGCCGACTGGGTGATCAGGATCTGGCCACCGTCTTCGAGGTAATCCGGCGAACCACCCGGCTCGAGCCCGATGTACTGGTCACCGAGGATGCCACTGGTCAGGATCGATGCGGTGGTGTCGTCGGGGAGTTGCCGATAGCGGTCGCCGATGATCATCACCACCTGGGCGGTGAATTTCTCCGGGTCCAGGGTGATGCTCTCGACGCTGCCGATGCGTACCCCGCCCATGCTGACGTTGGCGCGCGGCTTGAGGCCGCCGACATTGCCGAATTCCGCGGTCACCCGATAGCCGCCACCGTCCAGCTCGCCGCCGTCGGTGGCGTGGATGGCGAGAAACACCAGCGCGGCAATACCGAGCAGCAGAAACAGCCCGGCGGTGAATTCGATCTGATGGGAGGATTTCATGGCCAGAGGTTCCCCGATTACAGCATGAAGGCCGACAGCACAAAATCGACCAGCAGCACCGCGATGGCGCTGGTGATCACCGTCTGGGTGGTGGCGAGCGCGACACCCTCGCTGGTCGGCTTCGCGCTCCAGCCAAAGTAGACCGCAAGCCAGCTCACCAGAAAACCGAATACCGCGCCCTTGAGCAGGCCGCCGCCGAAATCCTTGCCCAGCTCGACCGAGGCCTGCATGTTGCCCCAGAAGGTCAGCGGATCGCTGCCCATCAGGAACACCGCGAAGAACACCCCGCCGAGCAACGCAGTGACATTGAACACCCCGACCAACGCCGGCACCGCGAGCACGCCGGCCAGCAGCCGCGGCTGCACGATGCGCTCCAGCGGATCGATCGCCATCAGGTCCAGGGCATCGAGCTGTTCGGTGGCTTTCATCAGCCCGATCTCGGCGGTCACCGAGGTTCCCGCCCGCCCGGCGAACAGGATTGCGGTGAGCACCGGCGCCAGTTCGCGAAACAGCGACAGCGCGAGCACCGTGCTGACCGAATCGCCGGCGCCGAAGCGCGTCAGGGTGTCGTAGGTCTGCAAGGTCAGCACCAGACCCACGAAGAAGCCGCAGATGACGATGATCACCAGCGAGCGGACACCGACGAAATATACCTGCCGCAGCATCTCGCCAAGCTGCAACGGGCCAAAACGCATCCGCGTGAAGGCGGTGAACAGGAACATGCCCGCGCGACCGAATTCGCGGATCGGTTCGGCGAACAGACGGTTACCGAAGTCGGAAGAGGCCATGGCTCAGGCGTCCAGCGCTAGCAGGTCTTCGGCCAGTGTCCGGGCCGGGAAATGGAAGGGTACCGGTCCATCCGGGAGGCCCTCGACAAACTGGCGCACCACCTCCTGCGGGCTGGCGCGCAACTCGGCGGGCGTGCCCGCGGCGGCGATCCTGCCATCGGCGATGATGCAGCAGTAATCGGCGAACTTCGGCACCTCGGCGACATCATGGGTGATGACCACGCTGGTGATGCCGAGCGCGCGGTTGATCTCGCGGATCAACCGCACCGAGGCGCCGAGCGAAATCGGATCGAGGCCGGCGAAGGGCTCGTCGTAGAGGATCACCGCCGGATCGAGCGCCATGGCCCGCGCCATGGCCACCCGCCGGTTCATGCCACCGGACAGCTCGCGCGGATACATGGCAGCGGCGCCGCGCAGGCCGACGGTCTGCAACTTGAGCAGCACCAGACGCCGGATCAGGGCTTCGGGCAGGCGGGTGTGCTCGCGCAGCGGCAACGCCACGTTGTCGAAGCAGGTCAGATCGGTGAACAGGGCGCCGTTTTGCAGCAATACGCCGATGTTGCGGCGCAACCCGCTGAGCGCCGCGCCACGCAGGGCGTCGACCCGGGTATCGCCGACCCAGACCTCACCGACGTCGGGGCGCAACTGCCCGGTGATCAGTTTCAGCACCGTGGTCTTGCCGCAGCCGCTCGGCCCCATCACCGCGGTGACCTTGCCCGCCGGGATTTCCAGGGACAGCTCGCGCAGCACGGTTCGCTCACCACGCTTCAGCGTCACGCCTTGCAGGCGCATGGCCGTGCCGGCGGCGGAGTGTTCGGGCATGTAGTGGCAATCCTTATCGGTAACGCGATGTTCGCAAAAACCTGCGCGGGCTGGTAACGAGCGGTCTCGTGGCAATCGTTCTTGTAACGGATCGTTCTCGTAACGGATCGTTCTCGTAACGGACCGACCCGTGGTAGCCGACCGACCGGGTAACGAACCAATCTGGCAACAGGCAGACCGATTTGCAACGAACGGCTCATTCAACGATTCATTGAACGAACGACCGGCCGGCCCGCCATCGACGTCAGGTCACTCCCCGACGTCACCGCGCCCAACCCCGGCGTCGCCACGAAGTACGGGCCGGCAGCCCCTTTGGGCACGACAATTTTGGGCGGCGCAATGCTAACCGATAATGGCCCTGCGCACCGTCGTCGAGAGCGACCGAGTTCATGAAACCCGACGCGACCTGCGCCGATATCCCACCGAAATCAGTCGTCGAGGGGCTGGAGGTCGAGGCGGGAGGTATCGATATTGGCCGGCGCAACCACCCGCCGTTCCTCGGGGCGCAGCACGTCGGCACCCGGCGGTTGCACCGAAAGATGGCTGAGATCTACCGCAAGTTCCGGGTGCGCGCGGCGCTCCTCGGGACGCAGCAAGTCAGCCCCGGCCGCAGTCAATGTCCAGGCGTCCGCATCACCGCCGGAGCTGGCTACTACCGCCACCGCTGGCGGAACACTTTCAGGTGCTCCGGGTGCTGCGGGTGCTGCGGGCGACGATGCACCGACGGGCGCAGCGGCGGCTGGGCGCACCTCCACCAGGGCACCGGCGTTGGCCAGCACCTCGCGATAGCGCTCCGCCTCCGCGGTGCCGAGATCGCGGCGAATCAACACCGGCCGCCCCGAAAACAGCCCTGCCAACCGGGCATCGTCGATCTGGAACAGCTCCCGGACGCGGGCCTTCACCTCATCCAGCAGGCGTCCGGGGACGATATCCCCGCGAAACAGCAGGTCGTAGCGTTGCTCTTGATTCATGGCTCCTGGCTCCTGATTCACCCGCCGAAGCGCTCCCAGAGGATACCGCCCCACACCAGCACGCACAGCGCCATGCTGAGCATGACCGCGGCCGAGCCCTGGTCCTTGGCGCGGCCGGCCAACTCCCGGCGTTCGCTGCCATGGAGATCGACCACCGACTCCACCGCGGAATTCAACAGCTCGACGATCAGCACCAGGAGCATCACGCCCAGGAGCAGCACCAGATCGAGCGCATTGCGGGCAACCCAGAACGCCAGGGGCGTCAGCACCGCGGCGATGCCGAGTTCGGTGCGGAAGGCCTCCTCGTGGCGGAAACAGGCGCGCAGACCTTGCAGTGAGTAGCGGCTGGCGTCGAACAGGCGGCGTTTCACCAGACCGCCGCGCCGGGATTGGCTGGCACCCTCCATCGTCATACCGCCGCGCGCACCACGCCGCCCACCACCTGGGCAGGCACCCCGACCGCGGTGGCCCCGACCGGCACCGGATCGAGCACCAGGCTGCCGGCGCCGATGCGGGCATTGGCGCCGATGTCGATGCGGCCGATGAGCTTGGCGCCCGCCGCGATCAGCACGCCCTCGCCGACCCGGGGATGGCGTTCGCCGCCATGGCAGCCGGTACCGCCCAGGGTCACGCCATGGAGCATGGAAACGTTGTCGCCGACGCGGGCCGTCTCGCCGATGACCACGCCGGTGGCATGGTCGATCATGATGCCGCCACCGATGACCGCGGCCGGGTGGATGTCGACCCCGAAGCGCTCGGAGCACTGGTTCTGCAGATAGAGCGCCAGGGCGCGGCGCCCGCTGCGCCACAGATGATGAGCGGCGCGATGGACCTGGAGCGCATGAAACCCCTTGAAATACAGCATCGGCATGAGGTAGCGATCACAGGCCGGATCGCGCTCGTAGTAGGCGCGCACGTCGCGGCGGGCATTGGCGGCGATCTCCGGCGCCGCAACCAGTGCCTGCTCGAAGATCTGGCGGATGGTGAGCGCCGAGACCACGGCGTTGCCCAACTGCTCGGACAGGTTGTAGATCAGCGCGGATTCGAAGCTGGAGTGACTGAGCAGGGCGCGATGCAGAAAGCTGGCCAACAGCGGCTCGTCGCGCACCGCATCCACCGCTTCGGCGCGAATCGCCAGCCAAAGGGAATCTGCCACTTCCTGCATCTCAGCCTCCGCCCCGGGCGCCCGACTATCCCCCATCACTCCCCCCGATGCAATGCCGTGGGCGCGACAGGGGCGACAGGGGCGACAGGGGAAGTGACGACGAAGCGCGCATGAATCTCGCCGATCTCCGCCAACACCGCTTCCTTGAGCTCCAGATCCGCGGCCGTCAGGGTGGCGCGCAACAGCGCCGGGGTGAGCCTGCGCTCGAATCCGGCGGCCAGCGGCAGATAGCTCAGATGCCAGGGTTCGGCGGCAACCCCGGTGGTGCCATCGTAGGGCCGGGCGAAGCCGCTGACCGCACCCAGCTCGGCATCGAGCCAGGCGGCGAGCCGATGAAAGGGGCCGTCGGGACCATATTCCTCCGGCTCCAGGCGCAGCGGGTAATCCCGCGCCACTGCCGCCAGATCCCAGACATCGAAATCGGTGCCCCAGTGGTGACGGGAGGCGCCGGGCAGGGCCGACCAGCGCAGAATGGCATGGACGCGCTCACGCTCGTTCAACCGCTCCCAGGCACAGGGCCGACCGCAATCGTCGAGCACCGGGCGCTCACCCCGCGCCTTGGCGTTCCAGATCCCCAGCTGGCGCTCGAACGACCGGAAACCGCTGGCCACGCACAGCCGAATGCCCGCCGCCGCGGCACCTTCACGCAGCGTGCTCAAGGGCGCGATGATTGCACGATGGAGCAGACATTCACCGGCCTCGTCGCACCAGCGCACGAGATGCCGTTGCGTCCGCCCGGTGAGCAGGAGGGTCTCTTCCATCGCGTCAAGCGGCTGATTCACGGCCATGGTTCCGGATTCAGTAGTGCGGGGGTGGCGGCTCTGGTCCCGAATCGCCGGGATCGGCCAGCAGCTCGCTGATGCGGTCGAGCAGCAACCGACAGCGCTGCTCCAGCACCTCGATTTGGCGCTGCTGGTCATGCACCTGCCGATCGAGCGTGGCGATGGCATCTTCCTGGAAGGCCAGACGGATCTGCAGATCGGTCAGGATGTCTTCAGCGATCAAGCATCACCTCTCCCGCGGCCTTGATCTCCAGCGGCCACCAGCGCCAGGGTCGGCGCAGGCGTACATCGAGCCGATACTGCCGCGACGCGGGTTCGGACATTCCGGTCATCAACTTCAGGCCGCCCAGGACATTGGACCGGGTCTCGATCAGGATGCGCGTGGCGGACGCCGGCGGCAGAGGCGCAAGGGGACCGGCGTGACCTTCCGCCGCGAGGACGCCATCGACATGCACATAGCATGACAGCCCGGCCACCTGGAGTTCGCGGTCACTGGGGTTGCTCAACCGCAGGGTGACCTGGTGGCGGGTCTCACCGCCGTCGCGATCCAGCTCGCGAATGCCGAGCAGTTCGGCACGCGGCAGCGCCGCCGGATCGGGCTGCACCCAGGCACAGGCGGAAAGCAGCAGGCTGGCCACCAGGTACAGGCCGCCCCGCAATATTGCCTCTGCGTTTGCCGAGCTGTTCGCCGTGGAACTGCTGGTCGTGAAGCCGTTTACAACCGTCGTTTCCCGCATCGTTTCCCGCATCGTTTCCGGCATTTTTCCCGGCACTCGCCAACACCCGCAGTAACCTTTCCTTGCGGCGATGGTCGGTTAAGATGCCCGATCGCCCGGCTTTGACCACTGACCTGAACCACCGAAAATGCCCTGTCGTTGAACTTGCGACGACCACCCCCATCTTAATCGGCAGTCCCGCGGGGACTCCACAAGGAGATGCAAGAAATGCTGAGAATTCTGCTGTTTCTGGCCACCAACGTCGCCGTACTGGTGCTGGTCACGGTGATCTTCGAGGCCCTGGGCCTGGAGCCCTATCTGGCCAGCCAGGGCGTCCATACCAACCTCACCGCGCTGCTGGTGATGTGCGGTGTGATGGGGTTTGCCGGGTCATTCGTGTCCCTGCTGCTGTCGAAGACCATGGCCAAGATGGGCACCGGCACCCAGATCATCGACCAGCCCGCCACCGCCGAGCAGCGCTGGCTGGTCGATACCGTGGCCGAACTGGCCGCCAAGGCCGGCATCGGCATGCCCGAGGTGGGCGTCTTCCCGGCACAGCAGGCCAACGCCTTCGCCACCGGCTGGAACAGGAACAAGGCCCTGGTCGCCGTGAGCTCCGGGCTGCTGGAGCGCTTCGACCGCAACGAAGCGCGGGCCGTGCTGGCCCACGAGATCGGCCACGTCGCCAATGGCGACATGGTGACCCTGGCGCTGATCCAGGGCGTGGTCAACACCTTCGTGATGTTCCTGGCGCGCATCCTGGGTTCCTTCGTGGATCGCGTGGTGTTCAAGAACGAACGCGGCCAGGGCGCCGGCTACTTCCTGATAGTGATGGTCCTGCAGGTAGTGCTGGGCATCCTCGCCAGCACCATCGTCATGGCGTTTTCCCGCTGGCGGGAATATCGTGCCGATGCCGCGGGCGCCCAGCTCGCCAGCCGGGGCGCGATGATCGCGGCGCTGCAGAAGCTGCAACGCGAAACCCGGGCACAGGTGCCCAACGCACTGCCCGACTCGCTCACCGCGCTGGGCATTTCGAGCGGCTGGAAACAGCACGCCACACGCCTGTTCCTGTCGCATCCGCCATTGGACGAGCGCATCGAGGCGCTGCGGCGTGGCCTCTGAGGAGCCAGCCACCCTGTGGCTGTGCCGATCCGAAGACCTGCCCCCGGGTGCCGCCCGGGGGTTTCAGCCCGAGGGACACCGGAGCCTGTTCGCGTTGCGCACCGCCACCGGCCTCTACGCCTATCGCAATCGCTGCCCGCACGCCGGCTTCGAACTCAACTGGCTGCCCGACCGGTTTCTCGACCGCAGTGGCCAGTATCTGCACTGCCAGACCCACGGCGCCCTGTTTGACCGCGAATCCGGTCTCTGCCTTGCCGGACCCTGTGCCGGCACACGCCTGGAGCCCATCGTCGTGCTGGAGCATTCGGGAAGCATTTATTGCCAGCTTCCGAGCGAAAGATAGCCTCCGGCGAAAGGGCCACTCTGATACATTTCAGGCGCACATTTCCCGAACAAGCACTTCGCCAACACCTTCAACCACCGCCATGCAGGAGAACGAGATGAACAACGTTGCCGATCAACTGGAAATCCGTCATGTGGTCGCCCAGTACAACCGCGCCTTCGACTATGGCGACCCGGAAGCCTGGGTGGCGACCTTCGCCGCCGACGGCACCTTCGCGATGGGCGGCAAGCAGCTCGCGGCCGGCCAGGAGGCGCTGCTGGCTTTTGCCCGCAAGATGATCCCGACCATGAAGGTCAAGCACTGCACCACCGACAACATCGTCGAGGTCAGCGGCGATACCGCCACCCACGACGCCTACCTGATCCTGGTCGCGACCGGCGAGAAGGTGAGCGTGGTCAACTCCGGCCGCTACCGCGATCAGCTGGTCAAGGTGGGCGGCGCCTGGAAATTCAAGTCCCGGACCGTCGAAATCGACGGCAAGATGTAACCGTTTCAGACGCAACTTCCGGCGCAAACAGGGCGCAGACCCGGCCTGGCCTCAGAGCCGCACCTCCAGCGGCTCCGCCAGGCGGATCTCCTCTGCGGCGACCCGACAGCCCCAGGCCAGCACCGCGACGCCCCGCCGCGCCGCCCGGCGCAGTGCTGCGCCATAGGCGGGATCGAGCGCATCGGCGGGCGCCACCGCGTCCACGTCGCTCAACTGCACGCAATACAGCAGCACCGCCCGCCCACCCTGTTCTGCGACCGTTTCCAGCTCGCGCAGGTGCTTGACGCCACGCTGGGTAACGGCATCCGGAAAGGCCGCGACGCCATCGCCCAGGGACAGGGTGACGCTCTTGACCTCGACATGGCAGGGCGGCCGGTCCCGGGCTTCGAGGAGAAAATCGATGCGACTGTTGCCACTGCCGTAGCGCACCTCGCGCCGCTGGCTCGGGTACCCACGCAGCGTATCGATCCAGCCCGCGGCCAGGGCCTCGGCCACCAGGGCATTGGCGCGCAGGGTGTTGATGCCGGCACGACGGCCATCGCGCGTGGTGACGATTTCGAGCGTGCCCGGAAGCTTGCGCCGCGGCGCAGCGCTGCGCGAAAACCAACAGCGGCTGCCCGGAACCTGGCAGTCCAGCATCGACCCGGTGTTGGCGCAATGGAGCGTAATTTCGCTGCCGTCGGCGCAGCGCACATCAGCAAAGAAGCGCCGGTAGCGGCGCAGGAAGACACCCTCCTCCAGTGGTGGCGCGAAGATCACCCGGACAGCGCCGCGCGCAGCCGCGCCACGGCAAGTTCCAGGCGCGGGAGTGGTTCGGTGTAGGAAAACCGCACCCGCTGGCGCGCCAGATGGGCGCCGAAATCGGTGCCCGGGGTCAGCGCGACACCCGCTCGCTCGAGCATGTCCCAGCAAAAGGCTTCACAGTCGTCGGCAAGCTGTTCGATCCCGGCATAAATGTAGAAGGCGCCCGCCGGCACATGCGGGATGGCAAAGCCCAGCTCCCGCAGTGCCGTCACCAGAAAGTCGCGCCGACGGCGCAATTCCTCGCGGCGCTCCTCCAGCTCGGCGATCACCTCGGGGTGAAAGGCCGCCAGCGCGGCGTGCTGGGCAATGCTCGGCGGTGAGATATAGAAGTTCTGCGCCAGGACATTGAGATCGCCCATCGCCGCTTCGGGCGCCACCAACCAGCCCAGGCGCCAACCGGTCATGCCGAAATACTTGGAGAAGCTGTTGACCACGAAGGCGTCCTCGGTAATCCCCAGCACCGAGGTTTCGGGTTCGTCATAGACCAGGCCATGGTAGATCTCGTCCATCACCAGGGTGCCCTGCCGGCGGGCGATCTCCGTGGCGATCTCGCGCAGCACCCGCTCCGGAATCAGCTCGCCGGTCGGGTTGGCCGGCGATGCCAACCAGGCACCGGTGGTATTGGGTCGCCAATGATCCGCCAGCGAACGCGCCGAGAGCCGGTAGCGCTGTTCCGCGGCCACCGGCACCCACTGCGGCTCGCCGCCCGCGCGACGCACGAAGTTGGCGTTGCAGGGATAACCCGGGTCGGTAAGCAGCACACCGTCGCCCGGCGCCACCAGCAGATCGCCGAGCAGGGCCAGCGCGGCACTGCTGCCGGTGGTCACCGCGATGCGTTCTGGCGGCACGATCAAGCCGTGGCGCCGCGCATAAAACCCCGCGATGGCCTCGCGCAACGCCCCGATGCCCAGTGCCGGGGTGTACCGCGTGCGCTCCTCGGCCAGCGCCCGCTGCGCCGCCTCCACCACTCGCCTTGGCGTCGGAAAGGCGGGCTGGCCGGCCTCCAGCCGCACGATGTCGCGCCCCTGCGCCTGCAGGCGCTCGGCCGCCTCCAGAAAGTCGACCACCTTGAAAGAGGTCATTGCCCTCACCCGATCCGCCTTGCGCACCCTGCACCCTCGCTTCATGGCGGGCAGATTCTAGTCGACCACGGCACCCGTCTGTTCCGGACGATTCTCCGCCAGCCACTTCCAGGCAATCGCCCAGGAAAGCCCCCAGGCAAATCGCCCCCAGGCAATCCCCCAGGCAACCCCCGGTCAGTCCAGGGTTGAAAAATGATGGGGCCGGCCCTATAAACGCCGCTTCCCGGCAGTCGCCGAGCGGAGCCACCATGGTCAAAAAGAAGTCGGTAGAGAAATCCTCGCAGTTGCTGCGCAGTTTTGAGCCCTACAAGGAGAAACGCGGCGAGCAATACATGAATGAAAACCAGCGCGATCACTTCAGGAAGTTGCTGCTGGATTGGAAACAGGAACTGATGACGGAAGTGGATCGCACCGTCAACCACATGAAGGACGACGCTGCCAATTTCCCGGACCCTGCCGATCGCGCCTCCCAGGAGGAGGAATTCAGCCTGGAACTGCGCGCCCGGGACCGCGAGCGCAAGCTGATCAAGAAGATCGACAAGACCATCGAGATGATCGATGCCGACGACTACGGCTACTGCGAGCAGTGCGGCGTCGAAATCGGCATCCGCCGGCTGGAGGCACGGCCCACCGCAACCCTTTGCGTCGATTGCAAAACCCTGGATGAAATCCGGGAACGCCAGACCGTCGGGGGCTGAAAACCCGGCTTTCCCCACCGGGGCCCCGCACTTTCCGGCAGCACGCCGCCCGCGCCGCAGCCACCGCCGTCCGGGCATGGCTGCCCCGTGACACCGTGTCCCCCCGTGATACCGCGTCCCTATGTAGGGCGCTTCGCGCCCTCGCCCACCGGGCCTCTGCACCTGGGCTCGCTGGTCACCGCGGTCGCCAGCTTCCTCGATGCCCGCGCCCACCAGGGCCGCTGGCTGTTACGCATCGAGGACATTGATCCACCGCGCGAGATACCGGGTGCGGCAACCCTGATCGCCCGGCAGCTGGAGGCCCACGGACTGCACTGGGACGGGCCGATCTGCCATCAAAGCCAGCGCATTGAGCTCTACCACCAAGCCCTCGCCAAACTGGCCGACCAGGGGCTTCTTTATGTCTGCGCCTGTAGCCGGCAGCGTCTGCTGGGCCTCGGCGGCCGTTACGACGGTAACTGCCGCGCCCGCAAACTCGATCCCGGGGCACCACTGCCACCGGCCGCACTGCGCATCGAAGTCGCGGCGAGCGGCCTGCCGGAACAGCACGATTTTCTCCTCGGCACCGCCTTTGGCGACCCCATCCGGGACGGCGACTTCATCGTCCGGCGCCGGGATGGCCTGATCGCCTATCAGCTCGCGGTAGCGGTCGATGACGCCGGACAGGGGATTACCCATGTGCTGCGCGGCGCCGATCTTTTCGACTCCACCACCCGGCAGTGCTTCGTTCTGGAACAGCTCGGGCTGGCCATCCCGGCATACGGCCACGTGCCCGTGGTGCTGGGCGTCGATGGCCACAAGCTGAGCAAGCAGAATCAGGCCCCGCCGCTGGTCGCCGCCGAGGCCGCGGCAAACCTCGGACAAGCGCTGCGCTGGCTGGGATTGGAGCCGCCGCTGGAGATCCTTGATCTGTCCCCTGTCGAGCAGCTTGCCTGGGGCGTACGCCACTGGTCACGCGACCTGCCCACCAAAAAGAACCAAACCGCCTAACCGATGGGTATATCCGCGCAAAATGGTCTAAAAATCCATTTGCCAACAGGAACCCGAGCGAATAGCATCACGATCGTTCATAACAACAATAAAGAACACGCATAACAACAATAAACATAACCATAACAAAGCCCGATTGATTTGCCGGGTCAGGACAAGGGTGGGTTAGCCCGCAGCCTAAGGCAAATGATTCCCTAGGGGAGAGCCCGGAACCGGTCTCTCCCCTTTCATTTGGGCGCGAGGGCGGGCATCTGGGCTTGAGAGCGGGCAGTTGGACGCGAGAGCGGTCCCGCGGGACCGTGGTACTATCCGCACTGCCCAACGGACCCCTCTGGAATGCTGCAACGGCTCAAGAAGCTATTCCGCCGGAAATCGCCCGTCTCGCCCACCGCACCTCGCAAGATTCCGGCCACTCATCATCAGCTGTCCCCAGCCGCGATCAGCTCCGGCGCGCGGGAGGTCGTTGCCACCCTCACAAAGGCGGGTCATCAGGCGCTGGTGGTCGGCGGCTGCGTGCGCGACACCCTGCTCGGCAAGCAGGCCAAGGATTTCGACGTGGCTACCGATGCCACGCCCGAGCAGGTGCGCGCGCTGTTCCGGCGCTCGCGCATCATCGGCCGGCGCTTTCGTATCGTGCACGTCCACGTCGGGCGTGAACTCGTCGAAGTCACCACCTTCCGCGCCGG
>DASUDS010000075.1:0-28475 GCA_036275455.1 Porticoccaceae bacterium
CACTTCGCCGATCCGCTGCTGAACCGCTCCTACGCCTTCGTGGTGTCGCGCAACTTTGCCGAAACGGCGGGCGCGCTGCGCGACCGGCTGGTGGCCGGCGCCGGTTTCGAGCGGCGCGAGGTGGCGCAGTTCGTCACCGCCGCCCGGGCCGAGCAGGCCCGGATCGATCTCGACGGCCACGCCGGCCGCGCGGTGATGCGCCCGGTGGTGGTAGTGCTGCCCGAGAAGCCCGACCTCAAGCGCCTGCCCCAGCCGGTGCGCGACAAGCTGAGCTGGGACGGGAACCTCAATACCTTGACCATCAGCACGCCGCTGACCGAGGACGAGACCGACACGCTCACGGCGGCGGTGACCTCAGAGGCCGCGGCCACGGCGATTGCCGAAGCCGCCGAAATCAGCCGCACCACGGCGATCGAGTTCTTCCAGACGCCGGCCGAACGCGGCGAGCGCTTTGCGGTGCCGCAGCTTGCGTTGCGTGTGCAGGGCGCGCTGCAACTGTTCGACGACCCGGAGCTGCTCGACTACCCCTGGGCGCTGTCGACCTGCGATGCCGCGCCGACCACCGCAGAGCTGGCCATGCTCGGGGCGTCGATGAAGGTCTCCGAAGGCGGCGAGATCGATGTCGACGACGGCGGTCGGCTGGTGTCGCGCTTTCTGCCCGAGCTGCAACGCGATCTCGGGCTGGTCTGCCCGCCCGAGCACTGGGATGCACTGCGGCTGGCCACCTGGCTGTGCCGCAATCTGCCGGAGCCGTCGCTCACCCATGCCAGCAAGCAGGCCTTTGTGGCCGGGTGGGTGACCGAACTGCTGCGCCGCGACGATTTCCCGCTGGCGCGCGCCAACCTGCAGAAATTCCTGATTCGCAACCTGCTTGAGGCGCGCATTCGCACGCTGCGCCGGCAGGCGGTGGGCCTGGCGTTCCAGCAGACGCTGTTTGGGGACGACGCCGCGCAGCGTGTCGCAGTGAGCGACAGCCACGCTTTCGAGTTTGCGCCCCAGGCCTATGCGCCGAGCCGCGATTACGACGGCCGCTTCGGCCACTTCGACTTCCGCAAGCATTTTTATGGCCGCATCGGCGACTTCGACAGCCACGAGGAGTTCGACTGCGCCTGCTGGCTCGACATGCAGGCGCAGCGGGGGCGCATCGCGTTTTGGGTGCGCAATCTGGTGCGACGCGAGGGGAGTTCGTTCTTCCTGCAGAAGGCCGATGGTCGTTTCTATCCGGATTTTCTTTGTCAGTTACCCGGTTCAGCAGGCCAGCCAGGTACGGTCCTGGCCGTGGAATACAAGGGTGCGGATCGCTGGATTGCAGCGGAAGACGACCGCCTGCTCGGTGGGCTGTGGGCTAACCTGTCCGAGGGGCGCTGCCGCTTCGTGATGGTGACCGACAGGCGTTGGGGGCTGATCGAGGAGCAGCTCGGCCCGCCTGGGGATTCCTAGCGCGTCCACTGCCTGGATCGCCATCGGCCACCGAGTGGTTGCCCGCCGGGAACGCCGGAAACTCAGTCCCGGCCGAGCTGCCCCAGCGCCGCGGCCAGCGCCACTTCCACGGTCAGTACCCGGGCGCCCAGGGACACCGGGGTGAAGCCTCGGGCCACCAGGCTTTCGACTTCGTAGGCGATGAAACCGCCCTCCGGCCCCACCGCCAGTACCAGCGGCGGGTTGGCGGCCGTGGCCAGCGCGGTGGTCGCGCCGGGGTGGGCCAGCAGTCGCGCGCGGCCGCTGGCGAGCGCTTCGAGCTGGTCTTCGACAAAGGGCTTGAAGCGGTGGTGCAGCACGATCTGCGGCAGCCGGGTGTCGCGCGCCTGTTCCAGTGCCAGCAGCAGGTCCTGGCGCAGCCGCTCCGGCGCCAGCAGCGGGGTCTGCCAGTAGCTCTTGTCCACTCGCCAGCTGTTGAGCAGGTGAATCTCCTTCACGCCGAGCAGGGTGGCGGCGCGCAGGCAGCGGCGCAGCACCTTGGGTCGGGGCAGCGCCAGCAGCAGGGTGACCGGCAGGGGTGGTGGCGGCGCTGAATGCAGCGTCACTTCCAGCTCGGCGCCATCGGCATCGAGACCGAGCAGCAGGGCGTCGCCCAGATCGCCATCCAGCAATCCCGCGCGCAGGCTGTCGCCGGGCTGGGCGCGGAGCACGTCGCGCAGGTGCGCGTGGCGGCGTCCGGCGATCCGCACCCGCTGCGGCGCGACGAAATCCCCGGGGTGCAGGAGCAGCAGGTTCACGGGCGTGCGTGGCGCGGCGCGGGCGGCCGGCGACCGCCTGGCGGTCGCCGGGGCTGGTTGCTCAGGGCGCCGGTGTCCCGGCTTCCTCCGCCTCGGGTTCCGGCGTGCCGGCTTCCGACGTGCTGGCGTCGGGAGCGACGGCTTCTGGGGCGACGGCTTCTGGGGCGACGGCTTCGGGGACGACGGCCGGGGTATGGCCGACGCCGTTGGCGCCGATCAGCACCTCGCGGGCGGCGGCCTGGAGCAGCTGCTCGGCGGTGTAGGAGGGCAGGCGGAAGTACTCGGGGCGGTTCGAGGCCTTGAGGGTGTAGTTCTCGCCGTCGCTGTTCTTGCCGATGGTGAGGGTCCGGGTGTCGCCGTCACGGCGGGTGACGGCGATGCTCAGAGCCGGTGCATCGAGGCCGAATTCCGGCTTCAGGGTGCTGCCCAGCACGGCGCCGATACTGAGCTCGGCGAACTTGGCCGCGAGCGCATCGGCCGCCTCCTGATCGAGCTGTTCGCCGGCCGCGAGCCCGGTTGCCTGCCAGTGAGGGGCGGGCGGCTGGTCCGTCGCCTTGGCGGCGTCGGTCGCGGCATCCGCTTCCGGCGCCGGAATGCGTTCGAGGCGCAGGTCGCCGCTGGCGATGGCCTGGATCTCCGCGCTGGGGATTTGCACCAGCATGCGGTCGATCCAGTCGTCGGCCGGTACCGGGATGTCGAAGGCGGCCAGCTCCACCACCGCGATGCGGTCGCTGCCGTCGGCGCGGGCGTGGATCTGGCCCATGCCGGGCGACGAGCCCAGGTACAGGGTGGCCAGCTTTTCCTCTCCGGCGAACAGGGTCACGCGGCGTTCGAAGTCGGCGTCGCCGACGCGAAAGCGCGGCTGCGCGGCGGCGCTGGTGGCCACCGGGAGCCCACCCTGGAGCTCGGCGAGCCGCGCCAGCAACTGCGCGACCCGGGTGGCATCGGCGGGGAAGTTCTCCAGATCGGGCAGGCTCCAGGTGCCCTCGCGCCTGGCCAGGGTCGTCTGGGTCTGGTCGGTGCCCTCGATCAGGACGCGGTCGACCCGATCCCGATCGAACGCCAGGATCGGCGTCTGGTTCGCGGTGGCGGCCAGATCCGGCCCGGTGAAGTGGAGCCCGGCGGCGAGCAGCAGCTGGGCGCCGAGCAGCAGGGCGAGCAGTCGAATGGTCTTGGTCACGAATCAGACCTCCGCGAGCAATTGTTGATAACGGCGGCGATCGGCGGCGGCCACGGCGCGGCGCCACAGCCACACCGCGAGCAGGCCGACCAGCGCCATGCCGTAGTTGAGATATTCCCAGCCGCGCTGTGCATCTTCTGCCAGCGGTGCGAGGGTGCGCGCCAGCTGGCTGCGTCCGCGCAGGGCCATCAGGTTGCGATCTTCGAGCGACCAGTCGATGGCGTTTTGCAGGAACTCGATGGGCCGCAGATACAGGGTGCCGACTCCTTGCGAGGCGAGCTCGATGGCGGTATCGCTGGCGAAGCTGTTGCTTGCCACCACCACCAGCCGCGCCGATTCCGGCGAGCGCTCGATGATCCCGGTCAGCTCGGGGGTGGGCCGGGTTTCACCGCCTTCCAGCGCCGGGTCCCTGGGCTTTTCGGGATCCCTGGCCAGCGGCGATTCCTTGCCGCGGAAGAAGGAATCGAAGCGGCCTTCGAGCGCGACGGCGAGGGTTTCCGCCGCATGTTCTGCGGGCGCCGCAAAGCCGCCATCGGGGAAGGCGCCGTAATCGGGGATCAGGTTGAGATCCGCCGAACGCCAGCTGCCCGGCGAGCTGCGCAGCAGCCGGGTCAGGGTGCGGGCACCCTGCTTGGCGTCGTCCACCGCGATGGGCGATGCCCAGTTGAGGGTGAGCTGCTCCAGGTTCGCGGTGATCGGGCTGCGCGGATCGAGGCTGTCGCCGCGCAGATCGGGGAAGTGCGGATAGGGCAGCATACTGATTTCCTGCACCTGAACACCGCCGATGTAGCGCTCCACCGGCACTGGCAGCGCGGCATTGAGCGGGTCGAGGACCATGCTGGCGTCGATTTTCAGGCCCAGCTGCTCGAGCCAGCTCTCCAGTCCGGATTGCTGGCGGGAGGCGCCCAGCGACTGGGTGAGCTCGATCTCGAACGGCGAGGTGGCGAGTACCACGCTGCCGCCGCGCATCAGGAACTGGTCGACGGCGAACAGCTGACGTTCGCTCAGCTCCTTCGGCGCCAGCACCAGCAGCAGATCGGCACCCGGGGGCACGCGGCCGCTGTCGAGCTCGGTGACCTCGACGCGGACGTTCTCCTCCAGTACCCGCATCAGGTGTTCGTAGCCCGGACCACCAGCGCCATAGGGGCTGCTGGGCTTCACCAGCGCCACGGTCTTGAGAAAGCCGGGGGCGAGGCGTTGAAATGCGGCATCGAGGCCGCGTTTCAGCGCGGGCTTGTCGAGGGTTTCGGGCAGGGGCACCTGGATGCTGCCCGCAGGGCCTTCGACCATCATGTAGAACCAGAAGGGTTCGGGATCGAGGATGCTGGCGATCTGCGGGCCAAAGCCGTGCTGCTCGCCGAGCGCCTTGGCGAGGTCGCCGCCGTTGGCGTCCGGGTCGGCGTAGCTGACCTCGAGCTTGGCGCCGGCCTGCTGGCGGTACTCGTCGAGCAGCGCGTCGAGATTCTTGCGCAGCTCCACCAGCTGTTCGGGCAGCTTGGCATCGGGCGAGAAGTAGCCGCGGAACCTCACCTGCCCGGTCAGGGAATCGAAGGGATTGCCGCCGGCCCGGTAGCCGTGGATCACCTTGCGGATGGCGCGGGTGACGGCGTATTCGGGATTTTTCAGCAGCACGTCGAGTTCCTGATCGGTGCCGCGGGATTTCACCTCGATCAGATCCTCGAAGCTCAGCGTCTCGAACTGGTCGCCGTAACTCACCACCACGTCGAAGTAGGAATTCACCACCGCGGCCTGGTAGCGGCTCGCGGTCTGGAACGGCACCGGCTTGATGCCGTAGCGGGAGGCGGCCTCCTCCTCCAGCTCGCGGTTGGTGTGGGGATCGACGAACTCCACCCGCACCCGGTCGCCGCCGGCCACCGCGTATTCGCGCAGCAGATCCTGGATGCGCGGCACCAGCGGCGCCAGCAGCGGGTGGGTCCGGGCGGAGAAATAGCCGCGGATCAGCAGGGGTTCGCTGGCGCGGCCGAGCTCCGCGCGGGTCGCCGCCGACAGCGAGTAGCTGTGGTCCTGGGTGATGTCGACGCGCGCCCAGCCCACCGGCGCCAGCCACAGGTTGGCGGCGACGAAGTTGGCGACCGCGAGTCCGGTGGCCAGCGTCCACAGGCCATGGCGTGAACTGGCGGGATTGCCGGCCCAGCGCAGCCGCTCCAGGCTCAGGCGGTTGAGTGCCAGAAACACGCCGACGATGCTGACGTAGTAGTAGAGATCGCGCAGATCCAGCACGCCGCGCGTGATGGACTCGAAGCGGGTGCCGGTGCCCAGCAGCGCCAGCACGCCGCCGATGCGGTGGCCGAACAGGTTGGTCAGGGTGCCGGAGCCGATGAGGTAGAAGGCGCCACACACCAGCGTGGTCAGGATCAGCGCCACGATCGGGTTGTCGGTGCGCCCGCTCATGTACAGGCCGATGGCCACATAGGCCGCGGCCAGGAACAGGGTGGCTACATAACCGCCGATCACCGGGCCCCAGTCGAGCGGGCCGAGCAGGGCGACGCTGATCGTCAGTGGCAGGGTGAGCGCCAGCGCCACCGCCACCAGGCCGAGTGCGGCGGTGAACTTGCCGAGCACCAGGTGCAGCGGCCGCACCGGCGCGGTGAGCAGGCTCTCCAGAGTGCCGGCGCGGCGCTCCTCCGACCAGGCGCGCATGGTCAGCGCCGCGACCAGGAAGATCAGCAGCAGCGGCAGCCATTCGAACAGCGGCCGCAGGTCGGCGATGTTGCGGGCGAAGAAGGTCTCCACCCAGAAGAACAGGAACAGGGTCGCGGCGGCGAAGGCGCCCAGAAACAGGTAGGCGGCCGGGGTGGTGAAAAAGCCGCGGAATTCCTTGCGCGCGACGCGCAGTACGCTGGCGACGCAAGGCGCGTCGGCGACAGTAGATGCGCTGGCGCTAGGGGATGCGCTGGCGCTGGGGGATGCACTGGCGCTGGGAAGAGCTTCAGCCATGGGCCACCTCGGCACGGTTCTGGGTTTGATCCTGCGCGTCGACTTGCGCGTTCACCTGGGCAAACAGGGTTTCGAGATCCTGGCGGCGCGACTGGAGCCGGTGCAGGCCGAGGCCGGCGCCGGTCACCGCCGCGGCCACCGCGGGCGCCGCCTCGGCGGGGGCGTCGAGGTGATAGTGATGCAGGCCGTCGTTCTCGGTGCGGGTCTCGACCGCGTTGACGCCGGGCACCGCGGCGAGCAGCGCCTGGGCGTCGCGATCGACCGCGACCAGCAGCCCTTGGGCGCGTTGCAGGTCGTCGAGCCGTGCATCCACCACCAGTTTGCCGGCGCGCAGCATCAGCACCCGGTCGCACACTGCCTGTACCTCGCGCAGGATGTGGGTGGACACGATCAGCGTGGCATGGCTGGCCAGTTCGGCGATCAACTCGCGCATGTGCAGGATCTGGGTGGGATCGAGGCCGTTGGTGGGCTCGTCGAGAATGATGATGTCCGGGTCGTGGAGCAGCGCCTGGGCCACGCCGACGCGCTGGCGGTAGCCACGCGACAGGGTCTGGATGGTGGCGGTGGCCTTGCTGCGCAGCGCGGTGCGGCGGATCGCGCCGGCCACCGCGGCCTTGCGCCGGCCTGCCGCCACGCCGTGCAGCGCAGCCTGGTAATCGAGGTAGTCGATGACCGTCATCTCCGGCCACAGCGGGCAGTTCTCCGGCAGATAGCCGATGCGCGCCTGGATGGCGCGGGGGTCGGCGCCGAGCTCCGCGCCATCGACGCGGATGGTGCCCGCGCTGGGTTCGAGGTAGCCGGTGATCATCTTCATGATGGTGGTCTTGCCGGCGCCGTTGTGGCCGAGCAGGCCGACGACTTCACCGGTGCCGATCTGGAAGCTGACGTCGTCGACCGCGGTCAGCTCGCCATAGCGGCGGGTCAGGTGCTCCACCTGGATCATGCTTGGGTCTCCTTGGGGCAACGGGGTTCGGATTCGGCGACGAGATCGGAGGGCGTGGCGTGCCGCGACCGACCTCGGCGCATGCGCGCGCGCGGGGAACGGATCGCTGGATACTCGTCGCTCGGCATGTGGCTTCCTTCGTTGTTGTTGTGATCTCGGGATAGTTGTGATCTCGGGATAGTTGTGATCCCGGGATAGCTGTGGTCCTGGGATAGCTGTGGTCCTGGGATAGCTGTGATCCTGGGATTGCTGTGATCCTGGTCGTCGCAGTGGTCGCTGGCGGCGGCCAGCTTGGCAGACTCGGTGGCGATGGCAAAGTTCCGACCGTGTCGCGCCGACCTCGATAGGGGCGCGCGCGGCATTTTTCAACTGCCGGAGCCTCGATTTTGGCCCGCAAATTGCGGCGGTTGGCTGGTGTCCGGTGGAGGATGAACCATGGAGAACAGCCCGCTGCGCAGTGTCGGCGAGCAGCCGCCGCGAACCCCGCGCCGCAGCGCCCGGGATTCGGATACCAAGCGGGATTCGAATACTGAGCCAGATTCGAATGCTGCGCCAGATTCGAATACTGAGCCGGATTCGAATACTGGGATAGTATCGATGGCGCGGCGCCAAGGTGGGGCACCGCCGGCCTGGAGCGGCGACATGGCGTTGGACTGGAAGCACTACGACAGCGGCGGCTTCTTCGATGAGCTGATCAGCAGCCCCGGCCATGCACGGGCTCCGGCGCGGCGCCTGCTGGCCTGCCTGGCGGCACTCAGCGACGCCGAGATCGAGGCCCGTCGGCGCATGGCCGAGGCCACCATCCGCCAGCTCGGAGTGACCTTCACGGTCTATTCCGAGGAGGGCAACATCGATCGCGCCTGGCCGTTCGACATCATTCCCCGCACCATCGCCGCGCGCCAGTGGCGCGAGGTCGAGGCCGGCCTCAAGCAGCGCCTGCGCGCACTCAACCGCTTCATCGACGACATTTACCACGGGCAGCGCATCATCGCCGACGGGGTGTTCCCGGCCGAAGTGCTGGCGCAGTCGAAGAACTTTCGCCCCGAGTGCGTCGGCGTTTCGCCTCCTTTTGGGGTCTGGGCCAACATCTGCGGCACCGATCTGGTGCGCGACGAGCGCGGTCGCTTCTTCGTGCTCGAAGACAACCTGCGCGTGCCCTCCGGGGTCGCCTACATGCTGGAGAATCGCGCGATCACCAAGCGCGTGCTGCCGGAGCTGTTCGAGAACGAGGCCATCCTGCCGGTGCACGACTACCCGGCGCGGCTGTTCGACACGCTCGCCGCGCTGTCGCCGCGCAAGGTGCGCAACCCTGGCATCGTGGTTCTCACCCCGGGCATCTACAACTCGGCCTATTTCGAGCACGCCTACCTGGCCCAGCAGATGGGCGTCGAACTGGTCGAGGGCCGCGATCTGGTGGTCGACGGCGAGCGGGTGTTCATGCGCACCATCGCCGGGCTGGAGCGAGTCGATGTCATCTACCGGCGCATCGATGACCTGTTTCTCGATCCCGAGGCCTTCAACCCCGACTCCGTGCTCGGCGTGCCCGGGCTGATGCGCGCCTGGCGCGCCGGCCAGGTGGCGATTGCCAATGCGCCGGGGGCCGGCGTCGCCGACGACAAGGTGGTCTACGCCTATGTGCCGAAGATGATCGAGTACTACCTGGGCGAAAAGGTGCTGCTGCCCAATGTCGAGACCTACCTGTGCTCCGATCCCGAGCAGCGCGCCCATGTGCTGGCCCATCTCGACGAGCTGGTGGTGAAGCCGGCGAACGAATCCGGCGGCTACGGCATGCTGGTCGGTCCCCATGCCACCCGCAAGGAGCGCGCCGAGTTCGCCGCGCGCATCCAGGCCGACCCACGCAATTACATCGCCCAACCCACGCTCAGGCTCTCCGTGGCGCCGACCCTGGTGGATGGCGGCCGCCTGGAGCCCCGGCATCTCGACCTGCGCCCCTTCGTGCTCCAGGCCGAGGAGCTCCATGTCACCACCGGCGGCCTCACCCGGGTGGCGATGCGCAAGGGCAGCCTGGTGGTCAATTCGTCCCAGGGCGGCGGCAGCAAGGACACCTGGATCCTGGATCTGGAGGCGCAGTGATGCTGGCCTCGGTGGCGGAACGCATCTACTGGGCGGCGCGCTATCTGGAACGGGCCGAGAACACCGCGCGCCTGATCCGGGTCTACGACAGCCTGCTGCTGGACCTGCCGCGCGGCCTCGACATCAGCTGGTACAACCTGATCGAGCTCAACAGTGCCGAGGCGGGCTTCGCCGAGCGTTACCGGGTGCGCGACGAGCGCAACGTGGTCAAGTTCCTGCTCGCCGACACCGACAACCCGATGTCGCTGCAAGCGTCGCTGAAAATGGTGCGGGAAAACCTGCGCACCACCCGCGACGTGTTCGCGCCCGAGGTCTGGGAGCTGATCAACGAGCTGTTCTACTTCGCCCGCGACGAGGTCGGTCCGGGGCAGGGGCGCAAGCTGCGCTACGAGTTCTGCGCCCGGATCATCCGCGGCTGCGAGCTGATCACCGGCCGGATCGCCGTCACCACCAGTCGCGATGCCGCCTGGCAGTTCCTCGAACTGGGCCGCTACCTGGAGCGTGCCGACATGACCACGCGCATCCTCGATGCCGGGGCGGTGATGTTGCTGAAATCCGAGGATCTGCGCGGTCAGGTCAATCTTGGCCAGATCGTGTGGGGCCAGGTGCTGGGCTCGCTGTCCGCCGAACTCGCCTTTCGCCGCCGGGTGCGGATGCGGGTGAGCGGCCCGGAAGTGGCCAGTTTCCTGCTCCACGATGCGGATTTTCCGCGCACCGTCCGCTTCTGTCGCGAGCGCGTGGCAGAGGCGATCCGCACCCTGCCGCGCGGCAAGGCGGTGCTGGCGCTGCTCGACGAGCTGGCCGCGGTGCACTATCCGATCGCTTCCATCGCCGATCTGGGGCTGCCGTTCCGGGAGCACCTCAACGACCTGCAGATCCGCATCGCCACCCTGCATCGGCAGATCGCCGAGACCTGGTTCACCCTGGGCTGAACGGAGACCGAGCGCGATGGCGATCCGGGTCAAGCTGCTGCACACCAGCGAATACCGCTTCGATCGCCTGGTGAACCTCTCGCCCCACGTGCTGCGCCTGCGCCCGGCGGCGCACTGCCGCACCCCGATCCGCGGCTATGCGCTGCGCGTGAGCCCCGGCGCGCATTTCCTCAACTGGCAGCAGGATCCGTTCGGCAACTACCTGGCGCGACTGGTGTTTCCCGAGCGCACCGACCACTTGCGGGTAGTGGTGGAGGTGATCGCCGAGATGACGGTGATCAACCCCTTCGATTTCTTTCTCGAACCCGCCGCGGAAAGCTTCCCCTTCACCTATGGCGTGCGCGACCGGCGCGAGCTGGCCGCCTATCTGGAGTGCGAGCCGGCCGGACCGCTGCTGCGCCAGTGGCTGGCGGCGGTGCCGCGGGTGCCGACGCCGACCATCGATTTCCTGGTCGCGCTCAACCGCCGCGTGCAGCAGGAGATCGCCTACACGGTGCGGTTGGAACCCGGCGTGCAGCGCTGCGAGGAGACGCTGGTGCTGGCGCGCGGTTCGTGCCGCGACAGCGGCTGGCTGCTGGTGCAGGTCTGCCGCCACCTGGGCCTGGCAGCGCGCTTCGTGTCGGGTTACCTGGTGCAGCTCAAGCCGGACGTGGCGGCGCTCGACGGCCCCGCCGGACCGGTCGCGGATTTCACCGATCTGCACGCCTGGTGCGAGGTCTATCTGCCCGGCGCCGGCTGGGTGGGGCTCGACCCCACCTCCGGGCTGTTCGCGGGCGAGGGGCACATCCCCCTCGCCTGCACCCCCGACCCGGTGTCGGCGGCACCCATCGAGGGCTGCACCGATGTCTGCGAGGTCGAATTCGAGCACCGCAACGAGGTGCTGCGCATTCACGAGGACCCCCGCGTCACCAAGCCCTACAGCGACGACCAGTGGGCGCTGATCGATGCCCTGGGCGCCGCGGTGGATGCACGGCTGCGCGCTGCCGACGTGCGCCTCACCATGGGCGGCGAGCCCACCTTCGTGTCGGTCGACGACATGGAATCGGCGCAGTGGAATACCACCGCGCTCGGCGCCGACAAGCTGCGCCTGGCCAAGGATCTGTTGCTGCGCCTGCGCGCGCGCTTCGCGCCCGGCGGCCTGCTGTTCTATGGCCAGGGCAAGTGGTACCCGGGCGAGGAGGTGCCGCGTTGGGCGCTGGGCTGTTTCTGGCGCCGCGACGGCGTGCCGCTGTGGCGCGAACCGCGCTGGCTGGCGCGGGTCGATCGCGATCACGGCCACGATTTCGCTGCCGCCGGACGCTTCGCGGCCCAGCTGTGCCGGGCGCTCGGCCTCGATCCCGGTTATCTGCTCACCGCCCGCGAGGACGCACTCCATTACCTGTGGCGGGAGCAGGATGTGCCCGTCAACGTCGACCTGCGTGCCGTCGATCTCGGCGACGACCTGGAGCGCCAGCGCCTGGCGCGGGTGCTCCAGCAGGGCCTGGACGCGCCGGTCGGTCTGGCGTTGCCGCTGGGTTGGGATTCGCTCGGGCAGCGTTGGCACAGCTCGCCCTGGCCGCTGCGCCGCGGCGAACTGGTGCTGATCCCCGGCGATTCGCCCATGGGTTTCCGGCTGCCGCTCGATGCGCTCCCCGTGGTGGCACGGGAGCACGAGCGCCACCCGCCCGAGCGCGACCCTTTCGGGTCCGCGCCGAACCTCGACGCCGACTATCACCAGTACGCCCAGGCCAGCCTGGACGCCGCCCGCGACCGCCGCCAGGCCATGATCGAGCCCGCCGACCCCGATGGCTGCGTCGATCGGGCTGAGGCGGAGGCCGAAGAGGTGGCGGTGCTGCGCACCGCGCTGTGCGTGGAGCCGCGCCATGGCACCCTGCACGTCTTCCTGCCGCCGTTGCAGCACCTGGAGCACTATGTGGCCCTGGTGGGTGCGGTCGAAACCTGCGCCGCCGAGCTGAGCCTGGCGGTGGTGATCGAGGGCTACGAGCCGCCCCACGACAGCCGCCTGCTGCGCCTGCTGGTGACCCCGGATCCCGGGGTGATCGAGGTCAACATCCACCCCGCGCACAGTTGGGCGGAGCTGCGCGACAACACGCTGGCGCTCTACGAGGACGCCCGCCTGGCGCGGCTCGGCACCGAGAAGTTCCTGGTCGACGGCCGCCACACCGGCACCGGTGGCGGCAACCACGTCACCCTCGGCGGCGCCACCCCCGCCGACAGCCCGCTGCTGCGCCGCCCCGACCTGCTGCGCAGCCTGCTCACCTACTGGCAGCACCATCCGGCGCTGTCCTATGCGTTCTCCGGCATGTTCATCGGCCCCACCAGTCAGGCGCCGCGGGTCGACGAGGGTCGCGCCGAGAATCTCTACGAGCTGGAGATCGCCTTCCAGCAGATGCCGGCCGGAGAGGTCGCCCAGCCCTGGCTGGTCGATCGCCTGCTGCGCAACCTGCTCACCGACATCACCGGCAACACCCATCGATCCGAGTTCTGCATCGACAAGCTGTACGCGCCGGGCAGCGCCAGCGGCCGCCAGGGCCTGCTCGAATTCCGCGGCTTCGAGATGCCGCCCCATCCGCGCATGGCGCTGGTGCAGGCGCTGCTCCTGCGCGCCCTGGTGGCGCGGCTGTGGGACGCGCCCTACCGCAAGCCGCTGGTGAACTGGGGCACGGCACTGCACGACCGCTTCCTGCTGCCGCACCACGCCTGGGCCGATCTGCGCGACGTGGTCGCCGACCTCAACGCCCACGATCTGCCGTTTGCGCTGGACTGGCTGGCGCCCTTCGCCGAGTTCCGCTACCCCCATTACGGCGAGGTGCAGATCGAGGACATCCGCATCGAGCTGCGCTGGGCGATCGAGCCCTGGCACGTGCTCGGCGAGGAGGCGACCAGTTTCGGCACCGCCCGCTACGTAGACTCCTCGGTGGAGCGCTTGCAGGTCAAGGTCGAGGGCCTCACCGACGGCCGCCACGTGCTGGCCTGCAACGGCCGCCGGGTGCCGCTGCGCAATACCGGGCGCCAGGGCGAGTATGTCGCTGGCGTCCGCTACCGGGCCTGGCAGCCGCCCTCGGGACTGCACCCCACCATCGGCGTGCAGGCGCCTCTGGTGTTCGACCTGATCGATACCTGGAATGGCATGGCGATCGGCGGCTGCACCTACCATGTGGTGCATCCGGGTGGGCGCAGCTACGCGGATTTCCCGGTCAACGCCAATGCCGCCGAGGCGCGGCGGGTCAGCCGCTTCCAGGACTTCGGCCACAGCCCGGGGGTGATACCGCCGCCGCTGCCGCCACTGGCGCTGCGTCGCTTCGTGGCCCACGACGGGTTGCCGCGGCCGCTGGCACCGCCCCCGGAAGAGCCGAGCGATGCCTATCCCCACACCCTCGATCTGCGCCGCGGGCGCTGAAGACCCCGCCGGTCGCGCCCCGCTGTGCCAGAATCTCCACCTCCCGCTGCCTGCCCCGCGCCCGCGATGACCGAATCCACCCCGACGCCCTGGCCCCACCAACCGCTGCCCAGCCAGCTGGCCCAGGGTGGTGCGCCGCAGGTGGCGCTGGACTATGCACGGCAGGCCGGCATTCACGACGAGATCGGCGCTGCCGGCGGCGAGGTCGCGCCGCACTGGCGCTATCTGCTCGATGCCCTGGCGGCACTCGGTCCACAGGCGCTGGCCGAGCGCGCGCACAAGGCGCGGCGCATCCTGCGCGACGACGGCGCCACCTACAATGTCTCCAGCGAGCCCCTGGCCAGCCGCACCTGGGAGCTCGACCTGGTGCCCCAGCTCATCGAGAGCGAGGAATGGGGCCGCATCGAGGCGGGCCTGATCGAGCGCGCCGAGCTGCTCGACCTGGTGCTGAAGGATGTCTATGGTCCGCGCGAGCTGGTGCGCCACGGCATCCTGCCGCCGGAGCTGGTGTTCAGTCACCCGGGGTTTCTGCGCGAATGCCAGGGGCTGCGGCTGCCGGGCGAGCATCAGCTGGTGCTCTATGCCGCCGATCTGGTGCGCGACGCCGGTGGCGCCATGGTGGTGATCGGCGATCGTGCCCAGGCGCCGAGCGGCGCCGGCTATGCGCTGGAAAACCGCACCGTGATGTCGCGGGTGCTGCCCAGCCTGTTTCGCGACAGCCACGTCCACCGGCTCTCGGGATTCTTCCACCAGCTGCGCCAGAAGCTGATGGCGCTGGGCAGCGGCGAGGGCGTGCCCCAGGTGGTGGTGCTGACCCCGGGCTCCTACAGCGAGACCTATTTCGAGCACGCCTTCCTGGCCAACTACCTGGGCTATCCGCTGGTACAGGGCAGCGATCTCACGGTGCGCGGTGGCCGGGTGTGGATGAAGTCGCTGGAGGGGCTGCGCCCGATCGACGTCATCCTGCGCCGGGTGGACGACTTCTTCTGCGACCCCGTGGAGCTGCGCGGCGATTCCCAGCTCGGCGTGCCCGGGCTCCTCGAAGTGGTGCGCGCCGGGCGGGTGGCGATCGCCAACCCACTGGGCGCCGGGTTCATCGAGAATCCGGCGCTGTTCAAGTATCTGCCGGCGATCGGCCGCTTCTTTTTCGGCCGCGAACCGCGCGTCCCCAGTGTGGAGACCTTCTGGTGTGCCGATCCCCGGGACCGCGAGCTGGTGCTTGCGGAACTGCCGCGGCTGGTGCTCAAGCCCACCTTCCGCCGCTTTGGCCAGCACAGCGTGTTCGGCAGCGAGCTGAGCGCCGAGGACCTGGCGCAGTGGCGGCGGCGCATCCAGGACGCGCCGCTCGACTATGTGGCGCAGCGCCATGTGGCGGCATCGCACACCCCGGTGCTGGACGCCGGCCGGTTGCAGCCGCGGCCGATGGTGCTGCGCAGTTTCGCGGTCGCCAATCCGGCCTCCTACACCTTCATGCCGGGCGGGCTCACCCGGGTGGGCCGCACCGCCGATGCCCGGGTGGTCACCAGTCTCACCGGTTCCAACAGCAAGGACACCTGGGTACTGGCCTCCGAGCCGGAGAAACAGCTGACCCTGCGCCGCGAGCCGGCCGCCTCCGGCGCTGCCCAGGAGCGCGGCGTGCTGCCCAGCCGGGTGGTCGAAAACCTGTTCTGGATGGGGCGCTACGCCGAGCGCGGCGAAGTGGCGCTGCGCCTGCTGCGCACCCTGTTCCTGCAACTCAATGGCGTCGAGCCGCTGTCCGCTGGCGCGCGCCGGCTGCTGCTGCGCGCGGTCACCCTGGTCACCCATACCAATCCCGGATTCTGCGCCGCGGCCGCGCCCTTCGCGCGGCCCGAGCCGGAGCTGCGCGCGGTGGTGCTGGACGCGGCGCGGCCGGGCACGGTGGCGGCCAGCCTCAACGCCATGCTGCAAGCCGGCGAGGAGGTCAAGGAGCTGCTCTCGGCCGATACCCAGCGGGTGCTCAACGACCTGCGCGACCAGCTCGCGGCGCTCGACGCCCAACTCGGCGCCGACCAGCTGGTGGCCCCGGAAGAAGCCCTGGATCCGCTGGTGACCACGCTGCTCGCGCTCTCCGGGCTGCGCCACGAGAGCATGTTCCGCGGCATGAACTGGCGTTTCTGGGAATTGGGCCGCGGTATCGAGAAGGCGCTGCAACTGATCGGCCTGCTGCGCGCGACCCTGGTGCAGTTGCCCGCCGAGAGTGACGTTCCGGTGGTGGTGGAATCCGTGCTGCTGACCTGCGAGACCCTGATCACCTATCGGCGGCGCTACCGCACCGAGCCCGACATCCGCCATGGCATCGAGCTGCTGGTACTGGACGAGAGCAATCCGCGCGGGCTGATCTATCAGGTCGAGCGCCTCGCCCGCCACATCGGCGTGCTGCCGGCGGTGGAGGCGGGCGGCGGCCTGTCGCGCGCCGGGCGGCTGATACTGGAGGCGTCGACCGCCTTGCGGCTGAGCCGGATCGAGCAACTCGCCACCGTTTCCGCCACCGCTGCCGACACCGTTTCCGCCACCGCTGCCGACACCGCTGCCGACACCGACGAGATCGGCCTCGGCGCGCTGCTTGACGTGGTCGAGACCCGGCTGTCAGCGCTGGCCGAGGTGCTGGCCGAATGCTATTTCGACCACCGCGCGGAACAGCACCAGCTGATCGCCGGTGCCTGGGGCTACGGATGATCTACCGCGTCAGCCATCTCACCCGCTATGCCTACCAGCGGCCGGTGAGCCAGTGCCACAACCGCGCCCACCTGCTGCCGCGTGACACCCCGCGCCAGCGCTGCCTCGACACCCGCATCGAAGTGCTGCCCACGCCGGCCAGCGCCGCCGAGCGCCGCGATTACTTCGGCAACCGCATGTATCTGTTCGCCGTGGAGGCCCCGCATCGGGAGCTGGAGGTGCGCGTGGTCAGCCGGGTCGAGGTCGACGAGCGCGGCGACGAGCCGGCGCTGGATTTCGGCATCACCTGCGCCGAGGCGCGGCGCCAGGTGCGGGAGGAGCGGGTCGACGAACATCTGCTGGCGCGGGAATTCCTCCTCGATTCACCGATGATCCGCGCCAGCGCCAGGCTGCGGGACTATGCCCTGCCCTCGTTCGACGGGTCGCGGCCGCTGCTGGCGGCGGTGCGCGAACTGACCGGGCGCATCTTCCGAGATTTTGCCTACGATCCGGATTTCACCACCGTCGCCACGCCCCTCGACGAGGTGTTCGACAACCGCCGCGGCGTCTGCCAGGACTTCGCTCACCTCGCCATCGGCTGCCTGCGCGCGTTGGGTCATGCGGCGCGCTACCTCAGCGGTTACGTGGAGACGGAGCCGGCACCCGGACGGGAGCGGCTGGTGGGCGCGGATGCTTCCCACGCCTGGTTCGCGGTCTATGCGCCCGGCGAGGGCTGGGTCGATTTCGATCCCACCAACGACAACATGCCGGGCGCCCGACACATCACCACCGCCTGGGGGCGCGACTACTCCGACGTCACCCCGTTGCGCGGCATCATCTTCGACGGCGGCGAGGCCCCGGAGATGACGGTGGGCGTGGATGTCGAGCGCCTGCTGGACTGAGGCGGAACCCCACCCCGCGCCCCCCGGATTTCGGGTTACCCTGAGCGGGATCCGGGCTGCGGTCCGGGCCAATACCAATAACGACACCGGGAGCCCCGCATGAGACCGACCCAACCCCGCATTCCACCCCTGACCGAGCGCGAGTGGACCGACGAGCAGCGCAAGGTGCTCGAACCGATCAAGTCCGCGCAGCCGTTCTACAACGTGCTGGGCACCTTGTCCCGGCACTGGGACGCGGCGCAGAAGTTCACGGTCTGGGCCTACCACGTGATGGGCGAGACCTCGCGCATCGACGCGCGCGAGCGCGAGATTCTCATATTGCGCGTGGGCTGGCTGTGCCAGGCCGAATACGAATGGGGTCAGCACGTGATCTTCGGCCGCGAGGCCGGGCTCACCGACGCCGAGATCGCCAGCATCAAGGTCGGGCCGGAAGCGGCGTGCTGGACGCCGTTCGAGGCCGCGCTGCTGCGCGCCGCCGACGAACTGCACCACGATTCCTGCATCAGCGACGGCACCTGGGCAGAGCTGGCCAAGCGCTACGACACCCAGCAAATGATGGACGTGGTGTTCGCGGTGGGCCAGTACCATCTGGTGTCGATGGCGCTCAACTCCTTCGGCGTGCAGCTGGATGCGGGCGTCAAGGGATTCTGATCGCGGCATTGGGCGGTGACGGTGACGGCGGGTTCCGCGCGGTAGAATGCCGGCCTCCCTCCGGCCACCGATCATCGCAGTTCGATGCGCAAGCGCAGTCATTACGCCGTCGTCACGCCCTATTACAAGGAATCCCGCGACCTGTTGGAGAAGTGCATCGCGAGCGTCGCAGCGCAGACGGTGGCGGCGGACCATTTCCTGGTCGCCGACGGCTTTGCCCAGGACTGGATCGACGACCGCGACGTGCGCCACCTCCGGCTCGATACCGCACATGCGGATTTCGGCAATACGCCGCGGGGCCTCGGCGCGCTGCTGGCCGCGAGCGAGCAGTATCGGGGCATCGCATTTCTCGATGCCGATTGCTGGCTGGATGCCGATCACATCGAGCAGTGTCTGCGCGCCGCCGGCGACCGCCCCATGGATTTCGTCGTGGCGCAACGCCGCATGGTCGCTCCCGACGGCACCGTACTGGCGCTGACGGAGGAGGCCGATCACGTCGATACCAACTGCTATTTCCTGTTCGAAGGCGCGTACCACACCCTGCACCACTGGGTGTTGCAGCCCAAGGCGATGGCGTCGCTCGACGACCGGGTGATCTGGCTTCTGCTCAAGGGCCTCGGGCTGAGCTGGTGCCAGACGAATTCGACTACGGTCAACTACCTATGCCTGTGGCGGAACATGTATGAGGCCCTGGGGTTGACGCCACCCGAACAGGCCAAGCCACCGATCGACGGCCAGCAGATGGTGGATTATCTGGCCAGTCTCGACGATCGCGGGCTGGAGCTGGTGCGGCGCAAGACCGGTATTACCTTTCAGCGCAAGCACTGAAGTTCGGGCAGCGCAAGCACTGAAGTTCGGACAGCGCAAGCACTGAAGTTCGGGCAGCGCAAGCGCTGGGGTTCGGACAGCGCAAGCGCTCGGGGTCAGGCCGGCATCGGCTCCGCCACCAGCACGCCCTCGGTGGTGAGTCCGGCGATGCGCTCGGCCGAGAGGCCGAGCAGCCCGCCCAGCACCGCGGCGTTGTGCTCGCCGAGATAGGGCGCCTGCAGGTCGAGGTCGTTGGCGAAGCCCGAGAAGCGCAGCGGCATGCCCGGCATCTCGAAGCTGCCCGCCACCCGGTCGGTGATGCTGCGCACGGTGCCGCGCTGGCGCATGTGCGGGTGCTCCATCACCTCGCGGATCGACAGGATCGGCGCCACCGGCACATGGTGCTTGCCGAGCAGCTGGATGGTGGCCGCGTCGCTCTCCTGGGCCTGCAACCAATCCTCGATCAGCACCTTCAGTTCGGCGTGGTTGGCAACCCGCGCGGGGTCGTCGACGAAGCGCGGGTCGGTGGCGAGCTCCGGCCGGCCCATGGCGGCGCAGAAGTCCTTCCAGCGCGCAAGGATGGCGATCAGGATCAGGTAACCGTCCCTGCTCTTGTAGACGCCGAGCGGGGCCACCGCCTGGTGGTGGCGGCCGGGCAGATAGGGGTCGATGGCGCCTTTGCTGGCGCTGATCGCGCCGACGTTCATCTCGTGGCTGTGGAAGTAGCAGTCGAGCAGGGAGATGTCGAGATATTGCCCGCCACCCCCGGTGGCGCGGTGGTAGAGCGCGGCATTGATGGCGGCCAGCGCATGGGCGCCGGTGGTGGTGTCGCCCAGCGCCGCGATGGGGATGTAGGGGCCGTTGTCGCGGTCGCCGATCATGCCGGTGATCCCGGCGTAGGCCTGGCCGATGAAGTCGTAGCCGGGCAGCCCGGCGAGCGGTCCCTCCTGGCCGAAGGTGGAGATCGAGCACATGATGGCCCGGGGGTTGAGTTCCTGGACCTTGGTCCAGGGCAGGCCCAGACGGCCGATGGCGCCGGGGGCGAAATTCTCGATCACCACGTCCACCTGCTGGACCAGGCCGTAGACGATTTCCTTCCCGGCGGCGGTCTTCATGTCGACACAGACACTCTTCTTGCCGCGGTTCTGCTGCACGAAATAGACACTGCGGCCGTTGACCTTGAAGCCGACGCTGCGGATCTGCTCGCCGAACGGCGCCAGTTCGAACTTGATCACCTCGGCGCCCATTTCGGCCATCATCCGGGTGCAGGCGGGGCCGGCGACGTGCTGGGAAAAATCCAGCACGCGCACGCCGTCGAGTACGTGTCGCTTGGCCATGGGTCGCTCTCGTTGGGGCTTGCTCTCGTTAGGGCTTGCTCTCGTTAGGGCTTGCTCTCGCTAGGGCTTGTTCTCGTTAGAGCCCGCCCCCGTTATGGTGGTGGAGCGCCAGCGGTGCTGGCGCGGGTAGCTCAGGGGTAATGCTTGGCGATGCAGTCCTGCCAGGCCTGCCAGCGCGCGGCGTTCGACGGAAACTTGGGATGGTCGTAGGCGGCGATGTGGAACGCCTCGCCCTCCAGGTGCCCGGTACGGGAGCCGATGAATTTCATTTGTTCGGCGTACATGGGCTTGTGCTCTGCCGGGACCACCTTGGCGGCGGCCTCGGACCACAGCCCGGCGCTGCGCAGCGCGCCGATGATGCGCTGGGCGCCGGCTTCGCCGAGGGTATCGTCGACGCAAAGGTAGAGGCTGGCATTGGTCATGTCCGCGCCGTCGAAGTACAGCTCGAACTGGTTGATCAGGTCGGTTCCAGAAAGCGCCATGGCTTTGCTCCAATGATGGATCGGGATCGCCGAATTGCACCACAGCCGGGCTTGCGGCAGCAACCGCTAAGCCGGTGCTAAGCTTGACGCAGCAGGCTGGCGTCGGTGCGTAGGGGAGAGGAACCATGTTGGGCAATACGACGGATAGTTATGGACTGGTCAGCCGCGCGCTGCACTGGCTGTTGGCGGCGCTGCTGATCGCGGTGCTGGTGGTGGGCCTGATGGTCGAGGACATGGCCAAGGGTCCGGCGCGGGTGGCCACCATGAACTGGCACCAGTCGCTCGGTTTCCTGGTGCTGATGCTGGTGGCCGTGCGGCTGCTGTGGCGCCTGATCAATCCGGTGCCGCAGCCGGCGGGCACGGCGCTCGCGGGCCGCGTGGCGACCCTGATGCACTGGGCGCTGTACGCGCTGATGATTGCGCAGCCCCTGTCGGGCTGGCTGCTGATCCAGGCCGAGGGCCACGAACTGGCGCTGTTCGGCCGCGTGCCCGTGCCCGCCCTGGTGGCCGAGAGCGAATCTCTGGAAGAAACCCTGGAAGGTTTGCACGGCAGCATCTGGGTGGTGCTGGCGATCGCCGCGCTCGGCCATGTCGCGGCGGCCCTCAAGCATCACTTCGTCGATCGCGACCGCACCCTGGTGCGGATGCTCAGGGGCTGACGCTCAGAGGCTGACGCGGCGGCTTCATTCGGGTTCCGGCTCGCCGCCAGCGGCTGCGTCGTCCATGGCTGCGTCGTCCGTGACCTGGTCTTCTACGGCTTCCTCCTCGACCACTTCCTCCTCGACGGCCGGGTCGAGGTCGTCGGTCTCGATCGGCTCCTCGTCGGAGGCCTCGATGCCGAGGTGATAGGCGGCGAAGCCCGGCATTACCACCTGGTTGACCGCCATGCCGATTACGCGACCCGCGACCCGCGCCGGGATCGGCGTGCGCGCGTTGGTGATCGGATCGATTACCGCGCCCAGTTCCTGGCCCGCGGCGACATAGGCGCCCAGCCGGACGCCGTTGAGCAGGATGCCGCCGGTGGGCGCGCGCTCCCAGGTCGATTCGTAATAGACCGGTTCCGGCGAACCGAGTGGGAACAGCCGTTGATACATGCGCTGGCGCTGCAACAGCCGGTTGATGGCGCGGACACCCGCTTCGACCGGTTTGGACTGTAGCCGCTGCGCTTCGCCCACTTCCAGGGTTGCGGTGTGGATCCCGAGCGCCTGGGTAGTGCGGCGCAGCATCCCGCTGGTGCCGGGGCTGTGCAGCACCACGATGTGGCCGAATCCCTTGGTGAACTCGACGACTTCGTCGCGGCGCATGTCGGCGCGCACCTGGGGCAGGTTGGTGCGACCCAGCGAACCGGTGTGGATGTCGACCAGCAGATTGCAGTGGCTCAGTATTTCTTCGAGCAGCGAGTGCGCCACCCGCGCGGCCAGGCTGCCGCGCGCCGAGCCGGGGAAGTGCCGATTCAGGTCGCGGCGGTCGGAGAGGTAGCGCGAACCGCGGCGAAAACCGTCGAGATTGACGATCGGAACGCCGACGATGCGCCCGCTGAGGCGTCGGGGATCGATGTCGTACATCACCCGGCGGACGATTTCGATGCCGTTCAGTTCATCGCCATGCACGGCGGCGGTCAGACACAGGGTGGGACCGGGCAGGGCGCCGTTGATGGCCAGCACCGGCGTCGGCGCCGCGAGGCCATCGATGCCGCCCTCGGGGGTCCAGGACAGCCGCGTCGCGGTGCCGGGTGATACTTCGCTACCGAGCAATACGAAATCCTGCACCAGGCTTCCGGGCGGCAGGGGCGGCCCCATGCTGTCCGCGTCTTCCGCGTGCGCGGCGGTGGTGGCCGCGGGCGGTGCCGTGATTTCCTTGAGGTCGACATTGGGCGCTACCGGGAGCGGGTGGTCGGGCGCCGGCGCGCCCTGCTGCACGGCGACCGGTGTTGCCGGGGGCGGATCGGATCCCGGGGCAGGGAGCGGTTCGGCGGCCGCAGTGGTGACGGCAAGCGCGACCAGCAAGGCCGCCAGGGCGCGGCCAGGGTGGCCGGATCGAGGAGCCATCGTCGTTGCGGGCAGCGCAGCCATAGGCCGTCAGCCCGGGGCGCACTCGCTGGTTCGAGACGCGGCAGCGGGCCGCAGGCTGCGGGCCAGTTCCAGGCGCTCTTCGAGGGTGGCGGGCAGGGTGGCAAGCGCCTCCACCTGCTCGAGGTTGAGCAGCAGGCCGCGCTGATTGGCCACCTGTACGGTGAGCCCGGGGCGGGCGTTCAGTTCCAGCATCAGGGGGCCCAGGTCGCGGTCCATGACGATATCGGCGCCCAGATAGCCGAGGCCCACGGTGTCCGCGCACTGCATCGCCAGGCGCAGGATGCGATCCCAGTGGGGAATGGTGATGTCGGCGGTCGAGGCGCCGGTGTCGGGGTGGGCGGCGCCGATCTGGCCGCGGCAGACACCGCCGCGGCTGGTGCCGGTCGCGAGATCGATGCCGATGCCCATGGCGCCCTGGTGCAGGTTGGCCTTGCCGTCCGAGGCGCGGGTCGGCAGGCGCACCATGGCCGCCACCGGAATGCCGCGAAACACGATGACGCGGATGTCGGGCACGCCTTGATAGCTGATGTGCTCGAACAGCGGATCGAAGCGCACCCGGTATTCGATGATGGCCTGGTCCGGCAGGCCGCCCAGGCTGTACATCCCGCTGAGGACGTTGGAGACGTGGTGCTGCATGGCCTGCAAGCTGACCAGGTCGCCGCTGGGCTTGCGGAAGTTGTTGCCGAAGCGGCCGCTGATCACCAGGATGCCGTTGCCGCCGCTGCCGTGGGCCGGCTTGATCACGAAATCCTCGTGGTCGCCGAGCAGGCGCAGCAGATTCTTGCCCTCGTGCTGTTCGCGCACCACCGCATAGAGTTGCGGTACTGCGATCCCGTGCTTGATGGCGAGTTCCTTGGTGAGCAGCTTGTTGTCCACCAGCGGATACAGGCGCCTGGGGTTGTAGCGCATGATGAAATCGGCGTTGCGCCGGTTCATGCCCAGCACGCCCAGGCGGCGCAGGCGCAGCGGCGAGGCGAGGAAGCTCATGCGCCACCCTCGCCGCGCGAGCCGTCCTCACCACGGAAGTCGTCCTCACCGCGGAAGTTGCGGAAGCGGCGCAGCTCGGAGAGCCGGTAGCCGGTGTAGCGGCCCATCAGCAGACTCAGGCCGAGCACCACCAGGAGCAGTTCCGGAAACACGAACATCAGGTGCACCAGGTCCGGCTGGTTCATCACCAGATAGCCCATGGAGGCGATGACCAGGCTGCCGAGCCCATGCAGCAGTGCTTCGCGGGCGCCGTTTTCCTCCCAGGTGATGGACATGCGCTCGATGGTCATCGCCAGGATCACCATCGGGAACAGGGCCACCGACAGGGTGCGCTCGAAACCCAGCTTGTTGGTGACCAGGCTGATGATCAGCATCAGCGCCACCACGATGATCAGGATCGCGGTGAGTCGGGGCACCAGCAGCAGCATCAGCCGCTCCAGGTAGAAGCGCAGCATCAGGCCGAGCGAGACGATCAGCGAGAACAGCAGGATGCCCCAGCCGAGCTGGGTTTCGCGGAAGGCCAGCGCAATCAGCACCGGCATGAAGGTGCCGAAGGTCTTGATGCCCACGAAGGTGCGCATCAGCACCACCATCAAGGCGCCGAGCGGCACCATCAGCAGCACGCGATAGACGTTCTGGCTGTCCACCGGCAGCGCCAGGGGCGAGAAGTCGGCGAGCGCCGAATCGGCACCGCTCTGGCGCGCCACGTCGATCAGGTCGCGATGGCTCTTGGTCACCGAGAGTTTGACATCGACGTCGTGGCCGCCGGTCACGCTGTAGAGCGGATCGTTGCCGATGCGCCAGGGCAGCATGTCGGCAGGCAGCCCGGGCTCGCCGGTCTCGGGATCGAAGGTCAGCCAGGACTTGCCGTTGTGGACTTGCAGCAGCGGCATCAGGCGCGCATCGCTCGCGGCTTCCTTGAGCGGCAGCGCCCAGAGGACGCGCGCCGGGATGCGTACGCCCTTGAGGATTTCGATCAGCTGCCTGGTCCACTTTGCCGGTGTGTCGGCAGCCGCGCGCAGCAGGGCCACGTTCTGTTCGTTGCGGCGGGCATCGAGGTGGCGCAGCAGTTCGCGGGTGTAGGTGAAGACGTCGGCGGATTCCTGGCGGACGTCGTTGATGATGACCCGGATCGCGGTGGCGTAGGGCTCCTCGTAAGCGGGCGGCTCCGGATAGCGCGGCCGGTCCTGCCATTCCGCGGGGTGCTCGGACGGCGCCACGGAGATCCGGTAATAGAGGGTTTCATCGCCACGCGCACGGCGCTTCACCCACTGCACCTTGCGCTGGTCGCCTTCCTCGTCGAGGGCCATGCCGTAGCGGCTGGCGATGAAGTGCTCATCGAGTTTCACGAAGCCGGGAAGCGCCGAGGGTACGGACAGGTCGACGACCGTGGGACCGCCCTCGGCCTGAAAGCCGACGCGGGCCTGGACGGTCCACATCTCGGCTTCCTGATCGGCGCGCAGCGGCATGCCCAGCAGCAGGGCCTTGTAGGCGGCGATGGCGAGGCCGCCCAGGATCAGCAGGGCCGCCCAGAAGATGACCGCAGAATTCTTCATGGCTGTGAAACTCGCTTGGCTGAGGAAGGGCAATCGGGCTCGGTGAGGAAAGTCGCCGCGCTGTCGATCAGGGCGACGCCGGCCAGAAAGCGGCGGCCGAAGAGAACCGGGTAGAGAAATTGCGAACGGTCCACCAGCGAGAATTCGCTGTGGTGCAGACGGCGGTCGAAGCAGAATTCGAGCTCGACGATGGGGCGCCGGCTGTGACTGCCGTCGTGCTCCTTGATGCGCACATACCGGATCACCGGGCGCTCCAGGGGTACGACGAGGCGCTTTTTCCGCTGGTTGCCCGGTGCTTCCCCCAGCATCAGCTCGAAGCGGACCCAGGGCTTGCCGTCACGGGTAAAGGGCTCGATGTTGCGGGCGTCGATCGACGAGGTACGGGCACCGGAATCCAGCTTCGCGGTCACCTTGTGGCTTGGTGCCGCGCTCAGATAAATGCTTTCGACCCGGCCCGCGACGACCTTGCCCGGGCCGGCCTGGGCGGCTGCCACGGCATGCGGCGCAATAACGAGGGGCGCAATAACGAGCGGCGCAAGCGCCCCGCAGATCCGAGCGAGCCAGCGCATCGCCACCATTCAATTGCTCTCCAGAAATCGTGATTGTGGGCGATGCATCGGGGATCGCGTCGTCACGCCCGCAGGGCGGCATCGTGGCGCGCATGGTGCATAAAATCGCCACGCCGCGCCACCGCGGTGCAGGTGCATTGTGTGCTGCGGAAGCATGGCGTGCTGCGGGTGCATGGCGTGCTGCGGGTGCATGGCGCGGTGCGCGGCGGTGCGTCCCAATCCCGGCGGTTGCGCGCAGCGCTCTGCGGGTAACCGCCGGATCGAGTCCCGTGCAATTGCGACCGGTTCAGTGGTGGCAGCCGGGGCCATGGATATGGCCGTGCAGCAACTCCTGGTCGGTGGCGGCGCGTACCGCATCCACGGTGACGTCGAAATGCAGGGTCTTGCCAGCCATGGGATGGTTGCCGTCCAGGGTGACCTGATCGCCCGCGATCGCGGTTACCACCACGGTGATCGGCCCTTGCGGCGTATTGCCGGAGAAGCACATGCCGATGGCGATTTCCTGATCCTCGCCAAACAGGTCGCGCGGCACCTGCTGCACCATGTCCCCGTCCCACTCGCCATAGGCGTCGGCGGGCGCCACGGTTACCGCCAGGTTGTCGCCGGCACTGCGCCCGAGCAGTGCGCGCTCCAGGCCGGGGATGATGTTCCCTGCGCCATGCAGATAAACCAGCGGTTGGTCCGGCGCGCTGGCATCGAGGGTGACGCCCTGCTCGTCGGTGAGGGTGTAGTGGATGGCGACAACGGATCTGGGGGCGATGACCACGGCGGAGACCAGGCGGGGGGTTGGCCGGCATTATCGGCGATGGCGGCAGGGGTTGAAACCGTCGCCCGCGCGGTCCCCAAGGGGCTGTTGCCCCGGCTAGAAGCCGTAACGAATACCGAACACCGCGCGGTCGTTGGCGTCGAACTGGCCGAAGATGCCCTGGTGGTCGCCGTGAAAAAGGTCGAGCCCGCCCCAGAGGGTGACCTGGTCGCTGAGGTCATAGCTGAGCTGCGGGCGGATCAGCCCATCGCCATCGTTGGCATTGGCCAGCCAGCGCAGTTCCAGGGCGACCGTATCGTTGCGGTACAGCCGGCGCAGATACAGCGTGCCCGTGGTGTCGGTGCGTGGCCGATACAGTTCACCCGGCGCATCGACGACCTGGTCGACGAACAGCTGCGCGCTGACGAACCAATCGCCCGGCGTGGTCCAGTCGAGCCCCACCACCGAGCCCAGGGCATCGCTCTCGGCGACGCCGTCGGCGTCGGTGCCGTCGCGCACGGCGAAGGCGCGGCCCAGCGTGTAGCCCAGCTCGCCGCGCAGCGTCACCGGGCCGAAGGCCTTGGCGAAGGTGCCGCCGAACAGATGCGCGCGGTCGTAGCCGGGGGTGATGATCAGGCCATCGGGTCCGGTTTCCAGGTAGGGAACCGGGATGTCCTCGAAGTGATGGAAGTAGAACAGCGAGAGGTCCCAGCCGCCGGCGAAGCGGGCCAGCCGCAGCCCGGTATCGGCGTCGGCCAGCGGCCGGCTGGGCCGATCGGGGTCGCGCAACTGCACCGGAACGCCCGCCGGAACCGGTGGTGAATAACGCGGCGCGGTGATGGCGAAGGGCGACTCCGCTCCCGGAATCTGGTGGTAGGTCTGCTCGGGAATCAGGATGAACTGCACGTCCGTGCTGCCGAGCCGGGTTTCGACGTCGAGCGTCCACAGGGGAATCCGCGACTCCTCGAAATCGGCGAGGACGAATTCGCGAAAGGTCTGCGGGTTGACCACGTCGAGCACCTTCAGGCCGTCGGCGGTGCCCCAGACGATCTGCTGCTTGCCGATGCGCAGGTAGACATCGCCGGGATTGGCTTCCACATAGAACTCGCGCAGCTCCAGCTCGGCGTGGTTGCCGATGCGCTGGGCGCGGGCGATGGGGTCGGTAGTGACCTGGTCCGGGGTGCCCGGTTCCAGGTAGTCGAACAGATCGGCGCGCGCCCGGCCGCTCGCGGTCAGGCGCAGCGCGCCGGGCAGGGCGAATTCCAGTTCCGGGGCAAGGCGCAGTTCGGCGGCGAGGCCCTCGCGGGCGTGGCGGGGGATGGCGGTGACGAATTCCAGCGTGGCCGATGCGCTGGTCGGCGCCAGCTCCGCGTACGTGGCCGGAATCGTGAGCAGCGCCGTCAATACCGGCCAAACCGTCGCCAGGCCACTGCTCTTTACCTTCGTCACGTCTTTACCGTCGTCACGATGCTCGCTTGCTCCAGCAACCCGGTCGCCGCCGGGGCGGCGCGGATTGTCGCGCGAACGCGGTTCCGGTGACAGGCTGCTCGCGGTTTTTCAACAAGGTTCTAGCAGTTTTTCAACAGACTGCTACACGATCCGCGAGCCCGTCTTGCCCCAGTAACGATCCTTGAGCAGGCGCTTGTACAGCTTGCCGGTGGGCAGGCGCGGCAATTCATCGATGAAATCCACGCTGCGCGGGCACTTGTAGTGGGCGATGTGCTCGCGCGCGTAGGCGATCAGTTCCGCTTCCAGCGCCGGCTCGGGTGGTATGCCTGGCAGCAGTTGCACCACCGCCTTCACCGCCTCGCCCATTTCGGCGTCCGGCACCCCGACCACGGCGACATCGGCGACCTTGGGGTGCAGCACCAGGGCATCCTCGATCTCCTGCGGATAGATGTTCACGCCGCCGGAGATGATCATGAAGGTGGCGCGGTCGGTGAGGTACAGAAAGCCCTCGGCATCGAC
>DASUDS010000076.1:0-8156 GCA_036275455.1 Porticoccaceae bacterium
GCAACGGCAACCCATCAGCTCTATGTGTTCAAGGGCCGCAGCCGCGATGGCAAGGTCGTGGAAGGGGAGATGGCGGCGGCCTCGGCCGCGATGGCCAAGGCGCAGCTGCGCAAGCAGGGCATCCTGCCGCGCACCGTACGCAAGAAGCCGAAGCCGCTGTTCGGCCAGAAGAAGATCAAGCCCGCCAACATCGCCACCTTCACCCGGCAGCTCGCCACCATGACCCGCGCCGGGGTGCCCCTGGTGCAGTCCTTCGAGATCGTCGCCGAGGGCGAGGAAAACTCCTCGATGAAGACGCTGATCGAGCGGATCCACGCCGACGTTTCCTCCGGCACCGGGTTCGCGGCGGCGCTGCGCGCGCATCCCAAGTATTTCGACAACCTCTTTTGCAGCCTCATCGACGCCGGCGAGCAGTCAGGCACCCTGGAGACCATGCTGGCACGGGTCGCCACCTACAAGGAAAAGACCGAGGCACTGAAGCGCAAGATCAAGAAGGCGATGACCTACCCCAGCGCGGTGATCCTGGTCGCGATCGTCGTTACCGGGGTGCTGTTGATCAAGGTGGTGCCGGTCTTTGCCGAGACCTACGATTCCTTCGGCGGCCAGTTGCCGGCCTTCACCCGGCTGATCCTGAACATTTCCGAGCTGGTCCAGGCCTGGTGGCTGGGGGTGGTCGCGGCGGCGGTCGCCATCGGTGTCGCCTTTTCCCAGGCGCGGTTCCGTTCGCCGCGCTTTGCCGCGCTGGTCGACAAGCTGGCGCTCAAGCTGCCGATCGTCGGCAACATCTTTCATGACGCGGTGATCGCACGTTTCTCGCGCACCCTGAGCACCACCTTTGCCGCTGGCGTGCCGCTGATCGAGGCGCTGCAATCGGTGGCGGGCGCGGCCGGCAATGCGGTGTATCGCGATGCGATCAACAAGGTCCGCGATGAGGTCGCCACCGGGATCACCCTCAATACCGCGATGCGCGGCACCGGGGTATTTCCGGTCATGCTGTTGCAGTTGACGGCCATCGGCGAGGAGTCCGGCGCGCTCGACGAGATGCTGAGCCGCGCCGCCGATCACTACGAGGAGGCGGTCGATAACGCCGTCGACAACCTCACCACCCTGCTCGAGCCAATGATCATGGCGGTGCTCGGCGTGCTGGTCGGCGGTCTGCTGATCGGCATGTATCTGCCGATCTTCAACCTCGGCAACGTGCTCTGACGGCGCGTTGCCCATCTTGCTGCACGACCTGCCCCAGCCGGCGCTGCTTGCCGCGGCGCTGATCCTGGGGCTGCTGGTCGGCAGCTTTCTCAATGTGGTCGCCTACCGGTTGCCGCTCCAGTTGCAGCGCACCTGGCGCCGCGAAGCGCTGGCCTGGCTGGCCGGGTCCGACGCGAGTGCGGATGCGCAGCCGCAGCCGCCCACCGCCAGCGCCGCCGACACCGAACCGTTCAATCTGCTGGTGCCGCGTTCGCGCTGTCCCCGGTGCGGTACCGGCATCGCGGCCCATGACAACCTTCCGGTGCTCAGCTGGCTGTGGCTGCGCGGCCGCTGCCGGCACTGCCAGGCGGCGATCTCCTGGCGCTATCCGCTGGTCGAGCTGGCCAGCGGCGCCCTGGCGGTGCTGGTGGTGGCGGAGTTCGACGCCAGCGCGCAGGGCCTCGCGGCGCTGGTTCTGGTGTGGACGCTGCTCGTGCTGACGCTGATCGATTGCGATCACCAGCTGTTGCCCGATGCCATTACCCTGCCGCTGCTGTGGCTGGGCCTGCTGCTCAATGTGGCGGAGCTATTCGCGCCTTTGGCCAGCGCGGTGATCGGGGCGGTGGTGGGCTATCTGCTGCTGTGGTCGGTGTACTGGCTGTTTCGGCTGGCCACCGGGCGCGAGGGCATGGGTTACGGCGATTTCAAGCTGCTGGCCGCGTTCGGCGCCTGGTTTGGCTGGGAAGCGCTGCCCGCGCTGCTGCTGGTGGCCTCCGCCAGCGGAGCCCTGTATGGCACCGCGGCGATCCTGCTGCGGCGGCAGGGCCGCGAGGTGCCCTTTGCCTTCGGCCCCTTTCTGGCACTGGCGGGCGTGCTGGTGTTGTTCCTGGGCGAAACGCTGGACGCCTGGTTCGCGCTGCTGGGGTGAAGCGTTCAGGCCTGGCCGGCCGGCAGCAGCCGGAACGACAGGTCCACGGCGCGCAGGTGTTTGGTCAGCGCGCCGCTGGAGATGAAGTCCACGCCGGCGGCGGCGAATTCGCGCAGCGATGGTTCGTCGATGTTGCCGGAAACCTCGATCTCGGTGGCCCGCGCGCCGCGCAGCGCGACCGCGGCGCGGATGTCTTCGTGGCTGAAGTTGTCGAGCATGATCCGCTCCGCCCCGGCGGCCAGTGCCTGGCTGCATTCATCGAGATTTTCGACTTCGACTTCCACGGGCTTGCCGGGTGCCAGTTGGCGGGCGGCCGCCACGGCAGCGGCAATGCCACCGCAGGCCGCGATGTGGTTTTCCTTGATCAGAAAGGCGTCGTAGAGCCCCAGCCGGTGGTTGCGGCAGCCGCCCACGCGCACCGCATATTTCTGCGCCAGGCGCAGCCCGGGAATGGTCTTGCGGGTGTCGAGCACGGCGACGCCGGTGCCGGCGGCGAGATCCCGGAACCGTCGCGCCGCAGTGGCGGTGGCGGACAGGGTCTGGAGCAGATTGAGCGCGGTGCGCTCGCCGGTGAGCAGGGCGCGGGCGTCGCCTTCGAGTTCGCACAGCACCTGGTCGGGGCGGATGTCGTCGCCCTCGTTGGCCAGCCAATGCCGGCTGCTCGCCGGATCGAGACGCGCGAACACCCGATCCGCCCAGGGGATGCCGCAGAGCACCGCGGCTTCGCGGGTGAGGATGCGGGCGTGTGCCCGCGTGCCCGCGGGAATCAGCTGCGCGGTGATGTCGCCGCTGCCGATGTCTTCGGCCAGCGCCTGGTCGAGCAGGCGTTCGCGGTCGGCTTGCAGGGCGGAATCGAGCGTCATGGCGGCACTTCACGCAGGCAGGGACAGCGCATTATAGGCGCTGCGGCGGGCCGGTCTTGCTGTGCTGGAACACGCAAATAGCGGCGTAACCCATTGACATCACTGGCACTGCGGCACAGAGTTCGTCGCGCAAGCGAATGCGCGGTCGATCGGCGGGCTGCCTGGGGTGCGCTTGGCCAGGGTTCAGGAGGCTTGGCTTCGGGACGACGGGCTTCGGGACGACGGGCTTCGGGACGACCGGCTTCGGGACGACCGGCTTCGGAAGGACTGGGTTCGGAAGGACTGGGTTCGGAAGGACTGGGTTCGGAAGGACTGGGGGCAACATGATGCGAGCGGGACTGGAGGCGACACCGTGGGCGTGAATGCCCAGGCCGCGCTGCGCATGCTGCGCGAGCGGGCAAGGCAGTTCGTCACCCGGGGCATGGCCGAATGCTGCCGGTGTGCCAACGACGAACTGTTCGCCCAGGTCGAGTGTGCCGAGGATGCCGAGGATCAGACCCGGTATATGGATGCGATGCGCATCTGGCACGGGGCGCACCGCATGGTGGGCGCCGGACTCGCCAGGCGTCTCGATCAGGCGCTGGGTGGATGGGCGGCGGGCGCGGAGCCGGCCGGCCATCCTGCCGAGGGCGAGCCGCCGCGCTGGATCGATGGCGAGGATCTCACCGAACTCATCCGCATCGACGCCATGGCGGCGGCGGTCAGAACGGCGGTTCATCCCGCGCTGGCCGAGTTGATCGCCCGTGTGGAAACACTCACCGGAACCTCGATACCACCCCGCCAGTTCGCCTTTGCGCCGGATTTCGTGCTCAGCGCCTTCGCGCGCGAGATCTCGGCGCTGGGGCTGGACGCGGATGCACGACGAATCCTGCTCCGCAGCTGTCAGGAAACCCTGCTCGAAGCCCTGTCGGGGGTGGTCGCGCAGGCCAATGGGCTGCTGCGCAGTCTCGGCGTGGCGCTGCCCGCCGATGGCCGGGGCGGGATGCCGCGCGAACCCGATGTCGCATCTGGATCCAGTACCGCGTCTGCATCCAATGCCGCGTCCGCATCCGCTGGCGCGCTCGCCGGAACCGGTCTTGCAGCCGCTGGGGAGGGGGCCACCGCGCCACACGGCCCGCCCCGGCGCGGAGCGAGCCTCAGGCTGGTGGCGACGCTGCCCGGAGAACGATCGCAGGTGGACGCAGCGGAGCTGTCGTTGGCGGAGCTGCCGTTGGCAGAACTGCCGTTAGCAGAACTGCTGCGCGAGCTCGCCGGCCAGCGGCGCAATCCCGACGCCGGCCCGCCCCCCGGTCTGCTGGAACGGGCGCAAGCCGCCCTGGCGTCCCGAGGCCGCCAACTGGACGCGTTGCATCCCCTCGACTTGCAGTTGTTGCGCCTGATCGACGCATTGTTTGGCCGCCTGGCGGAAGGCTGGATGCCGCAGCCGCTGCGCGAGCTGCTCGCGGGAGCCGATGTCGCCATCGCCGCGCTGGCCAGCCGGGATCCGCAGTTCCTCGACAAGCCCTGGCATCCCGGGCGGCGCCTGCTTGCCGAGATCATCGTTGCCGCGTCCGATTTGCTGGACCCGGACGACTATCACGACGCCGAGCTGTTCCGTTGTGCCGCGGAGATGATCGCGGCGTTGGGGCGGTTGCCCGCCGAGCCGCGGCGGCTGGCGCAGCGTCTGGTCGAGTTCGTCGCGGTGGTGGAGCGCGCGCGCGAACATGCCGAGCAGCAGGCCGAGCGGATTCTGCAGGAAGCGGGGGTGCAGGAGCGGGCGAACGTAGCCCACGGGCGCGTCGCCGCGGTGGTCGGCGCGCGGCTGATCGGGCGCAATTACCCGCTGGCGCTGCTCGACCTGGTGGAGCGGGCCTGGTGCCGGGTATTGTTCCTGGCCTGGTTTCGCTACGGCGATTCCGCTCCGCAGTGGCACGCCGCGGTTCATTTGCTGGATCAACTGGTGGGGTTGCTCGGCGACGCACAGCCTGACGCGGATCTGGTGGAGCGGCTGTGGCTGGCGCTGGGCGACAGCCTGGATCGCATCGCGTTCAACCGGTTCGAAGCCAGGCGGTTGCTCGACGATTTGCGCGGCTGTCTTGGCGGTGACGTGGCGGGGATGCAGCGGCCGGGCGTGATCTGGGCGCCCGAGGAGGCGCGCGAACTGGGCGATCCCCGCCTGCGGGTGGCGATCGCGGCGCTGCGGCTGGCCTTGCCTGGCGAACCCGAGGCGGAAGATCATCGCCTGGAGCAGTCGCTGAGCGATGTCGATCTCAGCCGCACCGATTCGCTGCGCCCCGGCGGCTGGATCGAGATCGAAGACGATGCCACCGGCGAGCGGATGCGCGCGCGGCTGCTCGGGGTGGTACAACCCTCCGGAATGCATCTGCTGGATGCCGGAAAGGGCGGCATCCAGCGGGTGCCGAAGCGGCGGCTGGCGCTGGCGTTGAAGGAGGGCCGGTTGCTCGCGCGCGACAATTCGCGGCTGTTCGAACAGGCGCTGGACCGGGCTCTCGAACAGGTCTCCGAGGCCGTCGGCCTGCGCCAACCGGAGTCGTCCAGTGCCACCATCCATGCCCTGCCCGTCCGACGTACCCTGTAGTAGGCTTGCCGGCGCAGAGTTGCAGCGGAGATCGGCAATGCTGGAGATCGATGCCGACGGCTGGTTGGCCGGCGTGAGCCGTCTGCCCTCGCCGAACTGTGATCGGCGTCCCCACGGCGAGGTCTCGCTGCTGGTCATCCACAATATTTCCCTGCCACCGGGCGAGTTTGGCGGTGACGCGGTGCAGCAGCTGTTTCTCAACCGGCTCGACCCCAAGGCGCACCCGGCCTTTGCCGAGCTGGAGGGACTGCGGGTTTCCGCCCATCTGTTCATCGATCGCAACGGCGCCCTCACCCAGTTCGTGCCCTGCGCTGCCCGTGCCTGGCACGCGGGGCGCTCCCGCTATGCAGGGCGGCCCAATTGCAACGATTTCGCCATCGGCATTGAGCTGGAAGGCACCGACGGTTCCGGTTACGAGACGGTGCAGATGGCGGTGCTGGCGCGCCTGTGCCGCGCGCTGCTCGACCACTATCCGGCGCTGACCACGCAGCGCATCGTTGGCCATAGCGATGTCGCGCCGGGCCGCAAGACCGATCCCGGCCCGGGGTTCGACTGGCAGTGGCTGCACGCCTTGCTGCGGGGAGAAACGCTACAGGGGCATGGGTTGCGGGGGCATCGACCACAGGAGCAAGGGCTACAGGAGCAAGGACTACAGGAGCAAGCACTACAGGGAGATCCGGCGCCATGAAATTCCTCGCCATGCTGTTCGCCATCCTGATTCATCGGCGCGCCATTCCTGTGGAATTCTCCTGGCCGGCGCGCTGGAACCCGGCGCCGGTCGGCGGGCTGCGGCTGTGGATCTTCGCCCTTGGCCCCGCGTTGGGGGTGGCATTGTTGCTGGGGGTGGCGGGGAGCTGGCTGTGGGGATCCCTGGGGCTGCTGGTGCAGCTCCTGGTGCTGCTGGGTTGCCTGGGTGGCAGCGACTGGCGGCGCCTGTTCGACCATCTCGCGGCTGCTGGCGAACATGGCGACTTGCAGGCGGCGTTGCATCGGCTCGACGAATTGAACGGAGCGGTGCCCGTTGCCGATGGCGCTGCACTGCACCGGGCAATGGCGGAAACCCTGGCGCTGAATTTCGTGCGGGAATGGTTTGGTCCGCTGTTCTGGTTTGTCCTGCTGGGCGCCCCGGGGGCGCTCGGTTACCGCTGTCTGGAGCGGATCGCGGCGACTTCCGGTCGCGGCCGGGCCTTGCTGACCCTGCTCGACTGGCCGGCCCTGTGTGCCTTCGGGCTGGCCACTGCGGTGGCCGGTCCCTCGGGTCGGGCGCTAGGGGTCTGGGCTGCGACGCTGTTTGCGGTGGCATCACCGGCCCAGCGGGCCGGCGCCTATGCCGCGGCGGCGCTGGAGGAACCCCCGCGCGAGCTGCCCGCGGGCATTGCGCTGGCATCCCGTGTGCGGATGCTGGAAGCGCTGTTGAAACGCACCGTGCTGGCCTGGCTGGCGCTGGTGGCCCTGGTCTGGATTCTGGGCTGATCGCAGCGCGGCACGGGCTATTGCGCGTCGGGTGAGCGCGGCAGCCACAGCACTTCGCTGGCCTTGCGCAAGGCCAGCGTGCGCGCCACCGCAAACAGCAGGTCGGACAGCCGGTTGAGGTAGCGCAGGCAGACATCGGGCAGCGGTTGCAGGGCCGTGGCGGCGACCAGATCGCGCTCGGCGCGGCGGCACACCGCGCGCACCACATGGGCCTGGGCCGCCAGCACATCGCCGCCCGGCAGTACGAAGCGGCGCAGCGGCGGCAGGGGTTCACAGAGGCCATCGATGGCGCGCTCCAGGGCCGCGACGTCGGCCTGCTCCAGCGCCAGCGCGGCACCGGCCAGCGCGGCGCCGAGGTCGAACAGGCGGTGCTGCACCGGGCCGAGCAGGGAGCGCAGGGCATCGTCGGCGGGCAACTGCGCGAGCAGCAAACCGAGCTGGGCATTGCATTCGTCGAGGCTGCCGAGCGCCTGGATGCGGACGTCATCCTTGCGCGCGCGGGTGCCGTCGGCGAGGCCGGTGGCACCGTGATCGCCGGTGCGGGTGTAGAGCCGGGTCATGTCAGGCGGTCTCCGCTGCGGTCTGGCGCGGCCGCCAGGGCGCGACCACCGGCAGCAGCAGCAGGCCGGGGATCGACAGCAATGCGCACAGGTAGAAGAAATACTCCCAGCCGATGGCCTCGACCACGAAGCCCGCGCCGGCATTGACCAGAGTCCGCGGCAGGGCGGCGAGCGCGGTGAACAGCGCGAGCTGGGTCGCGGTGTGGGCGCGGCTGGTGGCGCGGGCCATGAAGGCGATCAACGCGGCGGCGCCGAGGCCCACGCCGAGATATTCGAAGCCGATGGCGGCGGCCAGCAGCCAGAGGTTCTCGCCGACCCGGGCCAGCAGCGCGAAGCCGAAAATCGATGCCAGCTGCACTGCGCCGAACAGCCACAGGGCGCGGTCGATGCCGATGCGTACCATCAGCAGGCCGCCGACTAGGCTGCCGACGATCATTGGCCACAGCGCCGCGTGCTTGGCCACCACGCCGATCTCCGACAGGCTGAAGCCGAGATCCAGATAGAAGGGTGTCGCCAAGGCGGTGGCGAGATTGTCGCCGAGCTTGTAGAGCACCAGAAAGGCGAGCACC
>DASUDS010000077.1:0-11121 GCA_036275455.1 Porticoccaceae bacterium
TCCTGATCGGACTTGTCGATCTCGTCGATCAGGAGCACGCAGCCGCCCGGTTCGTGCAGGGCGCGATACAGCGGCCGCGGCTCCAGGAAGTGCTCGGAGTAGAACAGATCCTCGTGGGCGTGAATCTTCTCCATCGATTCGCGCAGGCCCTGCGCGCCGTCGAGCAGCTCGCCGAGCTTGTCCTTGAGCAGTTGCGTATACAGGAGCTGCTTGGCGTACTTCCATTCGTACAGCGCCTTGGCCTCGTCCAGACCCTCGTAGCACTGGAGGCGCACCAGGGGCACGTCGAGCAGCGCGGCGCAGGTCTTGGCCAGCTCGGTCTTGCCGACCCCGGCGGGACCTTCGATCAGCACCGGCTTTTCGAGGTGATGGGCCAGGTAGACGCAGGTGGCGATGCGCTCACCGCAGATGTAGCCGTGGCGCTCGAATGCCTCGGCCACCCCGGTGATCGACGGGAATGCCTGTTCACGGAGTTGTTTCATCGACAAGGTTGCTTCGTGGATGGAGCGGGTTCATGGAATGGCCGGCGCGCGGGCGCGCGGAGCGGCCCACACGGCCGCAGTGGAGTATACAGGGAGGGTCGGACGGCGATCCCGCAGGGGGTAGCGCTTCGGGGACCGGCAGGTTTCATGATTCATCCCCCGCCGTTCAGCCAGACTGTTCGTCCAGGACCGTTCGTATTTCAACTGATCCGCCACCCGAGTCAGGCCAAGAAATCCCCTGCCGAGGTTGTTGATCGCCGCGCAACTCTGCTAAAGATTTCGGCTTGGGCGCCGTAGTAGCATGCATACGGCACCGATCACTGAGATCGAGAAGGAGAGGCCCGACTGCGGTGATCCAACACCACGACACCATGTATTTCGTGATGCCTGCCGCACGGACCTGGATGCTGATGCTGGCCTGCCTGTGCCTGCTGTCGTGCACCCCGACGCCAGAACCGCTGCGCATCGGTGCCATCGCCTGGCCAGGCTACGAGCCACTGTTTCTCGCCGAGGCCGAGGGCCAGCTGGCCGCCGCGCACATCCAGGTGGTCGAGCAGCCTGCGGCCTCGGACGTCATGCGGCTGCTGCGCAACCGCAGCCTGGAAGCTGCCTATCTCACCCTGGACGAGACGCTCACGCTGCTTGCCGAAGGACTGGACCTGCAGGTAGTCCTGGTCACCAATCGCTCCCGGGGCGCCGATGCGGTGCTGGTGCGCCCACCGCGCGACTCCCTGGCCGACCTCAAGGGCAGCCGGGTCGGGGTAGAAAACACCGCCGTGGGTGGCATCCTGCTGGCCGCCGCGCTCGACCGGGCAGGGCTTACCCCCGCAGACCTGGAACTGCGGTTCATCCCAACCGACAGGCACGTGCAGGCGTATCGGGATGGCGAGGTGGATGCACTGGTGACCTTCGAGCCGACCCGTTCCATCCTGATCGCCGCCGATGCGCGGCAGGTATTCGACAGCAGTGCGATACCGGACCGCATCCTCGACGTGATGGTGATGCGGCGGGAAGTGACCCGGGAACGTGAGGCCCAGGTGCGCGCACTGGTCGCCGCGCACTTCGCCGGGCTTGCGCTGCTGCGCGACCAGCCGGATCGCGCCACTGAAATCATCGCGCGGCACTGGCACATCCCACCCGAGCAAGTAGCCAACAGCTTTCGCGGGCTGGAGCTCACCGACCTTGCCGCCAACCGCCAGCTGCTCGGCGGGGCGATGCCACCGCTGGCCGAGCGCGCCCGCGAGATCGGCACATTGATGCAGCACCAGCAACTGTTGAATGCACCCCCGCCGACGACACAACTGGCCAACGCGCGCTATCTGCCCACTGACTGACCCGCGAAAGGAAGCCGAGAACAGTGCCCCGTTCCCCGATTCGTGAAATCGACCTGCGCCTTGCCACACCCCTGGCAGCCGTACTGATCTTTGTAGCCGCCTTGGCGGCGTGGGTCGCCATCGACTATCCGGATCGAGTGAATGACACCCGGGCCCAAGCCGCAGCACAGTGGCAGCGCAATCTGACGCGCATCGCCCCGCTCTTGCGGCAAGTGCCGGCCGACCAGCTGCTCGCTTCGTTCAGCGATGCTCCGGGACTGCGCTATCTGGCGGTGGTGACCGTCGATGGTCGCATCCTGCACGCCAATCGCAAAGGACTAATCAACCAGCGCTTGGGCGCCCTGAACGGGTTCGATGCCAAGGCACTGGATCCAGCGTTCCTCGACAAGGGCAAGAGCACCATCGCCGTTACAGCCGATGGCCATCTGCGCGGCTATTACCCGATGTCCGCGTCCTACCAGGCCCCCGGAGACCGGATCCGCCCACCCACGAACGCGGTTCTGTACCTGGATCTCGATACCGCCGCGCTGACCACGCCGATCCGCAGCCGACTGATGCGCCACACCTGGATCTTCGCCGCCTTTCTGGTGGCGACCTTGCTGGCTGGGGCCCTATTCATTCATCGCTATGCCCACCGGCCGACCCACACCATTGTCAATGCGGTGTCCCGGTACCGGCCGGGGCAATCCCTGCCGCCCATTCCGCTGGTGGGAGAGGGTCCCCTCAGCCGCCTGGCGCGGGAATTCGAGCGCGCCGCCCAGACGCTCAACGAGACCCTCGCAGAAATCAGTCTGCGAGGAGAACGGCTCGATCGAACGCTCGAATCCATCGGCGATGGCGTGATCATCACCGACGCCGACGGACGGGTCGAACGCCTCAACCAGGTTGCCGAAGCGCTAACCGGCTGGTCGCGGGACGCGGCTCGGGGGCACCGCATCGACGAAGTCTTCGCTCCATTCGACAACACCAACCTGCAACCCTTGCCCAATCCCGTGCTCCAGGTGCTGGAGACCGAGACCGTGGTCGAGCTGGCCAATCATGCCGCCATCGAATCCCGCACCGGGCAGCTCTGGCAGATCGCCGATACCGCCGCACCGATCCGCAATGCCGATGGCACGGTGGAGGGCGTGGTGCTGGTGTTCCATGACGTCACCGAGGCCTACCGGTTGCGCGAACAACAGCGCATCGCCGCGGTTGCGTTCGAGACCGGCGCGCCACAATTGATCGCCGACCGCGACGGACAAATCATCCGCGTCAACCAGGCCGCCCTGACACTGGGCGGATATGCGCCCGAAGAAATCCTCGGCGCCAACCTGGTGGGTGCTGTTTTCGTCGGCCAGGAAAGCCATGGGCTTCGCGAATTCCTCTCCGGTGCCAGCTCCGAGGACAGCTGGTCCGGCCCCACCTGGTGGCGACACAAGAACGGCGAAACCATCCACATCTGGGTGCACGACACCATCCTTCGCGACGAGCGGGGAGGCATTGCCTACTACGTCATCAGCGCGATCGACACCACCGAGCTGGTCAAGGCTTCGAGCGCGCTGGGCGAAACCCGGGAAAACTACCGGCAACTCATTGGCGCCATCCACGACGGCGTGGCAATCATCCAGGGGGAAACCTTTGTCGATTGCAACGAGGCCCTGGCGGAGATGCTCCGCAGGCCGCGTACCGGAATCCTGGGACGGACCGTGACCGATCTGTCCCTGCCACGGCAGGCGGACGGCAGCGATTCGACCACGCTGGCGCTGGCCATGTTCGAACAGGTAATGGACAAGAGAAACGCCTATATCGATTGGAGCCTGGTACGCGCCGATGGCCGCCAGGTGCTGCTTGAGGCCACGCTCAGCCGGATCCTCTGGCAGGGCGAGCCCGCGCTGCTGGCCGTGGCGCGCGACATCACCGAGCGCCAGGAACATGAGACCGAACGGCAACGGCTGCTTGCCGCCCTCGAGCGCAGCGAGCAGATGATGCGCCTGGCCTGCTCCGCCTATGGCATCGCTTCCTGGGAGCTCGACGTTGCGACCGGGGAACTGACCTGGGCACAGGGTGCCGAGGCCGTACTCGGGGTCTCCCGCAAGGATCTGCCGACCAGCGAAGCTGCGGCCATGCGAATGCTGACCCAGGAACAGCAGGATCTCCACGGGCTCGCAATCAGCGAAGCAGTACGCGGGTCCAGGCCCTTTGGCTTCGAGTTCGCAGCCAATATTCCGGGCATGGGGCAGCGCTGGCTGCGCAGCCAGGGCGAACACCGCCTGGGGCCGGATGGCAAGCGGTTTCTCCACGGCGCCATCACCGACGTCACCGAACAGCGCCAGGCACAACAGGACATCGAGCAACTCGCCTTCCATGATTCCCTGACCGGACTGGCCAACCGCCGCCTGTTTCTCGACCGGCTGGCCCAGGCCAGCCGCCAGGCACAGCGCAGCGGTCTGAGCGGGGCGGTGCTGTTCGTCGATCTCGACCGTTTCAAGCTGCTCAACGACAGCCTGGGCCATGCTGCCGGAGATGCCCTGCTGCGCGAAGTGGCGCGGCGCTGCGAGGACGCGGTCCGCGAAGCCGACACCGTGGCCCGCCTCGGCGGCGACGAATTCGTGATCCTGGTCACCGACCTGGGCAGCGACGAAAGCCAGGTCACCCACAACGCCGAACGCATCGCCAACAAGCTGCACACACGCCTCGACACGGAATATCCCCTGGGCGACCACGCCTATCACCTGAGCGCCAGCATCGGCATTGCCCTGTTTCCCCGCGATGGCGAAAACGCAGAAGAGTTGCTCCGCCACGCCGACGTGGCCATGTACCAGGTCAAGCAGCGTGGCCGCAACGCCGTGGCCTTCTACCAGCCCGGCCTGCAAGACCGCGCCGATCAGCGCCTGATCATCGAGCGCGAGCTGCGCCTGGCGCTCGACCGTGGAGAACTGCTACTCCATTACCAACCCAAGGTGGACGCCAGCGGCAGCGTCATTGGTGCCGAGACCCTGCTGCGCTGGCACCACCCCACGCGCGGCATGGTGCCACCACTCGACTTCATCCCCATCGCCGAGGACACCGGGCTCATTCACCCGATCGGCAAGCTGGTACTGGAGCAGGCTTGTGCCCAGTTGGCCCGCTGGCGCGAATGCGTGCCGGCGCGGCAACTCAGCCTCGCGGTGAACATCAGTCCGCACCAATTCCGCCATCCCGATTTCGTGAGCCAGATCACCGCGGCGGTGCAGGGTTTCGGGATCGAACCCGGACAACTGATCATCGAAATCACCGAGGGCACGATGCTGGAAAGCATCGACCTGGTGATCTCCCGGATGCAGGATCTGAAGGCCCTGGGCATCGGCCTGGCGATCGACGATTTCGGTACCGGCTACTCATCGCTCTACTACCTCAAGAACCTGCCTCTGGACGAGATCAAGATCGATCAGTCCTATGTGCGTGACCTGCTCGATGATGCCAACGACGCCGCCATCGTCGAGAGCATCATCGCCATCGCCCACAACCTGAAGCTGCGCACCGTTGCCGAGGGCGTGGAAACCCAAGCCCAGGGGGACAAGTTGCGTGAGATGGGCTGTCTGGTGCACCAAGGCTATTTCTATTCACGCCCCCTGCCACTGGCCGACTTCGAGGCCTTCACCGGGAGCTGAGGTTTCCGTTCCGCCAACCATGTTCTGCCGGTAACGTTCCGCCGGCAATGTTCCGCCGGTTGTTTCCGCCGGTTGTTTCCGCCGGTTGTTTTCCGCCAGTAATGCTCCACCACCGACGATCGGGCGGCCCTTGCACCGCCCGGCCGGCGCACCTACGCTGCCGCCATGGCCGATCCCGACGACGATTTTCGCGCCCTGGTGGGCGAGGTGGAACCGCTGCGCCACCGCCAGCGGCTGGTTCAGCCGCGCACCCAGGCGCGCTCGCCCGGGCAGGAAATCCGCCGCCGCGCCGCCGAGCAGGAGCGCAGGCGCGACGGCAACTATCTCGCCCGTGCCGAGCAAGTCGCGCTGGTCGCTCCCTGGGATACCCTCGACTGGAAACGCGACGGCGTCCAGCACGGCGTGTTCAAGAACCTGCGCCAGGGCCGCTACCCCATCGACGCTCGCCTCGACTTGCATCAGTTGAGCGTGGAACAGGCGCGCCTGGCGGTGTTCCAGTTTGCCCGCGACGCCGTGGCGCACGACATCCGCTGCGGGCTGATCAGCCATGGCCGCGGCGAAGGCCGCAACCCGCCGGCGCTGCTCAAGAGTTGCGTCAACCACTGGCTGCGCGAACTGGACGAGGTGCTCGCCTTCCACAGCGCCGAGCGCCGCCATGGCGGCGTCGGCGCCACCTATGTGCTGTTTCGCAAGAGTGCGCGGGAGCGCGAGGAAAACCGCGAGCGCCACGGCTTGCGCACGGGTTGAGCCGAACGGGTCTTGGGCCGGCTTTCTGCGGCCGGGCGCTCTATCCGGCCTTGCGCCCGCGGGATCAGAGCACGAAGCTGTCCGGGGATCCGCTGCGCCACGGTCCCCAGATCGCGAAGGTCTGGCCGGGCGGTCCCTGCAGGTTGACGAACAGGGTGCGGCCATCGGGTGCGAAGGCCGCACCGGCGAACTCCCCATCGTCGCGCGCATTGAATGCGAACGGGAATACGCGGCCCGCCTCGTTGATGCCCACCAGCCACTGAGCGTCGTCGCCGTCGGTGCAGGCGATGGCAAAGCCGTGGGGGCCGACCGTAATGTTGTCCGGCTCGTCATAGGGCGTGCCCTTGGGAAACAGGGCCACCAGCTCGATGGTTTCCCGGTCGGGGTCGTAGCGCCAGATCTGACCGCTGTGCACCGCCGCGCTGCGATCTTCCTCGTCGTCGGCGTCGGGGCCATCGCCGCGGCTGGAGACGAACCAGATATGGCCGTCGCGATCGACCCAGGTGCCCTCCAGCTTCTGGATCGGGACCGCGCCCAGGGCGATGACCTGCTCGCGCACCGACAGCTCGCCGTCCACCGGATTCGGATTGGGCACGTCGATCCAGGTGGCGTACAACAGCATGCCCGGCGTCTGGACGATGGACAGATCGGTCCCCAAGCCCGGCACCGCCAGCGCCGACAGCCGGCCGCCGCCGTGCAGACTGCCGCGCCCACCCAGCGGAAAGTCCGGAATGAAACGGTAGAAACAGCCGTGTGGCCCATCGGCATCTTCGGTCAGATAAACATGGCCCCGCCTGTCGAAGGACACGGCTTCATGCTCGAAGCGGCCCATCGCGGTGATCGGCAGCGGGTTTCCGCCGAGCACGGGATCGACCTCGAACACGTAGCCATGGGGTCTGCCCATGCTGGCCACCGTCTCCTCGCAGCTGAGCCAGGTATTCCACGGACTGGGGCCACCGGCACAGTTGTCGAGGGTGCCGGCGAGGCTGACCCGATGGCCAACCAGCCGGCGATCGGGGCCGACCAGCAGCGTCGTGGTGCCGCCCGCCAGCGCTTCGGGGTCGTAGACCGCGCCGGCGATGTGCGGCACCGCGGTCAGGCCGTCCTCGGCGATGTCTTCGGGATTCAGCTCGTGATTGCGGATCAAGGCGGTCCTGCCGCCCGGCGCGGGAAACGCCGCCATGCCGTCGTGGCTGGACGGCACCGGATTGCCGTCCGACATCCGGGTGTTTTCCGCGGAGAACACCCGGTACTGGAAGCCCTGCGGTAGATCGAGGAGGCCGTTGGGATCCTTGACCAGGCTGCCGAAGCCATGCACCAGGCAATCCCGGTCACCGGCAACCCGCGGGGGCCGCGCCGACGCAATGACGCCGCCCAGGGAACCGGCTACGCCAATCGCGGCAGCACCTGCGACGAGAAAGGATCTGCGCGAGATGGACATGGGGAATCTTCCTGCTGGTGGTGACTGCGGGTGGTGACTGCGGGTAGTGACCGCTCGTTGCGACGCCTGTGCGGCAACCTGCCCGCGCCTGTGCGGCAACCCGCCTTCGCCTGTAGGGCAACCACTGTCGCTCCACCAACCTAGCACCGAGTCGATGGCAGTCTGGTTACACCCCGGCGCCCTCGTCATCCCGCACCGGATTGCCCGTGGGATTGCCCGTGGGATTGCCCGTGGGATTGTCCGCCGGGTTGCCCATGGGATTGCCCACCACCAGCCGGCTGGCCAGCGACAGCGCCCGCAAACGCGGGTTCTTCTTGTCCTGGTGGCCGGCCATGCGGGCGTGGATGTCGACGAGCGTCGCCAACGCGCGTTCGAGATGTGGCCCCTTGTTCAGCATCACGCAGTCGGCGCGCGCCGACATCGCGGCGTCAGTGAGCTCGGGGCGCGAGAGGACGCCGTCGTGGGCGAGGCTTTCCAGCACCTGGGTGGCCCAGATCACCGGCACATGCGCGGCTTCGCACAGCCACAGCATTTCCTCTTGCAGTTCGGCCATGCGCTCGCCGCCGATCTCCACCATCAGATCGCCGCGCGCGATCATCACCCCGACGGGATGGCGGTCAACCATGCCCAGCAGCATTTCGGCCAGATTGTCGACGCCGCGGGCGGTCTCGATCTTGGCGATGATGGGCATTGCCGGCGCACCACGTTCGGCGAGCGCGGCGCGCAGTTCCTCGAGGTCGGCGCGCGATTGCGCAAATGACAGCCCGACCAGATCGGCGTGGCGGCAGACGAAATCCAGATCGCGGCGATCCTTGTCGTTGAGTGCGGGCAGCAGCAGACCGGAATCGGGGAAATTGAGGCCTCGGTCGGGCCGCAGGCGGCGCCCCCGTGGCCCCGCCGCGGTAATGCGCACCAGCGCACCCTGGGCATCGATCCGCTCGACCACACCGCCGATCTTGCCGTCGTCGATCCACACCGTGGCACCGGGATACAGTTGGTCGAGGGCCGCGGGCTCGCCGCAGGAGATGTGCGCCGGGGTGCCATCGGGTCGCGCCGGGCCGCCAGAGTGGGGCGCGCGTCCGAGCAGCAGAACGTCGCCCTCGCACAGGCGGATCTCCGCGGGCGGCAGCGACAGCTCGGGACAGGCGGCAGTGCGGCGCTCGCGGATGCGCAACCGAAACTCGGTCCCGGGCCCGATCTCCACCGTGCGCGGGAACTGGGCGAACAGCGCGCCGCCAGGCGCCGGGCCGTCGATTACCAGCTCGCGCTTCTTGCCGCGCACATCGCGCAACGCCAGCACGTCGCCGGGCTTCAACGCCGCAACCACCTGCCGCGAAAAGCCCAGTTCGTCCGGCTGCGCGGGTCGGCCCGGCACCAGGCGGACCGGTCCGCGGAGACGCACCACATCGGCGCTGATCACCGGGCCGGTGCGCAGCTTGGGGCCGGCGAGGTCCATGAGGATTCGGCATTCCCGCCCCGCAGCAGTGGCGGCCGCGCGCAGGTTGCGAATCATCGCCTCCCAGACTCCGGCATCGTCGTGGGCGCAGTTGATGCGCGCGCAATCCATGCCGCAACGGATCAGGCGCGCCGCGAGGCCGGGATCCTCGGCCGCGCTCCTGGGCATGGTCACCAGGAAGTGGCTGGGGCGGGTGGCTGGCAATGGTCCGAACAGGCGTACGCGATTGGCGAGCAGGAAACGCTTGCCGGTGGAGTAGGACACCGGTGCGGCACCGTCGAGGGGCTGCGACCGGCCGAGCACCGCGGCGAGCAGCGCCAGCAGGCATTCGAGGCTGGCCATGACATGGGCCTCGCTGCGCCCCAGCGAGGACAGCGCGCACTGGCCGAGGAGCTCCTGCAACGGCCGCAGGTCATGGGTGCGCAGGGCCAGGTAATGGGCGAAGTTGCGCAGGCTGGGGCTGTCGTCGTCGCCGCGACAGGCGCGCTGCAGGCGCGCGGCGTCGGTGAGCACGGAGCGGCGCAGATCGCCGAGGCGCTCGTAGAGGGCGACGAGCAGGTGATGGTCCGGAAGTGCTCCGTGACTGGACAGCGGCGGCATGGCGGCGGGCCGGCAGCAAGACTCGCCGCGGAGTCTGGCCCGGAACCGTGAAGCTATTGTGTCACCCTGCGCCCTGTCGCCGCTGCCACCGCCTCACCGACCGCCGCCGCGCGATTCGGGCCAGGCGGGTCGCCATGGCAACCCGCCGCGTCGGCCGCTCAGGGCGAGCCGCCGGCCGGAACCTCGACGCGCGCGGTCTCGATCCGCGAGGCATCCCTGATCTTGCCCAGCTCCTTGATGGTGCCCTTGAAGGTGAGGCAGAAGAGGGTCCGGCCGTCGGCCCCGCCCAGGGTGCAGGCCACCGGATAGCGATCCTGGACGCGCACGGAATGGGTCACCTCGCCGCCCTCGCGCACGCGCACAAAGCGGTCGCTGCTGAACCCGGCCACCCAGATCGCGCCCTCGGCGTCGAGACAGATGCCGTCCGGGGAGACGTCCAGCGCGGCGAACAGGCGGCGGTTGGCGAGGCTGCCATCGTCCTGGATGTCGAACGCGGTGAGGCGTTTGGCCCAGGATTCGGCGACGATCAGGCGCTTGCCGTCGGCGCTGATCACCGGTCCGTTGGGCACGTGCAGATCGTTCGCCACCTCGCGCACCTGGCCGGCGGCGGTGACCAGCACGAAGTTGGTGGGTTTGAATTTCTCCCCCGACAGCAGATCGAAACCGATGTTGCCGACGTAGGCATTGCCGCGCCGGTCGACCACCATGTCGTTGATCTCGTAACGGCACACCGCCGAGAGATCCGCATGCACGGCCAGCTTGCCGTCGACCAGCTTCATCAGCTTGCGGTCGTGCATCGACACGATCAGTGGCGTGCCATCGGGCAGAAAGCCGATGCCCGAAGGCTTGCCGGGCACCTCCACCACCGCTTCGCGCATGCCGTCCTCCTGCAGGCGGTAGACGGTGTGGCCGTGCATGTCGGACACCCACAGCCGGTGGCCGCGCCAGCGCGGGCCTTCGAGAAACACGAAGCCTTCGGCGAATACCTGCGTGGTCAGCTCTTTCATGGTGATGAACCCCTGTCGGATTGGTGGCAACGAACTGGTTGGCGATAACGAACCGCTCGGCAACAACGAAAAGCTCAGTAGATCATCCGCCTCATTCAGCGGCCGCGGCACCGGCCTTCGGGGTGCGATAGCTTTGCAGCATGTAGGTGAGCACCACACCCACCACGAAGGCCATGCCCATCACGTAGAAGCAGTCGTTGTAGGCCAGCACGAAGCTCTCGCGGCGCGCCACCGCATCGATGGCGCGCAACGCGCGCTCGCCGGCCAGCGCCTGGTCCGCACCCTGGCTGACGAAATAGCCAGTCAGCCCTTCGATGCGCTCCAGGGTGGCGCGGCTGTAGAGCGAGACGCTCTCGACGATGTGGTTGGAGTGGAAGTGCTCGCGGAGGGTCAGGAAGGTGGCGAGAAAGGCGATGCCGATG
>DASUDS010000078.1:0-10677 GCA_036275455.1 Porticoccaceae bacterium
CCGGTGCAGATCGACCGCTTTCCCGATGCCGCTGAAGATCTGCCGGCGCTCACGCCGACGGCGGACTATCGCGCGCCGCCGCCCTTTCCCGACTGCAACTCCCCGCGCCTGGGGCTCTATCCCATCGTCGATCGCGCCGCCTGGCTGGCGCGGCTGCTGCCCCAGGGCGTGACCACCATCCAGTTGCGGGTGAAGGACTTGCAGGGTACGGCGCTGCGTGCCGAGATCCGCGCCGCCATCGCACTGGCGCGGGAGCATGGCGCGCGGCTGTTCGTCAACGACCATTGGCAGCTCGCCACGGAGGAGGGCGCCTACGGCGTCCACCTGGGTCAGGAGGATCTGCGCGACGCCGACATCGAGGCGCTGCGCGCTGCCGGCCTGCGGCTCGGCGTCAGCACCCACTGTCATTGGGAGGCGGCCCGCGCCCATGCCTTGCGGCCGTCCTATGTGGCCTGCGGCCCCATCTACGAGACCACCGCCAAGGCGATGCCCTGGGTCCCCCACGGACTCGACGGCCTGCGCTACTGGCGGCGGCTGTTCGGCGGCTATCCGCTGGTGGCGATCGGCGGCATAAACGCAGCGCGCACTCCGGGGGTAGCGGCCACCGGGGTCGATGGCGTGGCGATGATCTCCGGCATCACCCAGCACGCCGACCCCGAAGGCACGGCGCGATCCCTGGTGGCGTTGCTCGATGGCCGCTGAGGATTCGTTCAGCGCCCGCGAGTGGCTGCGCTATGCGCGCCAGATCCAGTTGCCCGAGGTCGGCCCCGCGGGCCAGCAGCGGCTGCGCAATGCGCGGGTGCTGATCGTCGGTGCCGGCGGCCTGGGCACGCCGGCGGCGCTGTATCTGGCCGGCGCCGGGGTCGGGCGGCTGACGCTGGTCGACGGCGATGCCGTCGCGCTGTCCAACCTGCATCGCCAGGTACTCTACGCCGAGGCCGATATCGGCGCCGACAAGGCCCAGGCCGCGGCGCGCCAGCTGCGCGCCCGCAATGCCGACATCGAGGTGCGCGCGGTGGCCGCGGCGCTCGGCGCCGACAACGTGGACGAACTGGTCGCGGACGCCGATCTGGTGCTCGACTGTACCGACCGCATGGCGGTGCGCTATCGGCTCAATGCCGCCTGCCGCCGCCGGGAAAAACCCTGGCTGTTCGCCGCCGTGGACCGCTTCGCCGGCCAGCTCGCGCTGTTCGTGCCCGAGGGCGCCTGCTTTCAGTGTCTCTACCCGCGGCAGCCGGAAGGGCTGCTCGACTGCGCCGCCGCCGGGGTGCTGGGCGTGGTGCCGGGCCTGCTCGGCCTGCTCCAGGCCGGCGAGGCGCTGAAGCATCTGCTCGGCCTGGAAACGCCCAGCAGTAACCACCTGCTGCTGTGGGACGCACTCGGCCTGGAGCTGCGCCGCCTGCGCCTGCGCCGCGATCCCGACTGCCTCTGCTGCGCCAGCAGCGGGCGCGTCGAGCTGCCGCCGGAGCCGGCCTGCGCCGCCGGGTCGGAACTGGAGCTGGCGCCGGCCGCCTTCGCCACGGCGCTGGAGCGCGGCGCTGCCGTGCTCGTGGACGTGCGCAGCGCTGCGGAATTCGCCGCGTTCAACCTGGGCGGCCTCAACATTCCCCTCGACGAGTTGGATGCTCAAGATCCGCGTCTGGGCGATCGCCCGCTGTTGCTGGTCTGTCAGACCGGGGTGCGCTCGCGCCGCGGCGCCGAGCAACTGCGCGCGGCGGGCCGCGCCGAGGCGTTCAGCCTGCGCGGGGGCATCCTCGGCTGGCTGGAAGAGCGCGGCGCCGATTGACCGTTATCATGGCGCCAACACTTGTCACGCCAACACAACGATAACGACGCCCCGGAGATGCTCATGACCACCCAGACCCTGGAATTCTGTACCACCCGGCTCGACGGCCGCGTGCTCACCGTCACCATCAATCGCCCGGAGGTGATGAACTCGCTGCACCCCGCGGCCAACTTCGAGCTGGAGCGGGTGTTCGATGCCTTCGCCGCCGATCCCGAGCAGTGGGTGGCGATCCTCACCGGCGCCGGCGACCGCGCCTTCAGCGCCGGCAACGACCTCAAGTTCCAGGCCGCGGGCGGCAAGCGCGAGCGGCCGCGCACCGGCTTCGCCGGGCTGACCTCGCGCTTCGATCTCAACAAGCCGGTGATCGCCGCGGTCAACGGCGTGGCCATGGGTGGCGGCTTTGAGATCGCGCTGGCCTGCGATCTCATCATCGCCGCCGAAACCGCGGTGTTCGCCCTGCCTGAGCCCCGCGTCGGTCTCGCCGCGCTCGCCGGCGGCCTGCACCGGCTGCCGCGCCAGATCGGGCTCAAGCAGGCCATGGGCATGATCCTCACCGGGCGGCGGGTGAGCGCTGCGGAGGGCAAGGAGCTTGGCTTCGTCAACGAGGTGGTGCCGCCTGCCGAGCTGATGAACGCGGCGCGGCGCTGGGCCGAGTTGATTCTCGAATGTGCGCCGCTGTCGATCCGCGCCAGCAAGGCTGCCGTGCAGCGCGGCCTCGACGAGGCGGATCTCGAACGGGCCATGGCGCAGCAGCTCGACAGCGTCGCCGCCATGTACCACAGCACCGATTTCGTCGAGGGCCCCAAGGCCTTCGCCGAAAAGCGCAAACCCAACTGGAGCGGCAAATGATGCAGGTCACGGCATGAAACGGGTCACGGCATGAAACAGGTCACGGCATGAAACAGGTCGGCGAGTTCTGGCTGCCCGATATCGATCTGCGCTGGTGGAGCCACTGGGGCAAGACCCGGCGCAAGACGCTGGCGCGCTACGGCCAGGGCGGGCCCAAGACCGGCGACATCGAAGCCGCGCTGGCGCACATGCCCCGCGGCGGTGTGGCCATCGACGGCGGCGCCAACGTCGGCGTCTACAGCCGCATCATGGCGCGCCACTTCGACCGCGTGATCGCTTTCGAGCCGGCGCCCGACACCCACGCCTGCTTGGTGCGCAATCTGGCCGACTGGGGGTTGGCCGGGCGCGTCGAGGCGCGCGCCCAGGCGCTTTCCGACCGCGCCGAATCCGTAGGCATGAAGGGCCGGCGCGGCCACCGCTCGCTGTCGCGGCAGGTGCAGGGCAAGGGCGACATCCCCGCGCTGCGCATCGACGATCTGGACCTGCCGCAACTTGCCTTCCTCAAGCTCGACCTCGAAGGCTACGAGGCCCGCGCCCTGCGCGGCGCGGCGGCGACGCTGGCGCGCTGCCGGCCCTTTGTGCTGTTCGAAGACAAGCCCCACAAGGCCGCAGCCCAGGGCATGAAAGGGGAAGCCCACGATATTTTGCTCGCCGCCGGCGCACGGCTGATCGAGCGTATCGGCGTGCGCGGCAATGACTGGCTGTACGGGTTCGATCCGGCGTGATCGATGAACTCTCTCGTCTGGTGACGTGATGCTGATTCGCGGACTTGCTTGGTTACTGATTGCCGCGCTGGGAATTCCGGCGTGGGCGGCACTCGAAGATGGGGAGGTGGCGCCCCGATTCGAGGCGCGTGCCTCTCTGGCCGGAAGGGCGTTCAATTTTTCGCTGACCGAAGCGCTGAATCGAGGCACGGTGGTGGTCTATTTCTATCCGTCCGCCTATACGCAAGGCTGCAACCTCCAGGCCCGCGAGTTCGCGCTGAACCTGGAAAAATTCCAGGCGGCGGGTGCCAGCGTGATCGGCGTATCGCTCGACTCGATCGAGCGTCTGAACGATTTTTCGGCCGATCCCGAATACTGCGCCGGCAAACTTCCCGTGGCGTCGGATCCGGACGGTAGCGTCGCGCGCTCCTTCGGGTTAGCAATAACTGGAGCGCGTTCCGGCATGAAAGACACTCGCGGTGTCGAGATCGGCCACGGCTTTGCCGAGCGCACTACTTTCATCATCACGTCCGACGGCCGGATTGCCGAAACCATCGGTGGTGTGTCGCCGACGGAGAACGTCCAGCAGTCGCTCCAGGCGGTGCGACGCCTGACCGAGGCCGAATAACCATCCGAAGCGGGACGCGGCTTTTCGGCGTTGCGCGCCGGTGCGGGAACGACTGATACGGGTTCGATCCAGTCGGGTGAGCGAAGGGCGCGGACGGGTCGCGGGCGCTCAGCCGCGCCGCACGGTATCCGTACGCACCCGGAATTCGCCGAGCTTGCGGTCCTGAAAAAAGTATCTCAGGGTCTTGTGGACCGATGGAAAGGCGATCTCGTCCCAGGGGATGTCCTCTTCGCGGAACAGATCCACGGCCAGGGATTCGACGCCCGGGCTGAATTCGGGTACCGCCAGTTCGCCGCGGAAGAACATGTACACCTGATTGATGTGCGGGATGTCGATCATGGCGTACAGCTCGGTGTTGACCACCTGGGCGTTGGCTTCCTCGCGGCATTCGCGCACTGCGCCCTCGGCGGTGGTCTCGCCGTTTTCCATGAAGCCCGCGGGCAGGGTCCAGTAGCCGCGGCGTGGTGCAATGGCGCGCTTGCAGAGCAGGATGCGCTCGCCGTACACCGGCACGCAGCCGGTGATGATGCAGGGATTTTGATAATGTACGGTGTCGCAGTAGTCGCAGATGTGGCGATGCCGGTCGTCTCCCGAGGGGACGCGCAGACTCACCACGCTGCCGCAGGCACTACAGAAATTCATGATGGCAGAAATTCGTGATGGCAGAAGTTCATGGTGGATGGTCTTCGCGATCGAGGGCCCTCGGGCGCCGGCTGGCCGGTAGTGCCGCCCGCGCTAGGGAGGGACTGGGCGCGGCCCGGGCTTTGCCGTCCGCCGATGTTGAGCAAGATGAAATCCGAGCCGATTCTAGCGCAAATCATTGATCGCCTTCGTGGTTGGCCACCGCAGCCGGCGCTGCCGGACAGCGGGCGCCGCGAGGCTGCGGTGCTGCTGGCGCTGACTGCGCCGGGTGAGCCGGAAGTGGTGCTGATCAAGCGCGCGGAGCATCTCAACAGCCACGGTGGTCAGGTGGCGTTGCCCGGCGGCATGTGGGATCCCGGCGATGCCAGTCTGCTGGAGACCGCACTGCGCGAGAGCGAGGAGGAGATCGGCCTGCCGTCCGCACGGGTGGAGCTGATCGCGCGCCTGCCGCGCCGCGAGACCCGCGCCGGCATCCCGGTGACGCCCTATCTCGCCCGCATTCCGCACGATCTCGCCCTGCGCCCTGATCCCGGGGAACTGGATGCGGTGTTTCGCGTCCCGCTCGGTTTTCTACTCGATCAAGACAACCTGGTGAGTGACCGCTTCGAGATCGCTGGTGGCTGGCAGCAGCTGCCCTGCTACCGCTATCGGGGTTACCGAATCTGGGGCTTCACCTTCCAGGTGCTGGTGCATTTTCTCAATGTGGCGCTCGATGCAAGGTTGCGCTTTGCGCACCTGGGCCAGACACTGGCGCCTGAAGTGCTGGCGCAGCTGGCCAAACTGGAAGAGGAGCATCCGCAGTGATCTATGCCTACAAGGGGCACCGCCCGAGCCTTGGCCGCGATGTCTTCGTGGCGCCCAGCGCCGATGTCATCGGCATGGTGGTGTTGGGGGACGAGGTCAGCATCTGGTTCAACGCGGTGTTGCGCGGCGACACCGATTTCATCCATATCGGCGCCGGCAGCAACGTGCAGGACAATGCCGTGCTGCACACCGATCCAGGCATCCAGGCGCGCATCGGCGAGAACGTGACCATCGGCCATTGCGCCATGGTTCACGGCTGCACCATCGGCGACAACAGTCTGATCGGCATCAACGCGGTGATTCTCAACGGCGCACGGATCGGCAGGAACTGCCTCGTCGGCGCCAACGCGCTGGTGCCGGAAGGCATGGAAATTCCCGATAACTCGCTGGTGCTGGGCACCCCGGCGAAGGTGGTACGAAAGCTCGATGCCAGGGCGGTCGCCATGCTCGCCGAGTCCGCGCGCAGCTATCGCGAGAAGGCGCGCGAGTTCCGCAGCGATCTGGTGGCGGTGGATGGCTGAGCCACGGCCGGCCAGCATCCCCTCGCCCTGCGTCTCGATCTGCGCGCTGGGCGAGGACGATGTCTGCATTGGCTGTCACCGCAGCGCGGCGGAGATCTCCGCCTGGGTGCTGAGCGACGATGCGGAGCGTCGCGCGGTACTGGCGCGTGCCGCAGCGCGGGCAGCGCGGAACAATCCCTTCGCCGTACGGCAGCCGGGATAAGCGCTCAGGCGATCAGCACTTCCAGCACGAACTTGGTGCCCCAGAAGGCGAGCATCAGCGCACAGAAACCACCCAACGCCCAGTAGCTCGCCATCCGACCGCGCCAACCGCGCCGGTAGTGGCCCCACAGAAGCACCGCGTACAGCGCCCAGGCGACCAGCGAAAACACCGTCTTGTGGGCCAGATGCTGGGCGAAAAAATCCTCGACGTAGACGAATCCTGACAGCAGTCCGGCAGTCAGCAGCACGAAACCCGCTAGCAGAAAGCGGAACAGCAGCAGCTCCATGGTGAGCAGTGGCGGCAGCGCGCGCAGCCGCCCGCCGGGCTGGTGATCGTGCAGGCGACGGTTCTGCCAGGCGAGCAGCAGCGCCTGCAAGGCGGCGATGGTCATCAGGCTGTAGGACAGCAGGGACAGCAGGATATGGGCGCCGACCCCCGCCGACACCGTGGCCAATTCCCGGGTGTGTTGCTGTGTCAGCACGGCCAGTGTCAGCATCGCGACGGTGGCCGGGAACAGCATCAGGAACAGGTTTTCCAGCGGGTTGCGCAGCGCGCTCAGCACCACGATGGCATTGATCACGAAGAAGATGGTCGAGGATAGCGGCAGCAGGCTGAGATCGATGCCGTCGGGTTCGATCACCTGGTGCACCGTGGCGATGCCGTGGGCGGCGACTGCACCGCCGGCGATCAGCAACTGCGGCCACTGGGGCAGCGCGCGCACCTGAAGAAACGCAGACAGCCGCAGCGCGAACGCCAGCGAATACAACGAAGCGGCGATCACGGTGGGCAACCAGGACGTCATTGAGCAGGGCTCAGCGGGGGTTGCCAGAGTGTGGCACATCCGCCGGAGAGCGCAAAGCGAACCGGGGCGCGCCGCTATAATGCCGCCATCTCGACACCCAGGGATTTTGGCAATGGCACTGTTTGAAAACCTCGGCGGCCGCCTCGGCGACAGCCTGCGCAGGATCGCCGGCAAGGCTCAGCTCAGCGAAGAGAACATCCGCGAGACCCTGCGCGACGTGCGCATGGCGCTGCTGGAGGCCGACGTCGCACTGCCGGTGGTCAAGGAGTTCATCGACCGGGTGCGCTCGCGGGCGCTGGGCATGCAGATCGGCAAGGGCCTCAATCCCGGCCAGCAGTTCCTCAAGCTGGTGCAGGACGAACTGGTCCACTTGATGGGCGACGCCAATCCCGGCCTCGATCTCGCCGTGCGCCCGCCCGCGGTGATCCTGATGGCGGGCCTGCAGGGCGCGGGCAAGACCACCTCGGTGGCCAAGCTGGCGCGCTATCTGGTCGAGCGCGAGAAAAAGAAGGTCATGGTGGTGAGCGCCGACGTCTACCGCCCGGCGGCCATCCAGCAGCTGGCCACGCTCGCCGAGGAGGTGGGGGTGGCCTGTGTTGCCAGCTCCACCGGCGAGAGCCCGCTCGCCATCGCCGAACGCGCGGTCGGCGAGGCGCGGCGCGGCTTTGCCGACGTGCTGATCGTCGATACCGCGGGCCGGCTGCACATCGACGCCGAGCTGATGGATGAGATTCGCGCACTGAGCGCCGCGCTGGATCCGGCCGAGACCCTGTTCGTAATCGACGCCATGATCGGCCAGGATGCGGTCAACACCGCGCGTGCCTTCAACGAAGCATTGCCGCTCACCGGCGTCATTCTCACCAAGGTCGATGGCGATGCCCGCGGCGGCGCCGCGCTCTCGGTGCGCCAGGTCACCGGCAAGCCGATCAAGTTCATGGGCGTCGGCGAAAAGACCGATGCCCTGGAGCCCTTCCATCCCGAGCGCATCGCCTCGCGCATCCTCGGCATGGGCGACGTGCTGTCGCTGATCGAGGAGGTCGAGCGCAAGGTCGATCGCGCCAAGGCGGAAAAGCTCGCGCGCAAGGTAGAGAAGGGCAAGACCTTCGATCTCGAGGATCTGCGCGACCAGCTGCAACAGATGCAGAATCTGGGTGGCATGACCGGCCTGCTCGACAAGCTGCCGGGTATGGGCAACATGGCCAAGATGGTCGAGCAGAGCAACGTCACCGCGCAGTTCCGCACCATGCAGGTGATCATCGATTCGATGACGCCGGCCGAGCGCGCCGACCCCGAGATCCTCAACGGCTCGCGCAAGCGCCGCATCACCCTGGGTTCCGGCACCTCGATTCAGGATCTCAACCGCCTGCTCAAGCAGCACAAGCAGATGGCCAAGACCATGAAGAAGATGAAGGGCAAGAATCTCGGCCGCATGATGCGCGGGATGGAGGGCATGCTCGGCGGTCAGCAGGGCATGCCGCGCTGAACGCGAGGCAAAAAAAACCGCGCTGCGGTGGCGGCGCGGTTTACCGAGCGGGTTAGCTGCGAGCCGCCATTGTAGTGACGCTCGGTTGATTCATCAACGATGTCTCATCAACTATGTGCATTGGTTAATAGTTTGGTGATCGATATCAAGGCTGGGCGGATCGGGGTTTGTCGGGCGGTAGGTGAGGATCGGCAACAATGACCATCTGGGTGGATGCCGACGCCTGTCCGGTGCCGATCCGCGAGATCCTGCTGCGGGCTGCCGAGCGGACCGGCATCGAGCTGGTGCTGGTGGCCAATAGGCCACCCGTGGTGCCGCCGCGGCGCAATGTCCGCACCATCGCCGTGCCCCAGGGCTTCGATGCCGCCGATCAGGAGATCGTGGATCGGGTCGCGGCCGGGGATCTGGTGATCACCGCCGACATTCCGCTGGCCCACGAGGTGATCGGCCGGAGTGCAACCGCGCTCAACCCGCGTGGTGAGCTGTATACCGCCGCCAATGTGAAGGCGCGACTGATGATGCGGGATTTTCTCGATACCCTGCGCGCCAGCGGCGTCCACACCGGCGGCCCGCCACCGCTGTCGGCGACAGAGAAGCGGGAGTTCGCCAACCAGCTCGACCGCTATCTGGCACGACTGAAGACGTAGACGCGAACCGCGCGGCCGCGGATCGCAGCAGGCTGGGAGAAAAGGCTGCGGGCTGGGAGAGAAGGCGGCAGGCTGGGAGCAAAGCCGGCGGCGCGTCTTCGGATGACGCGCCGCCAGCCTCGGTCAGGGCAGTGGTCAGGACACTTCGACGATCAGTTCGGCGGCAATGCGCTTGCCGTCGTCCGCGGCCTTCTGGAAGGAGGCAATCTGGTCGAAGTTCATGTAGCGGTAGATTTCCTTCGCCTTGGCGCCGATGTCGGCGGCGTATTCGAGATACTCCGCCGGTGTCGGCAGGCGGCCCAGCACCCCGCCCACCGCGGCCAGTTCGGCCGAAGTGAGATAGACGTTGGCACCGTCGCCCAAGCGGTTGGGGAAGTTCCGCGTCGAGGTGGACAGCACCGTCACCCCGGGCATCACCCGCGCCTGGTTGCCCATGCACAGCGAGCAGCCAGGCATCTCGGTGCGCGCTCCGGCGCGGCCGAAGATGTTGTAGTAACCCTCCTGCATCAGCGTGTGCTCGTCCATGCGGGTGGGCGGCACGATCCAGAAGCGCGCCTTCAGCGAGCCCGGCTTGACCTGTTCGAGCAGCTTGCCGGCAGCGCGGAAGTGGCCGATGTTGGTCATGCAGGAGCCGATGAACACCTCGTCGACCTTGTCGCCGGCCACCTGGGACAGCAGGCGCGCGTCGTCGGGGTCGTTGGGCGCGCAGACGATGGGCTCACGGATCTCGGCGAGGTCGATCTCGATCACCGCGGCGTACTCGGCGTCGGCATCGGCCTGGAGCAGTTCGGGCTTGGCCAGCCACTCCTCCATGTTGCGGGCGCGCCGTTCCAGGGTGCGGACATCGCCGTAGCCTTCGGCGATCATCCAGCGCAGCATGGTGACGTTGGAGCGCAGATATTCGCTGATCGACGCCTCGCTCAGCCGGATGGTGCAGCCGGAGGCGGAGCGCTCTGCGGAGGCATCGGAGAGCTCGAACGCCTGCTCTACGGTCAGGTTGTCGAGGCCTTCGATCTCCAGAACTCGGCCGGAGAAAATGTTCTTCTTGCCCTTCTTCTCTACCGTCAGCAGGCCCTGCTGGATGGCGTAGTAGGGGATGGCATGGACCAGATCGCGCAGGGTGATGCCCGGCTGCATCTGGCCCTTGAAGCGCACCAGCACGGATTCGGGCATGTCGAGCGGCATCACCCCGGTGGCGGCGGCGAAGGCTACCAGCCCGGAGCCGGCCGGAAAGGAGATGCCGATCGGGAAGCGGGTGTGGGAGTCGCCGCCGGTGCCCACGGTGTCGGGCAGCAGCATGCGGTTCAGCCAGCTGTGGATGATGCCGTCGCCGGGGCGCAGCGATACGCCGCCGCGGTTCATGATGAAGTCCGGCAGAGTGTGCTGGGTCTCGATGTCCACCGGCTTGGGGTAGGCCGCCGTATGGCAGAAGGACTGCATCACCAGATCGGCGGAGAAGCCCAGGCAGGCGAGATCCTGCAACTCGTCGCGAGTCATCGGGCCGGTGGTGTCCTGGGAGCCGACGGTGGTCATCGCCGGTTCGCAATAGCTGCCCGGGCGCACGCCGGGCAACCCACAGGCGCGGCCGACCATCTTCTGCGCGAGCGTA
>DASUDS010000079.1:0-3265 GCA_036275455.1 Porticoccaceae bacterium
GAACACGTCGCCGGCATCGCACAGGTTCATCTGCTCGCGCAGATCGACGCCGAGCTCGTAGTTGTAGGGCGTGTAGAGCGCGCTGATCTTGCGGATGCCCTGCGGCCCGAAACGGGTGCCCGGGCGGTAGGTGGTGCCGCCGTCGAAGGGCACGCCGATGATCGCGGCGTCGTATTTGCCCACGTCGCGCACGTCGTCGCAGAACGGCGCCTTCATGAACGTGTTGATGCCGGCGAAGTGCGGCAGCTCGCCGCGCACGAAGGTGGAGATCCAGCGATCCTGGACGCTGTCGGCCGCGGTCAGGCCATGCTCCAGGCCATGCTGCACATGGGCCTCCCAGGCAGCGGTGGGCAGATCGCGCTCCTTTTGCAGCGACTTCCAGCCCTGCAGTTGGGTCTTGTCGAAGGTCGGGTGGTGGTCGAGACCGCGGCCCAGGGGCGCGGCGGACAGAAAGGACTTCAATCGCATGGGATCGGTCTCCAGGTGAAGGCGGATCAGTCCCGGCGCACGCGCCGCGACAATTCCGCCAGATGGTTGAGTTTGTCGAGATCGTGGCGCACCCCGGAGGTGGCGCGGATGCGCTCCAGCACGAGCTCCTTGTAGCGAAGGAATTCGGGGGCGAGCTTCAGTTCGGATCGGCGTTCGCCGGGCGGCGGCAGCGCCGGCACCAGGATGCTGTCGATGCGCCCGGGGGCCGGCGCCAGCACCACTACGCGGTCGGCCAGATAGATGGCCTCCTCGACGTCGTGGGTGACGAACAGGATGGTGTGGCGCTCGATCTGAAACAGCCGCAGCAGCAGCTCGTGCATCACCTCGCGGGTCTGGGCGTCGAGGGCGCCGAAGGGTTCATCCATCAGCAGCACCCGGGGCCGGGCGAGCAGCGCGCGGGCGATGGCCACCCGCTGGCGCATGCCGCCGGAGAGCTGGTTCGGATAATGGTCGCGCACCCCGTCGAGCCCCATCAGCTCCAGCAGGGCGTGGGCGCGGGCCACCGCGGATTCAACCTCGGCCAGGCTGGCGGGCCCGAAGTGAGCGCGCAGCGCCAGACAGAAGGACACGTTCTCGTGCACCCGCAGCCAGGGATAGAGGCTGTAATCCTGGAACACCACGGCGCGGTCGCGGCCCGGCCCCCGCACGATGTCACCATCGATCCGGATGCGGCCGGCGCTCGGGGTCTCCAACCCGGCGACCAGGCGCAGCAGGGTGGATTTGCCGCAACCGGAGGCCCCCACCAGGGCCACGAACTCACCTTCGGCGACCTCCATATCCAGTGCCGCCAGCGCGGGTTGGGGCTGACGGGGCCAGTGCTTGGCCGCGCCTTCGATGCGAATGCAGGGTAAGGACATCGTCGTTACCTGCCGTGCAGCCAGGGAAAGGCGCGCCGGTGCAGCAACCGGAAGCCCTGGTCGAACAGCAGCCCGAGCAGGCCGATCAGCAGGATGCCGACGAAGATCTTGTCGGTCTGCAGGAAGCGCTGGGCGCGCAGGATGGCGTAGCCCAGACCGGAGTTCGCCGCCACCAGTTCGGCCACCACAAGATAGGTCCAGGCCCAGCCCAGGGTGATGCGCAGGGTATCGACGATGCCGGGCAGCGCCGACTTGAACACTACCCGACTCAATACCTCGCCGCGATTGGCGCCCAGGGTCTGCGCCGCCTCGATCTGGGCCATGGGCACCTGGCGGATGTTGTCGGACACCATCAGCACCATCTGGAAAAAGGTGCCGATCCAGATCAGCACGATCTTGGCGGCCTCGCCGATGCCCACCCAGAGCAGCACCAGAGGCACGAAGGCCACCGCCGGCAGGTAGCGGGCAAACTCCATCAGCGGCTCGAAGAAGGCCTGCAGCGGGCGGAAGGTGCCGATGTAGAGGCCAAGCGGCACCGCCATCAGCACCGCCAGCGAGAAACCGCCCAGCACCCTTCCGAGGCTGACGCGGACATCGGCCAGCAGGCTGCCGTCGCTGAACCAGGTGTACCAGCGCCGCGCCACCGCGTCCGGCGTCGGCAGGAACACCGCGTCCACCCCGCCGCTGGCCGCCAGCAGCCACCAGCCGCCGATGAAGCTGGCAAAGCCGAGCGCCGCGAGCGCCAGGTAGCTGCCGCCGCCGAGGGTGCCGCGCACCGCCCACAGGGCGTCGCGGCCGGCACCGCCCGTCATTGGCCCGCGACCGGTCCAGCAGCTTCCCGCGCCAGACTGGCATCCACGGCCGCGGCGAAATCCACTTCGCCTTCGAGCAGCTTGTGTTCCTTAAGGAAGGACGCGATGGTCGGCCCCACGGCAACCAGGGACTCGGGGCGCTGCGGCTCGCCCAGCGCGACCAGATTTTCGGCGGCACCGAAAAAGCGCGTGCCGGGCAGATAACCGGCGTAATCCTCCGGCATCAGCCCCACCACCTTGGCCATGATCACTGCCGCTTCCTTAGGGTTCGCGGTGATGAAGGCCACGGTGTCGTACCAGGCCCGCGCCATGGCGAGGAAGGTCGCGCGCTTGGCCGGATCGGCGAACGCCTTGCCGTGGGCGACCAGCAGGTCCGGCACCAGCCCGGGCATGTCCTTCGAGGTGAACAGCGCCTTGCCCTTGCCGCTCGCCGCGATCTGGTTCACCCAAGGGTTCCATACCACGGTGGCGGGCACTCGCCCGCCGAGAAAAGCCGCGGCCGCATCGCCGGCACTGAGATTGGTCACCTTGACATCGCCGAGAGCCATGCCATTTTTGGCCAGCGCGGTGGCGAGCACGAAGTGGGAGATGCTGAACTCTTCGAGTGCGACCGGCTTGCCCTTCAGATCGGCAAAACTCTTGATCTCCGGCGCCACCAGCAAGGCGTCATTGCCCGCCGAATTGTCATTGACCAGCACCACCTTGAGCGGCACGCCGGCCGCCAGCGGCGCCAGCGTATCGCTCCAGGTCTGGGAATTGGCGTCGAGCTGACCGGCGGAGAGCGCCTGGATGGAATCGGTGTAGTTGGGAAACCACACCAGCTCCACTTCGGCGCCGTATTTCTCGAACAGCCCCTTTTCCTTCGCGACGTACCAGGCCACCCAGCCCGGCCAGTCACTGACGCCGACGCGCACCGGGGCGGCTTGAGCCACGGCGGCCGAGAACAGTGAAATCACGAGCAGCACAACGAACGAGAGACGGTGGAACATGGCGGATCCTCCAGTGGATTCGGTGGGACGCGCGAGGGCCAGCTGGTCCTCCCGGGCTTTTGTCCCGCCGGTGCAACCCCACTGGGGCCGACAACCCTCGGACCAGGCGCCTCCGCGG
>DASUDS010000080.1:0-22059 GCA_036275455.1 Porticoccaceae bacterium
CAGTTCGGCGGCCATCAGCCAGCGCGGCGCGGCCTTGGCCACGCCGGAGCCGGGAAAGATCAGGAATTTCAGGTTGCGCACGCCCTGATACTCGCGCGGCTCGGCGCGCACACCCACCTGGGTCAGCAGCCCGCGCAGCAGCGCGCGGTGGATCTGGCGCGGCGTGGCCTCCTGCTGGTTGTCGCGCCAGCCCAGCTCTCGGCACGCCAGCTCTCGGCACGCCAGCTCACGACAGGCCAGGTGCAGCTGGTGGTGCAGGTCGCGCCATTCGCGCAGCCGGGGCACGGACAGAAAATGCTGCCGGCAGTGGCGTTCGAAGGCGCTCCGCGACAGCTCCTGGCGCCGGGTGTCAAGGTCGTGCCACAGGTTGAGCAGGGTCACGAAGTCCGACTGCTCGTCGCGCCACTGGCGCTGGCGCTCGTCGGCGGCCTGGCGCTGGTCGGCGGGCCGCTCGCGCGGGTCCTGGATGCTCAGCGCGGCGACGATCACCAGCACCTCGCGCAGGCAGCCCTCGGCGCCCGCGGCGATCAGCATCCGCCCCAGGCGCGGGTCCACCGGCAGGCGCGCCAGGGTGCGGCCGATGGTGGACAGCCGGCCGTCGCCGCCGAGCGCGTCCAGCTCGTGCAGAAGCTGAAAGCCGTCGTTGACCTGACGCTGGTCGGGCGGATCGAGAAACGGAAACTCGCGAATGTCGCCGAGCCCGAGATCCAGCATGCGCAGGATCACCGCGGCGAGGTTGGTGCGCAGGATCTCCGAATCGGTATATTCCGGCCGCGCGGTGAAGTCGGCCTCGGCGTAGAGGCGTACGCAGATGCCCGGGCCCAAGCGCCCGCAACGCCCGGCACGCTGGTTGGCGCTGGCCTGGGAGATGGCCTCGATCGGCAACCGCTGGACCTTGGTCCGGTAGCTGTAGCGGCTGATGCGGGCACGGCCGGTATCGACCACGTAGCGGATCCCGGGCACGGTGAGCGAGGTCTCGGCGACATTGGTGGCCAGCACCACGCGCACGCCGCGGCCGGGCTGAAACACCCGGGCCTGCTCGGCCAACGTCAGCCGCGCATAGAGTGGCAGCGTCTCCACCCCCGACAGCGCCAGCCGGCGCAGCAGCACCGAGGCCTCGCGGATCTCCCGTTCGGAGCTGAAAAACGCCAGCACGTCGCCGCGCTGCGGCGACTCGACCAACTCGGCGATGGCCGCCACGGCTGCGGCCACCGGATCGGCGTCTTCCTCCGCCGGCGGCCGATAGCGGATCTCCACCGGGTAGCCGCGCCCGGACACCTCGACCACGGGCGCACCATCGAAGTGCGCGGCAAAGCGCGCGACATCGATGGTCGCCGAGGTGACGATGACCTTGAGATCCGGCCGCTGCGGCAGGACGCGCTTGAGGTAGCCGAGCAGGAAATCGATATTGAGGCTGCGCTCATGGGCCTCGTCGATGATCAGGGTGTCGTAGCGCGCGAGCAGCGGATCGCGGGCGATCTCGGCGAGCAGCACCCCGTCGGTCAGCAGCTTGATCAGGGTCTGGGCGGAGCTCTGGTCGCTGAAGCGCACCTGGTAGCCCACCAGACCGCCGAGCGGCGTGCGCAGCTCCTCGGCGATGCGGCTGGCCACGGTGCGCGCGGCGATGCGGCGCGGCTGGGTATGACCGATCAGGCCGCGGGCGCCGCGCCCCAGTTCGAGGCAGAGCTTGGGCAGCTGGGTGGTCTTGCCGGAGCCGGTTTCGCCGGCGACGATCACCACCTGGTGATCGCGCAGCGCGGCGGCGATATCGGCGCGGCGCGCCGATACCGGCAGTTCCTCGGGATAGGCGATGGCAGGAACGCTGGCGCGCCGGGCCGCCACCACGGCGGCCGATTCTGCCATCCGCGCGGCAATCCGTTGCAGATCGCGCCCGGCAGGCAACCCACGCGCCAGACGGCCAGCCGCTCGTTCCAGCTCCCGGGCAAGCACCGCAACCTGGTCGCTGCCGCAGTCGGCCAACGCGGCGCGCAACTGCTCCAGTGTCGCCGCCGCGGCTGCATCCGCCACGCTGCTGCCTGGGCCTACAGCACTCTGAACAGCAGCACTCTGAACAGCAGCACTCTGAACAGCAGCACTCTGAACAGCAGCGCTTTGAACGGCAGCGCTCTGAACGACCGTATCCTGAACAACGGCATCCTGAACGCCAGCATCCTCAACCACATCATTCCGCCCGGCGCCAGGCGTCTCCGGAGAGACTGCCATGGCTATTTCGCCAGCTGCGCGATGCCCTCTTCGAGGCCGCCCAGGGTCAGCGGGAACATGCGGTCCTCGATGACTCCACGCACCCGCTGGATCGTCGGCGTGTGCTCCCAGTAGTCGCGGCGCACCGGATTCAGCCAGATCATCTTGGGATAGGTATGCACCATCCGCTCCAGCCACTCGATCCCGGTTTCCTTGTTGTAGTACTCGACGCTGCCGCCGGGGCTCTCCAGCTCATAGGGCGACATCGAGGCATCGCCGACGAAGATCACCTTGTAGTCGGCGGCATAGGTACGCAACAGGTCGATGGTCTCGGTCTTTTCGTTGTAGCGGCGGAAGTTGTCCTTCCACACATAGTCGTAGAGCGCGTTGTGGAAATAGAAGTACTCGAGGTGCTTGAACTCGGTCTTGGTGGCCGAGAACAGTTCCTCGCAGGTGCGCACATAGGGGTCCATGGAACCGCCGACGTCGAAGAAGATCAGCACCTTCACCGCATTGTGGCGCTCCGGCACCATCTTGATGTCGAGCAGGCCGGCGTTCTTGGCGGTACAGCGGATGGTGTCGTCGAGATCCAGCTCTTCGGTGGCCCCGGTGCGGGCAAACTTGCGCAGCCGGCGCAGCGCCACCTTGATGTTGCGGGTGCCGAGTTCGATGGTGTCGTCGAGATTCTTGAACTCGCGCTTCTCCCAGACCTTCAACGCCTTCTTCTGGCCACCCTCGCCACCGACCCGTACCCCCTCGGGGTTGTAGCCACTGTTGCCGAACGGCGAGGTCCCCTTGGTGCCGATCCACTTGTTGCCGCCCTCGTGGCGCTTCTTCTGTTCCGCGAGGCGCTTCTTGAATTCCTCGATCAGCTTTTCCAGCCCGCCCAGACTCTCAATCTTGGCCTTTTCTTCCTCGCTCAGGCTGTTGATGAACTCCGCGCGCAGCCAGTCCTCCGGAATCAGGATGTCGAGGAAATCATCGAGCGTTTCGAGGTCCTTGAAGTAGAGCGCGAAGGCGCGATCGAACTTGTCGTAGTACCGCTCGTCCTTGACCAGCGCGATGCGCGACAGCAGGTAGAAGTCGTCGATGCTGCCGAAGGCGATGTGCTGTTGCAGCGCATCGAGAAGGGTCAGCAATTCCTTGATCGAAACGGGAATGCCGCCCTTCTTGAGCGCGAAGAAAAAGTTCAGAAGCATTTAGCCACTCTTCTCCCGGCGCGTCATGAACGCCAAACGTTCCAGCAGATGCACGTCCTGCTCGTTCTTGAGCAGGGCTCCATAGAGCGGCGGGATCGCCTTGGTGGGATCGCGCTGCTTGAGGATCTCGTCGGGGATGTCGTCGGAGAGCAGCAGCTTCAGCCAATCGACCAGCTCCGAGGTGGACGGCTTCTTCTTCAGCCCCGGGATCTTGCGCACGTCGAAGAACACGTCGAGCGCTTCGTCGACCAGGGATTTCTTGATCCCGGGATAGTGCACGTCGACGATGCGCAGCATGGTTTCGCGATCGGGAAAATTGATGAAGTGGAAGAAACAGCGGCGCAGGAAGGCATCCGGCAGCTCCTTCTCGTTGTTGGAGGTGATGATCACGATCGGCCGCTGCCGGGCCACGACCCGCTCGCCGGTCTCGTAGACATGGAATTCCATGCGGTCGAGTTCGAGCAGCAGGTCGTTGGGAAATTCGATGTCGGCCTTGTCGATCTCGTCGATCAGCAGCACCACCTGCTCGGGCGCGGTGAAGGCTTCCCACAGCTTGCCGCGCTTGATGTAGTTACCGATGTCGTGGACCTTGTCGCCGCCGAGCTGGGAATCGCGCAGCCGCGACACCGCGTCGTATTCGTACAACCCCTGCTGGGCCTTGGTGGTGGACTTGATGTGCCAGGCAATGAGCGGCTTGCCCAGCGCCTGGGCCACCTCCTCCGCCAGCAAGGTCTTGCCGGTACCCGGCTCGCCCTTGATCAACAGGGGGCGCTGCAGGGTCACCGCCGCGTTGACCGCCATCTGCAAGTCATCGGTGGCAACGTATCGCTCTGTACCAGTAAAACGCATCTCGATCTCCGGAAAGGTCAAAAATTCACCAGCGCCGCATTCTACGGCAAGCCGATCAGGCTTCCAATTCGCTCGCCGACCGGCCCCATCAGCGGCCGCGTGGCCTGGCCTGGGGTTTGCTTCTGGGCTTGCTCGGCGGGGGCGGCGTACCGAAGGTCGGCTCGCGCCGCTGCCCCACCGTGGTGGTCACAGGTGCCGGCGTGGGTCGTGCCGGCGGGCGGCGACCACGCAGCGGCAACCACGCCAGCAGGGTGAGCACATAGAGCAGCCCGAACACCGCGAGCAGCGGCACCACGCCGCGCAGCAAGCCGTCGCTGTGCGCGGGACTCAGCGCATCAAACAGCATCACGCCCCAGGCCGGCGCCAGATACTTGAGATCGGGATAGGCGAGCATGGGCGTGGCCAGCAGCGCGACCGCCGCGCAGCGCACCAGCGCGCGCAGCGGAAAGCCCGGCAGCGGACGGGTCAGCCACCAGGTCGGGACCAGCAGCAGCAGCACGCCGAGGTAGTAGCCCACCAGCCCCCAGAGATAGTTTTCATCGGTGTACACGCGAACTCACTCCACCCAGCGAACGATGTATTCGTCGAGGGCGGCGGGATGCACGAAGCGCTCCGACACCGCCCGGCCCGCAATCGAAATGCCCGCTGCGCGCACGCTGCCGGGATCGCCGGACACCAGCGGATGCCAATCCGGCAGCGGCTTGCCCTCCGCGCGCAACCGGTAGGCGCAGGTGGCCGGCAGCCAGGGCGTGGCGGCGGCGAGATCGGCATCCAGCACCACGCAATCGGCCACCCGCTGCCGGCGCCGCCCGTAGTCGGTGCAGCGTATCCGCTCGGTATCGAGCAGGCGGCAGGCGACACCGGTGTAGGCGATCGCGCCGGTCGCCTCGTCTTCCAGCTTGACCAGGCAGCAGCGCCCGCAGCCGTCGCAGAGCCGCTCCCATTCCTCGGCATCCAGCTCGGCGAGACTCTTGGTTTCCCAGAAGGCGGCCATGTCAGCCGGTTTCCCAGAAGGCGGCCATGTCAGCCCCGCGGCAGCTTTTCGTTGCGCGCGGCGATCGCCGCCGCCAGGGCATCGGCGCTGGGGGGCATTTGCAGGAACCAGCCGCGTTCGCGCAGCGCCGCCAGCACTTCATCGGCAGCGACCCGCGCCAGCCGCCGGCCCGGTACCAGATCGAAGGCGAGCGCAGGTTCCGGAGCACCAAAGCGCGCCAGCAATTCTCCGGGAACCGGCGCCAGATCCTGGGCCTCGGTCACGAACAGGTACATCTCCGCACGCCGCGGACTGCGATAGACCCGACACCGCAGGCGCTCGTTGCCCACGGTCATGGCGCTGCCGCGCTCCAGGCGCGCGCAAATTCGAGCAGCTCGGCGCCGATGACAGCCTGGCGCCAGCCACCCGCCAGCGCCGGCGGAAGCCGCGCCTCGCCGGCCAGCCAGGCGCGCGCCAGAGCTTCGAGATCGGCGCGCCGGGCGAGCATCTCCGGTGCCACTCCGAGCGCTGCGGCACGCTCGGCGAGCCAGTCGCGGCAGGCGCGGATCAGCTCGCGGGCGGCGCGCTCCGGCGGTCCCTGATCCAGCAACTCGGGATAATCCTCGGGCGCCAGCGCCGCCGTCGCCGCGACGGCGTCCAGCAGCGCATCGCCAAACTCGCGGATCACCCGCGGGCGCAGCTCGGCGAGCGCCGCAAGGGCACCGCGGTCGCGGGGCCGGGCGGCGGCCAGCACCAGCAGTTCGGCATCGTTGACGATATGGCCGCGCGGCCGGTTGCTGGCGCGTGCACGCTCGTCGCGCCAGGCCGCCAGCTCGCGCAGCGCGGCCAGCTCGATCCGCTTCAGGCGCCCGGCACCCTTCACGCGGCGGTACTGCTCGCACGACGGAGTGACCGCCGCCGCCTGGGCCAGTACCCGCTCCATCTCCTCGGCCATCCAGGCATTCTTGCCCTGCCGCTCCGCGGCATCGGCGAGCTGCCGGTAACTGGGCAACAGATAGTGGACATCGGCGGCGGCGTAGGCGAGCTGGGCGGCGCTCAGCGGGCGTTGCAGCCAGTCCGAGCGGGTCTCCTGCTTGTCGAGCTCGATGCCCAGCAACCGCTGCACCAGGGCGCCGTAGCCGAGCGAAAAACCGTGGCCGGTCAGCGCCGCCGCCACCTGGGTGTCATAGAGTGGTGCGGGCCGGCAGCCCAGCGCGTGCTGGAATACCTCCAGATCCTCGGAGCAGGAATGCAGCACCTTGACCACGCCGGGATCGACGAGCATCGCGGCCAGCGGCGCCAGATCGGCAACGGCCAACGGATCGATCAGCCAGACCTGCTCTCGGGCAGCCACCTGCACCAGCGCCAGACGCGGAAAAAAGGTGTCGGTGCGCATGAATTCGGTATCGAGCGCGAGCACCGGACAGTTGCGCCAGGCCGCGGCGGCAGCTTCGAGCTGCGCGGCGGAGGCCACCAGAACGACGTCCTGGGACACGGCGGTCACTGGGCCATCTGCCGGCGGCTGGCGAAGGCGTGCGCAAGCGTACCGCCATCGACGAATTCGAGTTCGCCGCCCAGCGGCACGCCGTGGGCGATGCGGCTCACCGCGACACCCAGCGCCGCGGCGTGTTCACCGATGAAGTGGGCGGTGGCCTCGCCCTCGACGGTGAGATTGGTGGCCAGAATCAGCTCCTCGATGGGCTCGGCGGCCAGGCGGCGCAGCAATTGATCGATGCCGATCTCCTGTGGCCCCAGGCCATCGAGCGGCGACAGCCGGCCCAGCAGCACGAAATAGCGCCCCCGATAGCTGCCGGAGGCTTCGATGGCAAACAGATCGGCCGGGGTTTCGACCACGCACAGCAGCCGCGGATCGCGCCGCGGGCTGGCGCAGATCGGGCATTCTTCGGTCTCGGTCAGGGCGCGGCAGTGACGGCAGCGCGTCACCCGCTCGGCGGCCTCGGCGAGCGCCTTGGCCAGGCGGCGGGCACCGTCACGGTCACGCTCCAGCAGATGCAGCGCCATGCGCTGGGCACCCTTGGGACCGACGCCGGGCAGGCGGCGCAGGGCCTGGATGAGCTGTTCGATGAGCGGGCTGAAGATCGCCATCAGAACGGCAGCTTGAAGCCCGGCGGCAGCGGGATACCGGCGGTGAGATTGCCCAGCAGATCCTTCTGCTTCGCCTCGATCTTGCGCACCGCGTCGTTGACCGCGGCAGCCAGCAGATCCTCGAGAATTTCCACATCCTCGCCGAGCAGGCCGGGGTCGATACTCACCTTGCGCACGTCGTGACGCCCGGTCATGCGCACCTTGACCAGTCCGGCGCCAGCCTCGCCCTCCACCTCGGCGGCCGCGGCCTGTTGTTGCAGGTTCTGCATCTTTTCCTGCATCTGCCGCGCCTGTTGCATCAGGTCATTGAGATCTTTCATCTGTCACCTCAGTCGTCGAGGGGAACCACGGTGTCTTCGAGGAGCACGCCGTCGAACTGTTCCACCAGCGCGCCCACCACGGGATCGTCGCGCAATGCCGCCACCGCCGCCGCCTGGCGCTCGCGCTGTGCGCGCTGTGCCGCAACGCGCGGCGATTCGGCCTGCAGGGCGCCGGTTTCGATGGTCACCGTCAGCGCGCAACCAAAGTATTCCGCCAGCGCCCGCTGCACCCGCGCGCGCTGGCCGTCGTCGTACAGCGACGCGCTGCCGGCATCGAGCCGAAACGCCAGCGCGGTATCGGCCACCGCCACCAGTTCCAGGTTGTCGGCGATGCTGCCCGCCACCCCGCCCAGGGTCAGCGCCCGGCACACCTGCGGCCAGTTGCCGGGCTGAAACTCCGCGAGACCGATCCGGACATGGCCGGCCGGTGGCGCTGCCGCGCCGGCAGGAACGGACTCGCGCTCGTGCTCGTGCTCGTTCCTGGGCTCGGGCTGCGACACAACCACGGCCCCAGGCCCCGCCGGGGCCCGAGATTCAGCTTGCGGTTGCGGCTTTTTTGCCGACGGCGGCACCTCCCGCGCCGCACTCCCGCTCGCGGACTCGCTCCGCGCATCGACCACCGCAGGCACCGGCTGGAAGGCGAGCTGACGCAGCAGGATCATCTCGAAGCCGATGCGCGGATCACCACTATGGGGCAGATCGCGGCGGCCGAGCAGGCAGATCTGGTAGTAGAGCTGCACCGCCTCGCGCTCCAGCGTCGCCGCCAGCGCCGCGATCGCCGCGCCATCGGGGCTGCGCGCATCCACCACCTCGGGCACTGTCTGCGCCACCGCCACGCGATGCCAGAGGGCGATCATCTCGGCCAGCGCTGCGCTGTAATCCGGCGCCAGCTCGGCGAAGCCCGCGACCAGCTCCAGCACCCGCGCGCCCTCGCCCGCCGCGATCGCCTGGCACATGGCCAGCACCCGTGAGCGGTCGATGGTGCCGAGCATGGTGTTGACCTCGGCCTCCAGCACCTGGCCACCGCCCTGGGCCACCGCCTGATCGGTGAGGCTCAGGGCATCGCGCATGCTGCCGTCGGCGGCCCGCGCCAGCGCCCACAGGGCGGCCTCCTCGAAGGGGATGTTCTCGGCGCGCAGCACCGTCGCCAGATGGTCGGCGATGCGCTCCGGCGCCAGATTCTTCAAATTGAATTGCAGGCACCGCGACAGCACCGTGACCGGCAGCTTTTGCGGATCCGTGGTGGCGAGCAGGAACTTGACGTGGGGTGGCGGCTCCTCGAGCGTCTTCAGCAGGGCATTGAAGCTGTGCCCGGAAAGCATGTGCACCTCGTCGATCAGGTACACCTTGTAGCGCCCCCGGGTGGGCAGATACTGGACGTTGTCGAGCAGGTCGCGGGTATCCTCGACCTTGGTGCGCGAGGCCGCGTCCACTTCGATCAGATCGACGAAACGCCCCTCGGCCAGTTCCGTGCAGGCGCCACAGGTGCCACAGGGCGTGGCGCTCACCCCGGTCTCGCAATTGAGGCACTTGGCGAGGATGCGCGCGATGGTGGTCTTGCCGACGCCGCGGGTGCCGGTGAACAGATAGGCATGGTGCAGCCGGCCCTGATCGAGGGCATTGATCAGCGCCTTGAGGACGTGCTCCTGCCCCACCATTTCGGCGAAGACACGGGGCCGCCACTTGCGGGCCAGCACCTGATAACTCATGGGGGATTGCGCCTGGAAAGCGGCATCGCTGCGACCGGCGGCCATTATAGGCCGGGGCGGGCCGAGAAAACCCGCCGGTTCGCGGATCGGCCGCGGCGCGTCTGATCAAGGTGGGACTGGAGACGGACCCCTGCCAGCCGACCCCCGGCACGCGAAGTCGCCGCTACCGTTGCTCCCTTCCGGGCCTGGCGGGGTTCACGGGTGTTCACTGCGGGGAACCGGCAGGGGCCGCCATTGCGGGGCGCGATTATCCGGATTGATCCGGGGAAAGCAACCGCGCCCCGGCACCGCGCCCCGGCATCGTCGCTTTTGCCTCCCCCGACCCTCGGGTACCATCCGCGCCAACGCTACGGAGCCCAGCCCATGAATTTCCGCAACTTCGCCGCTTTGCTATGCGCGCTGATCGGGATGCTCGGCCTCGCCGGTTGCGGCAGCGACGAAACCCGGGTGGCGCAAGGCGACCGCGAGCAGGTGCTGCACTGGGGCAATGGCACCGAGCCCCAGGAACTCGATCCCCATATCGTCACCGGAATACCCGAGCACCATATCCTGGTCGCCCTGCTGGAGGGTTTGGTGCTCAAGAATCCGGCGACGCTGGAACCCATTCCCGGGGTGGCCGAGCGCTGGGAGATCAGCGCCGACGGTCTGGTCTACACCTTTCACCTCCGCGCCGACGCGCGCTGGTCGAACGGCGATCCCGTCACCGCAGGCGATTTCGCCTGGTCCTGGCAGCGCGCGTTGACGCCGAGCCTCGGCAACAGCTACGCCTACATGCTCTTCGCGATCCGCAACGCGGAGGCCTTCGCCACCGGGAAGCTGGCGGACTTCGCCCAGGTCGGGGTCGAAGTGCTGGACGCGCGCACCCTGCGGGTGACGCTCGACCATCCCACACCCTACTTCCTGCAATTGCTCGATCACTTCAGCATGTTCCCCGTGCATCGGGCGACCCTGGAGCAGTATGGCGACCCCTTCCAGCGCGGCAGCACCTGGACCCGCGCCGGCCACTTCGTCGGCAACGGTCCCTTCGTGCTCGACCAGTGGGCACTGAACAAGGTGGTGGTGGCGAAGAAGAGCCCCACCTACTGGGATGCGGCCCAGGTGAAGCTCAACGCCATTCACTACTATCCGGTGGAAAATGTCTCCACCGAGGAGCGCATGTTCCGCGCCGGCCAACTGCATCTCACCGCGTCGATCCCCCCGGACAAGATCGAGGTGTACCGCCGGGAAGCACCCGAACTGCTGCGCGTCGAGCCCTATCTCGGCAACTATTTCTACCGCCTCAATACCCAGGTGCCACAACTCGCCGATCCCCGGGTGCGCCGCGCCCTGGCGATGAGCATCGACCGCGAGCAGATCGTCGAACACGTCACCAAGGGAGGGCAGCAGCCGGCCTACGCCTTTACCCCACCCGATACGCTCGGCTACACCGCACCGCCCGGCTTCGCCCATGACCCGGAGGCGGCGCGGCAGCTGCTTGCAGAAGCAGGCTACCCGGACGGCAAGGGCTTTCCGCCCACGGAGCTGCTCTACAACACCAGCGAGGGCCACCGCAAACTGGCGGTCGCCATCCAGCAGATGTGGAAGCGCGAGCTGAATCTCGAGATTGCGCTCAACAACCAGGACTGGAAGGTCTATCTGGACAGTGTCAACAACGGCCATTACCAGATCGCCCGCGCCGGCTGGATCGGCGATTACGTGGATCCCAACAGTTTCCTCGACATGTGGGTGACCAACGGCGGCAACAACCAGACCCACTGGGGTGATGCCCACTACGACGACCTGGTACTGAACTGCGCGCCCAAGGCCCTCGACCGCACCCTGCGCCACCAGTGTTTCCGCGAGGCCGAAGCCCTGTTGATGGCCGCGATGCCAGTGATTCCGATCTTCTATTCGACCCGCAACTATCTGGCCCAGCCCAGCGTGCGCGGCCTGCCCGCCAACCTGCTCGGCTATCCGCTGTTCAAGCAGGTTTATCTGGCGGCCGACGGCACGCCGGCAGGCGACTGAGCCGATGCTGCGCTTCATCCTCCACCGGCTGTTGCAGGCCATCCCGGTGCTGCTGGTGGTAGTCACCGCCACCTTCTTTCTGATCCGGCTGGCGCCCGGTGGCCCGTTCAGTGCCGACAAGGCGGTGGCACCCGAGGTGCTGCGCGCGCTGGAGGCACGCTACCGGCTCGATCAGCCCCTGGCCACGCAGTACCTGAGCTACCTGGGCGATCTGCTGCGCGGCGATTTCGGCCCCTCGTTCCGCTACCCCGGGCGCAGCGTGGACGAGATGATCTTCTCCGGTCTCCCCGCCACCGCGGAGCTGGGTCTCTATGCGCTCTCGATTTCGCTGCTGCTCGGCACCCTGGCCGGGGTGATCGCCGCACTGCGGCCCAACAGCGCCCAGGACTATGTGCCCATGTCGGTGGCGATGATCGGCATCTGCCTGCCCTCCTTCCTGCTCGGCCCCCTGCTGATCCTGGTGTTCGGCATCTGGCTCGACTGGCTGCCGGTATCGGGCTGGGGCAACGTGCCGGGCGACAAGCTGCTGCCCGCGCTGACCCTGGCGGCGGGCTACACGGCCTATGTCGCGCGGCTGTCGCGCGGCGGCATGCTCGAAGTGCTGTCGCAGGACTACATCCGCACCGCGCGCGCCAAGGGCCTGCCGGAGTGGCTGGTGGTGTGCAGGCACGGGCTGCGCGGCGGGCTGATTCCGGTAGTCGCCTTCGCCGGACCGGCCTTCGCCGGGTTGCTGTCCGGCTCCTTCGTGGTCGAGACCCTGTACCAGATTCCGGGCCTCGGCCGCTTCTATGTACAGGCCGCGTTCAATCGCGACTACACCATGATCATGGGCACCACCATCTTCTTCGCGGTGCTGATCGTGGCGTTCAACCTGCTCGCCGATATCGCCGCGGTGTGGCTGAACCCGCGCCTGCGCCACCAGTACCGGACGCCCGCAGCATGACCGGCGATTTGCTCGTCGAGACCGAACGCGGCGTCTCGCTGTGGCGCGATGCCTGGCTGCGGCTGCGCCGCAACCGCTTGGCGGTGGCCGGAGCAGGGGTGTTGCTCCTGTTCTGCGCGCTGGCGCTGCTCACCCCCTGGATCGCGCCCTACGACTACAAGGCCCAGGATCTCGCGCTGGGCGCGGCTCCGCCCTCGGCGGCGCACTGGCTGGGCACCGACACGCTCGGCCGTGACCTGCTCACCCATGTGCTCTGGGGCGGGCGGATCTCGCTCGCGGCGGGCTTCGTCGCCACCGCGGTGGCACTCGCGATCGGGGTGCTCTACGGCACCGTCGCGGGCTATGTGGGCGGCCGGGTCGATGCGGTGATGATGCGTCTGGTGGACATCCTCTACGCGCTGCCTTTCATGATCTTCATCATCCTGCTGATGGTGATCTTCGGCCGCAATCTGGTGCTGCTGTTCCTGGCCATCGGCGCGGTGGAGTGGCTGACCATGGCGCGCATCGTGCGCGGCCAGGTGCAGGCGCTGAAGCAGCAGGAGTTCATCGAGGCGGCGGTGTCGCTCGGCCTGTCGCGCTGGACCATCATCCGCCGCCATCTGATTCCCAATACCCTCGGCCCGGTGATCGTCTACACCACGCTCACCATCCCCAGCGTGATGTTGCTCGAAGCCTTCCTGAGCTTTCTCGGCCTCGGCATCCAGCCGCCGGCGAGCTCCTGGGGACTGCTGATCTCCTATGGCGCCGAGACCATGGAGGAATATCCCTGGCTGCTGATCTTCCCCGGCCTCGCGCTGTCGCTCACGCTGTTTTCGCTCAATTTCCTCGGTGACGGACTGCGCGATGCGCTCGATCCGCGCGCGGCGCAGGACTGACCCGGTGGCCCTGCTCGAAGTCGAAGATCTCTCGGTCTGGTTCCACACCCGCAACGGCGTGGTGCGCGCCGTCGAGCAAGTGAGTTTTTCCGTGGCTGCGGGCGAGACGCTCGCCATCGTCGGCGAGTCGGGTTCAGGCAAGTCGGTGTGCTGCTACAGCCTGCTCGGCCTGGTACCGATGCCGCCAGGGCGCATCGAATCGGGCAGCGCCCGCTTCGCCGGCCGCGACCTGCTGCGGCTCACGCCGCGCGAGTTGCGCGCCGTGCGCGGCAACGAGATCGCCACCATCTTTCAGGACCCCATGACCTGCCTCAACCCCTTTCTCACCCTGGGGGAGCAGCTCATGGAACCGCTGCGCCAGCACCGCAAGGTCGGTCGCAAGGCGGCGCGCGTCCGGGCGCTCGAGCTGTTGGAGGAAGTCGGCATCGCCGATGCGGAGCGGCGCTTTGACGCCTATCCGCACGAATTCTCCGGTGGCATGCGCCAGCGGGTGATGATTGCCATGGCCCTGATCGCCGAGCCGAAGCTGCTGATCGCCGACGAACCCACCACCGCCCTCGACGTCACCATCCAGGCGCAGATCCTGCGCCTGATCGCCGGGCTCCAGGCGCGGCGCAACCTGGCGGTGATCTTCGTCAGCCACGACCTGGCCGTGGTCGCCGACATTGCCGATCGCATTCTGGTGATGCACGACGGCGCGGTGGTCGAGCACGGTGCGCCCGCTACCCTGTTTCGCAATCCACAACACCCCTACACCCGCAGGCTGCTGGCGGCGAGTCGCCGCGGCCACAAGTCCACACCGCCGCCACCGCCGCGCGAGCCGGTCATCGAGGTCGAGGGCCTGCGCACCTGGTTCAGCGCCCCGGGCGGGCGCACGGTGAAAGCAGTCGACGATGTCTCGCTCACCCTGTATCGCAACGAGATTCTCGGCGTAGTCGGCGAATCCGGGTCCGGCAAATCGACGCTCGGGCGCTCGATCCTGCAACTGGTCAAACCCACCACGGGCTCGGTGCGGCTACGCGGCACCGAGCTGACCCGGCTGGACGAACGCGCGCTGCGCCCGCTGCGCCGCCACCTGCAGATGATCTTCCAGGACCCCTACGCCTCGCTGAATCCGCGCATGAGCGTGTTCGACGCACTCGCCGAGCCCCTGCTCTACCACCGCCTCGCCGGCCGCCGCGAAGTCACCGCGCAGGTGCTGGCGCTGATGGACGATGTCGGCTTGCCGCGCAGCGCGATCCGCAAGTACCCGCACGAGTTCTCCGGCGGCCAGCGCCAGCGCATCGCCATCGGCCGCGCCCTCGCCACCCGCCCCGAGGTGGTGATCGCCGACGAACCGGTATCCGCACTCGACGTCACCATCCAGGCGCAGATTCTCGACCTGATCCTGGCGCTGGTGGCGCGCCACAACCTCAGCCTGATCTTCATCTCCCACGATCTCGCGGTGGTGCGCTACCTGTGCGACCGGGTGCTGGTGCTGCACCACGGCAAGCTGGTGGAAAGCGGGACCACAGAAGCACTCTGGGCGGCGCCGCAGGCCGACTACACCCGCGAGCTGCTGGCGGCCGCGCCGCAGCTCAGGTAACTCTTGCGACGGATTGGCCCGTTCGGAGCCGTCGCCCCCGCTCGATCTGCGCGATCTTTACTGCCCGCGCGCCGAAAGCCCCTGGGCGGCTGGCGGGCGCGGCGTTTCCGCGCCGGCGGGCAGATTGGCGGCGATGATCTCGGCCACCATCTCGTGGGCACCGGCGCGCCAGTACCGGTAGGCCGGCGACACATCCACCGGCTTGGGCGCCGGGGCCTGGGTGAGCCGCGGCCCGGCGCGGTCGCTGGTATCGACCGTCACGTTCAGCGAGGTACCGAGCGGCAGCGGATGCGCCCGTACCGCAGCGCCCTGGAGCTCGATGCGCACCGGCACTCGCTGCACGATCTTCAGCCAGTTGCCGGTGGCGTTCTGCGCTGGCAGCAGTGCAAAGGCGGCGCCGGTGCCGGCGCCGATGCCGGTTACCCGACCCTCGTACACCACTTCGTCGCCATAGAGATCGGACACCAGTTTCGCCGGCTGGCCAATGCGCAGATCGCGCAACTGGGTTTCCTTGAAGTTGGCCTGCACCCAGACGCGATCGAGCTGCACCAGTTGCAGGAGCGGCCGGCCGGCCTTGATCAGATCCCCCGAGGACGCAAACCGCTTGGCGATGTGGCCGGACACCGGCGCCACGATGCGGGTCTTGTTGACTCCCGCGAACCGCCCCCGGGCCAGGGCCGCGGCGGTGAGCACGCGCGGGTGCTCCGCGATCGGCATGGTGCCGGCCAGGGCGCGTGCCTCGGCGAGATCCTGCTGCGCGGAATCGGCTGCCGCGCGCGCCTTTTCCATGCGCAACACCGAAAGCTCGACTTCCTCCCTGGAGATCATGTTGCGCTCGGCCAGCTTCTGGCGCCGTTGGGCCTCATTGCGCGCCAGCCGGTAATTGGCCTCCTCCTCGGCCAGCTCGGCTGCCATGCGCTGCGCGTGCCGCTGCAGGGCGGCGACTTCACGCACCGTGCGTCCCAGCTCGCTTTGCGCCCGGGCCAGCAGGTTCTTCGGTGTGCCGCCGTCGAGCACCACCAGTTCCTGCCCCTGTTCGACGTAATCGCCCTCCTCGGCGCCCATCCAGACGATCACGTCATCGAGCTGCGAGCCGATGCCGATGATGTCCCCGGTGGTATAGGCGTTGTCGGTATTGACCTGCTGGCGGCCACCCAGATACCCATTGGCTGCATAGGCCAGGGCCGCGAGCACCGCAACGACGATCGCCAGACTCAGATAACGACGCATGGAACATTCCCGCACTGCATGATTATTCGACCAAAGGATAGCCACAACGAATCAAAATCTGAACGTTGAGATGTCAACTATATGCCTCTATTCACAACCCGCCGGTCGCGATCCTCACTCGACCGCAGCCGGGGCCGGTCCTGCGCGTGGCGCCAGGCGCTTGGGCAACAGCGGACTCAGCAGGATCACCGGGATCACCGCCAGCATGCAGATCAGGAAGGTATCGCTGAGCCCCATGGTCGAAGCCTGCACCGTCGCCAGACGATCGGTCATGGCCCAGAGCGCGTTGGCATCGTCGCCGGCGAGCTGTTGCAGAGGCGCCAGCGCCTGCTCCTTGCCGGCCTGCAAGGGATTGAGTTCCTCCACCAGGCGCAGGCGGTGAAAAACGGTGCGGCTCTCCCAGAGGCTGATGCCGACGGCAATGCCGACGCTGGTGGCGATGTTGCGGAAAAAATTGAAGAAGCTCGCCGCAGCCACGGTGCGCTCGGGGCCCACCGAGCCCAGCGAGATCGCCATCAGTGGCGGAAACATCAGGGTGAAGCCGATGCCCATCACCACCCGCGCCTGCACCAGCTGACCGATGCTGGACTGGGTGGTCGATTGCGCCTGCATCCAGATCGCCAGCATGGTGACCAGACTGCCGGACACCACCAGCACGCGCAGGTTCAAGCGCGCAATGTTGCGCCCCACCAGCATCATGCCGAGGATCGGCAGCACGCTGGTCGCCGCCATCACGGTCCCGGCCAGGGTTGCCGTATAGCCCAGCGATTGCTGCATCCAGATCGGGTAGAGCACGGTGCTGGCGAAATAGGTGAGATTGAAGATCACCCCCATCGCCGAGGCGACCAGGAACACCGGCAGGCGGAACAGCCCGTAGTCGATGATCGGATGCGGCTCACGGCGCTCCCAGACCACGTAGCCGACCAGCGCGATCGCCGCGGTCGTCAGCATCAACTGGATGGTCGGCGAACTCAGCCAATCCCATTCGTGGCCCTTGTCGAGCACCAGTTGCAGCAGCAGCACGGTAGTCGCCAGCAACAGCATGCCCACGCCATCGACGGGGATCTTCTGGGTCGGATTGTCGATGCGGTGCATGCTGGTCCAGACCACCCAGGCAGCCGCGAAACCGATGGGAATGTTGATGTAGAAGATCCAGGGCCAGCCCAGATTGTCGGTGATGAAGCCGCCCAGGATCGGCCCCAGTACTGGCGCGATGGTGGAAGCGATGCTCCACAGGCCGATCGCGCTGCCATGCTTGTGGGGCGGGAAGATGCGCAGCAGCAGGGTCTGCGACAACGGCACGATCAGCCCGCTGGACAAACCCTGGATGGCCCGGAACAGGACCAGCGTTTCCAGATGCCGGCTCATCCCGCAGGCCAGCGAGGTCAGCGCGAACATCAGCACCGAAAAGGTGAAGGTGCGCACCTCGCCGAAGCGCTTGCACACCCAGGGGCTCAGCGGCAGCACTACCGCCAGACAGATGCTGTACGAAGTGAGGATCCAGGCACCCTGGGAGGGTGAGGCGCCGATGGTGCCGGAAATCGACGGTACCGCCACCACCGCGATGGTGAGATCCAGCACATTCATGAAGTTGGCGGCGGTGATGGCGATCGCGGTCAGCAGCAGCGGCAGGCGGATCGCGGGGCCGCTGGACAGTTGGGCGGTGGCGCTCGTCATGGACACGACTCGAAAACCCGGCCCGCGCCGTGCGGGGCACGGCGCGGCGGGAACAGGACTCTCAAGGGTTCGGGCAGCCTACCCGGGACTGGTTGATCCGTCAACGACATACCTCGTCGACATACCTCGTGGACATACCTGGTCGACATACCTGGTCGACATACCTCGTCGACATACCTCGTCCACATGCCTGGCCGACATGCCTGGTTGCCACAAGGCGACCAGGATCTACCGGATAAACCCCGCTCGAACGCCCCTTCGTACGGGCGTCCAGGCGTCGATCCTTGCGCATATACTCGGCCGCATCGCCCGGTCACCCGTGTCGCGCCATGTCCACCCGCCACCTCGACGCCCTGCTGAGACCCAAGGCCATCGCCCTGATCGGCGCCAGCGCGCGGCCGGGCAGCGTCGGCGCCCAGGTGCTGCGCAATCTGCTGGGCGCCGGCTTCGAGGGCGCCATCCTGCCGGTGAATCCGACCCGCGGCGTGGTACAGGGCATCGTCAGCTACCCGGATGTCGACGCCCTGCCGCTGGTGCCCGATCTCGCCGTGATCGCCACGCCGCCGACCGCAGTCGCGGCGACGCTCGACCGGCTCGGCGCCCGCGGCACCCGCGCCGCGGTGGTGCTCACCGCGGGCTTCCATGCCGATCCCGAGCAATCGCCCAGCCGCGCCGAACTGCTGGCCATCGCGCGCCGCCACGGCCTGCGTCTGGTCGGCCCCAACTGCGTCGGCGTGCTCAGCTCCGCCGCCGGCGTCAACGCCAGCTTCGCCCACTTGCCGGCGCTGCCCGGCGGACTCGCCTTCCTGACCCAGTCCGGCGCCATCGTCACCTCGATCCTCGACTGGGCGCAGGCACGCGGCATCGGCTTTTCCCATCTGGTGTCGCTCGGCGACATGATCGACGTCGATTTCGGCGACCTGCTCGATTACCTCGCCGCCGATCCCGGCACCCACGCCATCCTGCTCTACATCGAGGCCATCAGCGACGCCCGCAAGTTCCTCTCCGCGGCGCGCGCCGCGGCACGGGTCAAGCCGCTGATCCTGGTCAAGGCCGGCCGCCACGCCGAGGGCGCCCGCGCCGCCGCCTCCCACACCGGGGCGCTGGCCGGCAACGACGCGGTCTACGACGCGGTGTTCCGCCGCATCGGCGCGCTGCGCGTGGAGACGCTCGAAGAACTGTTCGACGCCGCCGAACTGCTCGCCACCGCCCGCCGACCACGCGGCCCGCGGGTGGCGATCCTCACCAACGGCGGCGGCATCGGCGTCCTCGCCACCGACGCCCTGATCGCCCAGGGCGGCGAACTCGCGCAACTGGCGCCGGAGACCATCGCCGGACTGAACGCACGGCTGCCGGCGACCTGGTCGCACGGCAACCCCGTGGACATCATCGGCGACGCCCCCGGCGCACGCTACGCGGCGGCCGCGGAACTGCTCGCGGCGGACCCGAACGTGGATGCGGTGCTGGCGCTGAACTGCCCCACCGCCATCGCCTCCAGCGCAGAGGCGGCCCAGGCGCTGATCGAATGCTGGGGCGACCGCCAGCAACCCATGCTCATCACCAGCTGGGTCGGCGCGGCCAGTGCCGAGGCGGCGCGGCGGCGCTTCGCCGCCGCCGGCATCCCCAGCCCGGCGACCCCGGAGCAGGCGGTGCGCGCCTTCGAGTACCTGATCCGCTACCAGCGCAGCCAGCAGTTGCTCACCCAGGCTCCGCCCTCGGTGCCGGAACTGTTCGCACCCGATCCCCAGGCCGCCCGCGCCCTGCTGGCCACGGCGCTCGCCGAGGGCCGCGACTGGCTGACGCCGCCGGAAGTCCGGGCGCTGCTCACCGCCTACGCCATTCCCACTGTCGCCGGGCGCATCGCCGCTACCCCCGAGGCAGCCGGCGCCATCGCGCGGGAGCTGGGCGGCAAGGTGGCACTGAAGATCGTCTCGGCGCAGATCCAGCACAAGTCCGACGTCGGCGGCGTGGTGCTCGACCTGAGCCAGCCGGAGACCGTCGCCGCCGAGGCCGCGGCCATGGTCGCGCGCGTCCGCGAGCTGCGTCCCAATGCCCGCCTCGACGGCTTTCTGGTGGAGCCCATGGTGCGTCGGCGCGACAGCTGGGAGCTGATCCTGGGCGCGACGCTCGATCCCCAGTTCGGCCCGGTGCTGCTGTTCGGCCAGGGCGGCACCGCGGTCGAGGTGGTGCGCGACCAGTCGCTGGAGCTGCCGCCGCTGAATCTGCACCTGGCCCGCGCGCTGATCGACCGCACCCGCATCGCGCGCCTGCTGCGCGGCTACCGCGACCGCCCCGCCGCCGACCTCGATGCCCTGGCGCTGACCCTGCTCAAGGTCGCGCAGCTGGTCGCCGACCTCGCCGAGGTGATCGAGTTGGACATCAACCCGTTGCTCGCCGACGCCGACGGCGTGCTCGCCCTCGATGCCCGGGTACGGATCGCGCCGGCGACCACCAGCGGCGCCGCGCGCCTCGCCATCCGCCCCTACCCGCGCGAGCTGGAGGAGACACTGACGCTGGCCGACGGCCGGCAATTGCTGCTGCGCCCGATCCTGCCCGAGGACGAGCCGGCGCTGCGCCGCGCCTTCGCTGATCTGACGCCGGAGCAGCGCCAGACACACTTCTCCGCCGCGCTGCGCACCGTTGCCGAAATCGACGCCGCGCGCTTCACCCAGATCGACTACGACCGCGATCTGGCACTGATAGTCACCACCGCCGGGATCCCCGGGCAGACGCCGATCTCCGGCATCGCGCGACTGCTGATCGATCCCAACCGGGAGCGCGCCGAATTCGCCATCCTGCTCCATCCTGCGATCAGCGGGCAGGGTCTGGGCGGGCTGCTCGTGGCGCGGCTGATCGCCCAGGCGCGCGGCCAGGGCCTCGCCGAAATCCATGGCGAAGTGGCGCGCGACAACCACGCGATGCTGCGGCTCGCCAAAAAACTCAGCTTCGCGGTGCAGCCGCTGCCGGAGAGTCCGGAGCTGGTCCGGGTATGTCTGGCACTCAGCGACAGCGCGACCAGCGCGCGACCCTGAACAGCCACCGGACCAGCGCCCGCCAACCGAATTCGATCGCCAACCTTTCGCTGTGCCGAGCTTTCCCGTACCGAGCATGCCCTTACGGAGCTTTCCCGTACCGAGCTTTCACCTACCGAGTTTTCCCTTACCGAGCTTTCCGTTACAGATCCTTCCATTACAGATCCTTCCACTACCGAGAGAGCCCATGAGCGAATCAATCCTGAGCCGCACCGACGGCGCCATCCGCTACCTGACCCTGAACCGGCCCGACAAACTCAACGCCCTGAACGCGGCGCTGACCTCCGCGCTCGCCGCGGCGCTGCGCGCCGCCGAGGACGATCCCGCGGTCGCGGTGGTGGTACTGGCCGGTGCCGGCCGGGCGTTCTGCGCCGGCGCCGACCTGGGCGGCGAGGCCCGTGCCGACGCCGCGCCGCGGCCACCCACAGCGCGCGAGATCAGCGCCCGTCTCGACAGCACCGTGCGTTTCTACGGCACCATCCAGCGCATGGATACACCGGTGATTGCTGCGGTGCACGGCTACGCGCTGGGCGGCGGCGCCAATCTCGCGGTGAGCTGCGATCTGGTGGTGGCTGCCGACAACGCGGTGTTCGGCTATCCCGAGGTCAAGCTGGGCATGGCCGCGGCCGGGGTGGCACCGACCCTGGTGCACCAGATCGGCCGCAAGGCGGCCTTCGAGCTGCTCACCCTGTGCGAGCACATCGACGCGCAGCGGGCGCTGGCCATCGGCATGGTCAACCGGGTGGTACCGGTGGCCGAGCTGGAGACCACCGCCGCAGCCCTGGCGGAGCGGCTCGCCGGCTTCGACGCCGACGCCCTGCGCCTGACCAAGCAGCTCATTCGCCGCGCCGCCGACCTGACCTTCGCGCAGGCGCTCGAAGCCGGCCGCGACGTCGGCCTGGCGATGCAGCTGTTCCGCTGAGCCGGCGACCACTGAATCCTTCCTTTCCTCACTGCCGAGACTGCGCCATGAACTTCGACATACCCAAGGAGCTCGCCGACTACCTGCTCGAACTCGACGATTTCATCGAGCGGGTCATCAAGCCCCTCGAAAACCAGGACGACAACCTCCGCTTCTTCGACCATCGCCGCGAGGACGCCCGCACCGACTGGGAGCGCGGCGGCCTGCCCAACGACACCTGGGAAGCCCTGATGGACAAGGCCAAGCGCCTGGCGGATGCCGCCGGCCACTACCGCTACCCGATCCCGCGCCAGTACGGCGGCCGCGACGGCACCAACCTCGGCATGGCGATCATCCGCGAGCATCTGGCCAAGAAGGGCCTCGGGCTGCACAACGACTTGCAGACCGAGCACTCGATCGTCGGCAACAACGTCGGCGTGCTGCTGATGCT
>DASUDS010000081.1:0-18171 GCA_036275455.1 Porticoccaceae bacterium
GTCGGATGCTCTTCGTCATAGATGACAATGAAGAGTGGCTTACCCGTCTTTCGAGATTCGTCTTTGGCTTCTTGCAGATTGCGGAACGGCTCCGAGATGAAGAATGGGCTTCTGCCCGATTTGCCCATCCAGCCCGGAACATTCATGCGCTTTTCAACAGGCTGTTAGAGGGTGTTTACAAAAAAGGTATACTTCGGGGCATTATCCACGGAGCCGGGGTTCCCCGAATCATGGTGAGGCAAGGCAGGCCACCAAAGTTTTCTGACGAACATCGTGCATTGCTCGCCCGCATCGTCGAGGCCAACCCCTTGGCGAGCATGGACGAATTGCGCGCTGCGGTGGAGCGCAGCACTGGGATCAAGGTGCACGGACAAACTCTCGAGAAACACCTGCTCGCTGCGGGGATTGAACGGCGCCGCGATACCACGGTCGTCCAGGCCCAGAAAACCGTAGAAACCAAAACGCGTTACGGGTATACCGATGCGCACCGGCGCCTGACGGCGGAGCAGGTCTATCCGAGTTGTCTGACCGATACGGAGTGGGCGCTGGTGAAGGAAGTCTTCGAGAACGATGGGGGTCGAGGGATCCCGCCCCAGTACCCTCGCCGGCTGCTGGTGGATGCCTGTTGTTACGTGGTTCGAACCGGCGGCTCCTGGCGAATGCTGCCCAAGCACTTTCCCCCTTGGCAGAACGTGTACCGTACGTTCAGGCGCTGGACCGTGCAGGGAAAGTTCGAGCGCATGCACGACCGTTTGCGTGCGCAATGGCGCGAACGCGAGGGACGCGAAGCATCGCCGACCGCGGCGATACTGGATGCGCAATCGACCCGCAGTTCTCCGCAAGGTGGTGTAACGGGTTACGATGCCGGCAAGAAAGTCAAAGGGCGCAAACGCCACGTGGTGGTCGATACCCTGGGACTGTTGTTGGCGGTGAGCGTGACCGCTGCCAGTGTTCAGGACCGCGATGGCGCCCATCCGGTGATCGCCGCGACGATGACGAAGTACCCGAGCGTAGAGACGCTGTTCGTAGACTCTGGCTACGCCGGCCAATGTGCGCAGACGGTATCGCAGTGTCATGGGATCAAGGTCGACGTCGTGCGCCATCCGGCGAACAGGAACGTCGGGCGTTGGGTCCATCGGGATCAACCCGATCTGTTTACGGTGCAAGCCGATGCCAAGGGATTTGTCGTGCTGGCCAAACGCTGGGTTGTGGAAAGAACCCATGCCTGGAACGAACGTGCGCGACGCCTGGTCATGCATCACGATCGACTTGCCGAGGTATCGGAAGCTTGGGTATGGCTCACGGAAGCGCGCGTGCTCCTGCGCCGGCTCACCACCTGATTTTGTAGACACCCTCTTAGCAACAAAAGACACACAAGAGTTTATTGGCTTCGTTGGCCCGCATACGCCGGCACCAGAGCTTCCATTTTCTCCCTGTGTCGAGGTTGGCTGGCGGTTGGCGGCAAAACATTGGGGTAAGGGTTTCGCCACAGAAGCGGCGCGTGGCGCGCTTCGCATTGATCTTCCCACCATTTGACGGACACCGGGTTATCGAAAGAATAACCCAGCTCCCGAGGCATCCGATGGTAATCCCCCCAATCAACTATTGTCGCGGGAAGTAGAACCGTCTCCCGCAAACCTGGGCAGCCCGATCCCTACCCCGCCACCCCGGCCGTTTCACCAGCGGCAGGTGATCGGCGACCGGAACCGCGCAAGCGGCTATCTGCGCCGGAGGAGAAACCCCGGTGTCGCAACCCGTCGTGCCCTCAGAGCGCCAGATCCCGCGCGATGATGTTGCGCTGGATCTCGCTGGTGCCCTCGCCGATCACATAGACCAGGGCGTCGCGGTGGAAGCGACCGACCGGGTACTCGCGCATGATGCCGGCGCCGCCGAGGATGCGGATCGCCTGTTCGCTGACGCGCAGCGCGGTTTCGCTGGCGACGAGCTTGACCTTGGCGGCGGTGGCGGCATCCAGCGTGCCCTGATCGACCCGCCAGGCGCCGTGATAGACCAGCCAGTGCGCGGCCTCGATGTCCGCCGCCATGTCGGCGAGCTTGTGGGCGATGGCCTGGTACTTGCCGATGGTGCGGTCGCCGACCACGCGGGTGCGGGCATAGTCGAGCGCGGCCGCCATGGCGCCGCGCGCCATGCCCAGGCAGTTGGCGGCGACGCCGACGCGGTTCTCCGACAGGCATTCGAGGATGATCGGATAGGTGCCCTCGCGCCCGCCCAGCAGGCAGGCGTCGGGCACGAACAGGTCGTCGATGTAGATGAGCCCGGTCTCCGAGGCGCGGATGCCTTCCTTGTCCAGCCTGGCGATGCGCACCGCCGGGTTGGGCAGCTCCACCAGGAACAGGCTGATCGCGCCGGCATCGGTCTCCGTGCGGGTGCGCGCGGCGAGCGTGATGAAATCCGCGATCGGCGCGTTGGTGATGTACAGCTTGCTGCCCTGGATGCGGTAACCGCCCGCGACCTTCGTGGCGCGGGTCTTGAGCGCGCGGATGTTGGAGCCGACATCGGGTTCGCTGAGGCCGAAGGCGGCGATGCGTTCGCCGGCGAGCGCGGGAGCGAAGAAGTGCTGTTTCTGCGCCGCGGTGCCGGCGCGCCAGATGGGCCAGATGGCGAGGTGCGAGTGCGCCGACCAGGCCGAGGCGAAGGCCTGGCTCACCCGGCTCATCTCCTCGCGCACGATGCAGTCCGACACCTTGTCGAACCCGGAGCCGCCATCGGCCTCGGGGTAGCGCACGCCGATCAATCCCAGCTCGCCCCACTTGCGGAACAACTCGCGGGGAAAGGTTTCGGCGTCGTCGGCGGCGCGCGCCCGCGGCGCGATCTGCGCGGCGCAGAAGCGGCGCACCGTGGCGCGCAGCGCCTCCTGTTCCGGGCTGAAGGAGAAATCCATGGCGGGCTCACCGGTGGAGAACTCGCCCGATTATAGGGCGCCGCCGCGGTCTGCCCGGAGCATTACTCGCTGGTAACATGACCACGCACTTTTCCCTTACCCATCTTTTACCCTGATCCCTTTTTCATCCAACCTGAGGAAGCAACATGACGATTCGCTACGACGGCCGCGTCGCCGTGATCACCGGCGCGGGCAATGGCCTGGGACGCAGCCACGCGCTGCTGCTCGCCGCCCGCGGCGCCAAGGTGGTGGTCAACGATCTGGGCGGCTCGGTGGAGGGCCGCGGCGGCTCGCAATCCGCGGCCGATGCCGTGGTCCGCGAGATCCAGGCTGCCGGCGGCCAGGCGGTGGCCAACTACGATTCGGTGACCACGCCGGAGGGCGGCAAGGCGATCATCCAGTCCGCCTACGATGCCTTCGGCAAGGTGGACATCCTGATCAACAACGCCGGCAACAACATCCAGAACAGCTTCCGCAAGATGTCGGTGGCGGATTTCCTGGCGGTGGTAGACGTGCACCTGATGGGCGCGGTGTACTGCACCCAGGCCGCCTGGCAGGGCATGCTGGATCAGCAGTACGGCCGCATCGTGATGACCACCTCCGCGGCCGGGCTGTTCGGCGGCCACGGGCTCGGCAACTATGCCGCCGCCAAGATCGCCCTGGTGGGGCTGATGAACACCCTCAAGCTCGAAGGTCGCAACCGCGGCATCACGGTCAACTGCATCGCGCCCATGGCCACCACGCGCATGTCGCAGGAGGCGATGGACGACAAGACCGGGCCGCTGCTGCAACCCGAGTTCGTCTCCGCGGTGGTGGGGCTGCTGTGCGCCGAGGACCACACCGGCAGCGGCGACATCATCAGTGCCGGAGCCGGCTACTACTCGAAGATCGGCATCCTGGAAGGCGCCGGGGTGTGCCTGGGCACGGCGCAGGCACCGACGCCCGATACGCTCGCGGCGCGCTGGGCGGAGATCTGCGACCTGAGCCAGGCGCAGCCGTTCGACGATGCCTTCAGCTCGGTGGCGCACAGCATGCGCAAAGTGCTGCGCGGCCTGAAGGGCTGATCCCCGAAGGACCGATTCCCGAAGGGCCGATCCCTAAAGAGCTTGCCGGTTGCGCCGGTCGACCGATCAGTCGGCCGGCAGCCGCCGCGCCCGGAAGTAGGCTTCCTCGGAAATGCCGTGGTAAGTGCTCACTTGCTGCTGAAAGGCCCGCTGCGAGTCATGCACCTTGCGCGCCAGCGGATCGCTCGCGGCGAGTTCCTCCAGCACCTGATCGCTCAGGCGGTGCAGCTCGGCGAGCACGTCGTCGGGCAGCGGGCGGATCTGCACACCCTTGTTCTGCAGCTCGACGTAGGCGGCATAGTTGCGCGCGGTGTATTCGTCGAGCATGTCCTGATTCACCGCGCGCGCCGCGGCCTCGACCATGGCCTGAAGATCCGGCGGCAGCACTTCCCAGGCCTGGCGGTTGACGATCAGCTCCAGCGTCGAACCCGGCTCGTGCCAGCCGGGGTAATAGTAGTAGCGCGCCTTCTCGATCTGGTGGAAACCGAAGGCCAGGTCGTTGAACGGCGCCACCCATTCGGTGGCATCGATGACCCCGGTTTGCAGCGCCGTGTAAAGCTCGCCGCCGGGAATGGTGACCGCCTCGCCGCCGGCGCGACGGATGACCTCGCCACCCAAGCCGGGGATGCGCATCTTCAGGCCCTGGAGGTCGGCGAGACTGTTGATCTCGCGATTGAACCAGCCCGCCATCTGCACCCCGGAGTTGCCGCCCGCGAAGGGCACCAGGTTGAAGGGGGCGTAGACCTCGCGCCACAGCTCCAGGCCGCCGCCATGATGCAGCCAGGCGTTCATCTCCTGGGCATTGAGGCCGAAGGGCACGCCGGTGAAGAACACCGAGGCCGGCGCCTTGCCCTTCCAGTAGTAGGCGGCGCCGTGGCCCATTTCCGCGGTGCCGCTGGACACGGTGTCGAACACTTCCAACGCCGGTACCAGCTGGGTGGCGCCATAGACCTTGATGGTGAGCCGGCCGCCGCTCATGCGCGCGACCAGCGCCGCGAAGTGCTCGGGCGCAGTGCCCAGCCCGGGATAGTTCTTGGGCCAGGTGGTGACCAGCTTCCAGTGAAAGCTGGGCGCCGGCGCGGCGCCCGGTGCGGCGCTCTGGGGCGCCTTTTCACCGCAGCCCGCGAGCCCCAGCACCGCCAGCAACAATAGCCATCGTCCCCGCATGATCCCCCCTGAGTTTTCGGTTGTCGGTTGTCCGTTTTCAGTTATCGGTTTTGAGCTATCCGCTTTCAGTCGTCGGTTTTCGGTCATCGGTTTTCAGCTGCTGATTGCGATTACAGGCGGTTCCTGGCCGGCCATCGTTGCCGGGTTCGGGCCGCTCAGAGCGCGCGCAGGTTGGCGAACTGCACCACCAGCCACTTGGTTCCCGCCTCGCGGAAGTTGACCTGCACCCGCGCCTGGGGGCCGCGGCCCTCGAAATCCAGCACCACGCCCTCGCCGAACTTGTTGTGCCCGACGCGCTGGCCGAGCGCGAGGCCGGTGCCGTTGTCCACCGGCACGACCTTGCCCACCGGCACCACCTTGCCAGGAGGCGCCATTTTTCCGGGTGCCACCCCGCGCGCCGGCGCGGCCGGTCGGCCGGTCAGGCTCAGCGGCCGGGTGATGGTGGCGCGCGGGCGCACCTCCTCCAGCAGCTCGGCGGGGATGTCGCGCAGAAACCGCGACGGGCCGTTGAACTGCTCGCGGCCGTGCAGCTGGCGCACCTCGGCCCAGGTCAGGTAGAGCTGCGTCATCGCCCGGGTGATGCCCACGTAGCACAGCCGGCGCTCTTCCTCGAGCCGGCCCGGCTCCTCGATCGACATGCGGTGGGGGAACAGGTTTTCTTCCATGCCGGCGATGAATACCAGCGGAAACTCGAGGCCCTTGGCGGCGTGCAGGGTCATCAGCTGCACCGCGGCGACGGCCGCCTCGGCCTGGCCTTCGCCGGCATCGAGTGCCGCGGCGTCAAGGAACTGGGGCAGCGCGGGCGCTTGCGGATCCTCGGCCGCGAACGAGCGGCAGGCGCTGACCAGCTCCTCCAGGTTGTCGACCCGCGCGGCGCCGCGTTCGCCGGCCTCCTTGCCATGAAATTCGAGCAATCCAGTGCGAGTGAGCACTCGCTCACACAGCTCGGCCAGATCCAGGGTTTCAGCCTCGACGCGCAGTTCGCCGATCAACGCCGTGAAGGCGCAGAGGGCCCCGGCGGCGCGCGCCGGCAGCGTCTCGGCGGCCGCGGCGATGGCCTGCCACAGCGAGCCGCCACGCGCGCGGGCCAGGTCGCGCAACTGCTCGAGGGTGCGCTCGCCGATGCCGCGCGGCGGCGTGTTGAGCACCCGCTCGAGCGCCGCGTCGTCGTCCGGGCTGACCAGCAGGCGCAGGTAGGCCAGCGCATTGCGGATTTCGAGTCGCTCGTAGAACCGGTGCCCGCCGTGGATGCGATAGGGCAGCCCGACCCGCAGCAGGGCTTCCTCCAGCACCCGCGACTGGGCGTTGGAACGGTAGAGGATGGCGACCTGATCGCAGCTGCCGCCGTCGCCCAGCCAGCGCTCGATGCGCTCGGCGATGAAGCGGGCCTCGTCCTGTTCGTTGAAGCCGGCGTAGACCGCGATCGGTGCGCCGCGCTCGCCTTCCGTCCACAGCTGCTTGCCGAGGCGGCCGGCGTTGTGGGCGATCACCGCATTGGCGGCGTCGAGGATGGTGGCGGTGGAACGGTAGTTCTGCTCCAGGCGCACGGTGCTGGCGCCGGGAAAGTGGCGGTCGAAATTGCGGATGTTCTCGATACGGGCGCCGCGCCAGCCGTAGATCGACTGGTCATCGTCGCCAACGGCGGTGACCAGCCCGGATTCCCCGGCGAGCTGGCGCAGCCAGGCGTACTGGATGGCATTGGTGTCCTGGAATTCATCCACCAGCAGGTGGCGGAAGCGCTGCTGGTAGTGGGCGAGCAGCTCGGGATGGCGCTGCCACAGCTCGTGGGCGCGCAGCAGCAGCTCGCCGAAATCGACCACCCCGCCGCGCTCGCAGGCGGTCTCGTAGTCCTGGTACACGGCCACCATGGTGGCGGCCAGGGCATCGCCGGATTCCGCGAGGCTGCGCGCGCGCCGGCCCTCGTCCTTCTGCCCATTGATGAACCACTGCAACTGGCGCGGCGGCCAGCGCTCGGGATCGACCCCGCGCGCCGCGCAGACGCGCTTGACCAGCCGCAGCTGGTCGTCGCTGTCGAGGATCTGGAAGTGCTCGGGCAGCCCGGCATCGCGCCAGTGCAATTTGAGCAGGCGGTGCGCGAGGCCGTGAAAGGTGCCCACCCACATCTGGCGCGCCACCCCACCCACCAGCTCGCCGAGGCGCTCGCGCATCTCGCGCGCGGCCTTGTTGGTGAAGGTGACGGCGAGGATGGCGTGGGGCGACACCCCGGCGCCGTTCACCAGCCAGGCGATGCGGTGCACCAGCACCCGGGTCTTGCCGCTGCCGGCGCCGGCCAGCACCATCAAATGGCCCTGGTCGTGGGCGACGGCGGCGCGCTGGGCGGGATTGAGCGGATCGAGGATGGGGGCGACGTTCATGGCGAAATTCTACCAGCATGGGCCAAGCGGCTGACTTGTAATCGCGTGCCGGCCTGCTTAGGCTCGGCTGCCCGTCGCAACCACCGCTAATCCGAGGAGCCCGGCATGATCGGCAAGCCACTCACCCCCAAGCTGGCCGTGGCCAGCCAGATCACCCCGGCCGAGGTCGCCCGGATCGCCGCCGAAGGCTACACCGCGATCATCAACAACCGCCCCGACGGCGAGGAGCCGGGCCAGCCGCGCGCCGCCGAGGTCGAGGCCGCCGCGCGCGCCGCCGGGCTCGCCTACATCCATCAGCCGGTGGTGGGCACCAACCTCACCGCCGTGGACATCGAGACCTTCGGCCGCCTGCTCGAGGAGACCCCGGGCAGGATTCTCGCCCACTGCCGCACCGGCACGCGCTGCACCATGCTCTGGCTGCTGTCGCAGTCGGGCAAGCAGCCCGCCGATGCATTGCTGGCCACCGCCCGCCAGGCCGGCTACGATCTCGAAGCGCTGCGGCCGCGACTGGCGCCCTGAGGCAGTCCTGCCGTCCTGCCCACTACGCAGCCGGCAGCCGGCAGCCGGCAGCCGGAACCAACCAGACAACCAGGAGAACGCTCGATGAGCATCGTCAAGGAATTCAAGGAGTTTGCGGTAAAGGGCAATGTCGTGGACATGGCCGTGGGCATCATCATCGGCGCCGCGTTCGGGAAGATCGTGTCGTCGCTGGTCGCCGACGTGGTGATGCCACCGATCGGCCTGCTGCTCAGCGGCGTCGATTTTTCCGATCTCGCGATCACCTTGAAGGCGGCCGCGGAGGGCACACCCGCCGTGGTGATCAGCTACGGGAAGTTCCTCCAGACGGCGGTGGATTTCCTGCTCGTGGCCGCCGCCGTGTTCCTGCTGGTCAAGGGCATCAACAGGGTGCGGCGCACGGCCGAGCAAGCCCCCCCAGCGCCGCCCGTCCCCTCCAGTGAAGAAGTGCTGCTCACCGAAATCCGCGATCTGCTCAAGCAGCGCTGACGCGCCGCCCACCCCGGCGGTGCTCGCGTCAGGGCCCCGCCGGGTAGGTATCCCGGTCCGACACCTCGGCGAACACCGCCTCGTCCAGCAGCCCCTCGCTGCTCGCCACGATGGTGCTCACCAGACAGTCGCCGCAGACGTTGACCGCGGTGCGCGCCATGTCCAGCAACCGATCGATGCCGATGATCAGGGCGATGCCCTGCGCCGGCAGCCCTACCTGTTCGAGCACCATCACCAGCGTCACCAGCCCAACGCCGGGCACGCCCGCGGCGCCGATCGAGGCCAGGGTGGCGGTGGCGATCACCGCCAGATAACTGCCCATGGAGAGGTCGAGGCCGTAGGCCTGGGCGATGAACACCGTGGCCACGCCCTGCATGATCGCGGTGCCGTCCATGTTGACCGTGGCCCCCAGCGGCACCGTGAAGGCCGCCACGCGGTTGTCCACCCCCAGGCGCCGTTCGACCACATTCAGGGTCACCGGCAGGGTGGCGTTGCTCGATGCCGTCGAAAACGCAAACAGCAGCGCCGGACGCACATTGCGGAAGAAGGTCAGCGGGCTGCGTCGCGCCAGCAACCACAGCAGCAGGCTGTAGACCACCGCGCCGTGCACCAGCAGGGCGAGCAGCACGGTACCGAAATATTTCCCCAGGTCGAGGATGGCCGCGAAACCCAGTTCGGCAATCAGCCCGCCGATCAGGCAGAACACCCCATACGGCGCCAGGTGCATGAGCAGGGTGACCATGCCCATGATCACCTCGTTGAGGCTCGCAAACAGCGCGCGCGCCGGCGCGCCCGCCTCCCCCGCGCGCCACAGGGCGATGCCCATCAGCAGCGAGAAGACGATCACTTGCAGCATGTTGCCCTCGGCCATCGCCTGCACCGGATTGGTGGGAAAGATGCTGGTCAGCATCTCCTTGGCCGAGGGTGCGGCGGCGGGGTTGAAAGTCGCGCTGCCGTCGAGCGCGATGCCGACCCCCGGGTCGATCAGATTGGCCAGCAGCAACGCCAGGCTGACCGCCGCCGCCGTGGTGCCGACAAACAGCACCAGCGTCTTGCCGGCGATGCGCCCCATGCGCGCACCCACGCCCAGCGCGCCCACGCCGCACACCAGGGAGACGAACAGCAGCGGTACCACCATCAGCTTGAGCGAGGCGATGAAGATGGTGCCCACCACCTCGAAGGCGTTGTCCACCAGCCAGGCGCCGAGCGCGGCGCCGAAGCTGTCGGGCCGGGCAGCCAGGAAGCGCAGCAAGGCCCCGACCAGGGCGCCGGCGACCATGCCCAGCAAGATCCGCGTGGAAAGCTTCATGACGACCTCAGTGTTGGTGGTTTGATCCGGGTTGGTGACTTGATCCGGGTTGGTGATTTGATCCGGGGCCGCGACCCAGCCCTTGTCGGCAACCTCAGCCCGCCGCCCGGAGGCGCAATTCCGGCGCCCAGCGCAGCAGCAGCGCAACCGCCACGCCATGCAGCAGACTGAGCAGCAGAAAGAACTCGGGAATGCCCCGCTGCAGCACGCCCAGCACCAGCATGCCCAGCAGGCTCGCGGCGACCATGAACAGGGCGTTGAGCAGATTGTTGAAGGCGATGATGCGTGCCCGCCGGTCGTCCGTCGCCTCGCGCTGCAAGCGCACATAGAGCGGAATCGCGTACAGCCCGCCACTGGCGCCGAGCAGCACGATGTCGCCGACGCTGCGCGCCAGCGCCCAGCCAGCGCCACCGGAGGGTGCTCCGAACGCGCCGGCAGCCAGCGCCAGATCGAGCCCGAACAGCCCCAGTCCCAGCGCGCCGAAAACCACGAGCCGCGACTCCCGGTGCACGCCACCGAACCGCGCACACAGCAGCGAACCGGTGCCGATGCCCACCACGAAGGCCGACAGCAGCAGCGCAATCAGCGCTGATGTGCCGCCCAGCACCGCCACCGCGAAATTGGGAATCTGGGTGAGGTAGCTCGCGCCCAGCGCCCAGAACCAGGAAATGCCGAGCATCGCCGCCAGCACCGTGCGCCGTTCGGCCGCAAGCCCATAGAGCACGCCGAACTGGCGCAGCGGATTCCAGTCGATGCGCAGCCCCGGCGCCGGCCCCGGCGCCTTCGGCACCCCCAGGCTCGCCAGCCAGCCGCACAGCGCCACCGCCACCACGCCGGCGCCGACCCAGAGCTCCGGCGCGGCGCTGCCAGCGAGCAGGGTGCCGCCGAGGGTGCCCGCCAGAATGGCCACGAAGGTGCCCATGCCCACCAGGGCATTGCCCGCCACCAGCTCCCCGGCAGGCAAGTGCTGGGGCAGGATCGCGTACTTGAGCGGGCCAAAGAACGTGGAATGCACCCCCATCGCAAACAGCAAGGCGAGCAGTGCTGGCCAGGCGTGGCGCTGCAAGGCGAACGCCGCCGCAGCCATGATCACCACTTCAAACCCCTTCACCCAGCGCATCAGCCGGGCCTTGTCGTAGCGGTCGGCGAGCTGTCCGGCGATGGGGGAGAACAGAAAGAACGGCAGGATGAACAGCCCGGCGGCGAGATTGACCCAGAGGTTGACCTGTTCCACCGCCACCGCACCGCTGACCAGGAGCACCAACAGGGCGTTGCGGTACAGGTTGTCGTTGAAGGCGCCGCTGAACTGGACCAGAAAAAATGGCAGGAAGCGCCGTTTGCGCAGCAGACCGAAAAGCTTGGGCGAAGCGTCTGCTTGCATCCCTGTAGCCACTGGATCGTCGGGAACCGCATTAAAGCAAATCCACGTCACAACATTTCCACGTAACAACATTATCCACGTCACAACATTTGCAGTACCTGCTGGCGCGGCCTGGTCTGGTCACTCGCCTGTAACACCACTCTCCCTAGACTGCGGACCAATGAGTTGGCACGTAGAACTATTGCAGTGTCTCAAGAGATCGACAGCGAATTCGACGCCCTGGACGAGATCCTCCTCGGCGAACGACTGCATGCGCATTTCCAGCCCATCGTCAACCTGCGCCGCCGCGCCCTCTATGGCTACGAAGGCCTGATCCGCGGCCCCTCGGACTCGCCATTGCACAGCCCGGAGCGGCTGTTCGGGGCCGCCGTCCGCCACGGCCGCCTGTTGGAACTGGACTATCTCGCGCGTCGGGTGGTGATCGAGCGCTATGCGCGGCTGCGCCTGCCAGGCCGGCTGTTCATAAACATCAGCCCCGAAGTGCTGATGTCCCCGAACTACACGTCCGGATTTACCCAGGGCTACCTGAAGAACTGCGGTCTCACCCCCGACCGCGTGGTATTGGAAATCACCGAAACCCAGCCGGTTGCCCACTACGAACTGATCCGCACCGCGGTGGAGCACTACCGCGAATCCGGCTTCGCCATCGCCATCGACGATCTCGGGGCGGGCTATTCCGGCCTCAAGCTCTGGTCGGAAATGCACCCGGATTTCGTCAAGATCGATCGCCACTTCCTCGCCGGGATCGACAGCGATCGGGTGAAGTATCAGTTCGTGCGCTCGATCCTGGAAATCGGGCATTCCCTGGGCTGCCAGGTGATCGCGGAGGGCGTGGAAACGGCGCAAGAATACGCCGTGGTGCGGCGCCTCGGGGCGGGCTTTGCCCAGGGTTATCATTTCGCCCGGCCGAGCGCCAACCCGCCGTTGACCGCGGCTCCCGACTGGTTCCGCAACGCGGAAAGCCGCCACCTCGAACACCGCGGCAGCACCGCCGCCTGCCTGCTGAAACCCATGGCCAGCGTGAGCATCGAGGACTGCGTCGATGTCGCCGCGGCGGTTTTTCTCCAGGATTCCAAAGTGCAAAGCGTCGCCGTGCTCCACGAGGACGAGCCCGTGGGCGTGTTGCTGCGCACCAGCTTCATGAACCGCTATGCGTCCCGCTTTGGCCGCGAGCTGTACGGCCGGCAGCCGGTGGGACGTTTCGTCGACAAGGATTTTCTGACCTTCGACGTGGCCACGCCTCTCGAAATCATCAGCAAGCGCCTGACCGGCACGCCGGGCATCTACGTGGACGAGTTCGTGCTCACCGACGCGGGTCGTTTCCACGGCCGCGGCACCCTGCTCGATCTGCTTCAGCACATCACCCGCCGCCGCATCAAGGCCGCGCGTCACGCCAATCCGCTGACGCGGCTGCCCGGCAATATCGCCATCCTGGGCCATCTGGATCAATTGCTGAACAAGGGTGATCCCTTCGCGGTCGCCTACTTCGATCTGGATCACTTCAAACCCTTCAACGACAGCTACGGCTACAGCCGCGGCGATCGGGTGATCCTGTTGCTCGCCGATATCCTGCGCCGCAAGCTGGACAGCTCCCGGGATTTCATCGGCCACATCGGCGGCGACGATTTCGTGGTGTTCTTCCAGCGCCCGGACTGGGCTGCCGACTGCCAGCGGGTGCTCGACCAGTTCGACCAGCAGGTGGTCGGCGAATACAGCCTCGAAGCCCAGCGCCGCGGCTGCCTGACCACGCCCGACAGTGACGCCCGTTGCTGGCCGCTGATCTCGCTGTCCATCGGCGCCCTGGAAGTCCCCGATCCAGCCGGACTCGATGCCGATACGGTGACCATGCAGGTGACCGCCGCCAAGCGCGCGGCCAAGCAGATCGCGGGCTCGACACTGGTCTGCCAGCAGGCCGTGCCCGGCCCGGCAGGCGGGCACGGCGACGCAACCGCAGCGCAGCCCAGCGCGCTCCGCACCACCTGCCACGCCGCTACCCCAGCCCCCAAGGCGCGCACAGCGGCCCGGGCGTGACAGGCCATAGGCGGATGCCGAGGCCCCGCCAACGCCGTTAAACAGGCCGCTAGTCGTCGCCGTAGCGCGCCGGGCGCTTCTCCATGAAGGCCGCCGCGCCCTCCTCCAGAAACGGCCCCAGGCACATCACCTGGCCGCGGTCCTCGAGGGCGATCACCGCCTCCAGGCTGCCGGCGTCCTGGGCCATGTTGAGGCCCTCCTTGGTGAGACGCAGGCCGAGCGGCGACATCGCGGCCATTTCGCCGGCGAGTCTGGCGCCGGCTTCGGCGAGGCCATCGGGGGCCACCACCTCGGACACCAGGCCGACGCGCAGCGCCTTGGCGGCATCGACGAAGCGGCCCGTCATCATCATCTCAGCGGCGTTGCCGGCACCCACCGCGCGGGGCAGGAAATAGCTGATGCCGATGTCGCAACCGGTGAGCCCGATGCGGGCCATGGCGACGTTGAAGCGCGCGCCCTCGGCGGCATAGCGCACGTCGCTGGCCAGGGCAAAAGCCAAGCCGGCGCCGGTGGCCGCGCCCTGCACCAGGGCGATGATCGGTTGCGGACAGCGGCGCATGCGCAGGATGACTTCTGCTACCCGGCGCTGGCCGCGCGCACCGGCGACGATGCCGCTGGTGAAGCTGGCGGTCTCGTTGAGGTCGAGCCCGGCGCAAAAGTGCTTGCCGGCGCCGCGCAGCACCACCACCCGCACCCGGTGGTTGAAATACAGGCTGCCGAAGTAATCGAGCAGCTCGTCGGTCATGGCGCCACTGAGGGCGTTGAACTGGTCCGGGCGATTCAAGCTCAGCCAGTCGATGCCGTCGCGGTGTTCGATCGCCAGGGTCTGATAGGTGCGCGCTGCCTCGCTCATGAAGTGCTCTCCGCGTGGATGATTCCCGGATTTCGGGCGATTCCGGGAACGAGGGTTCCGGGAACGGTGGCTCCCGGAAGACGGCCCCGAGAATAGCAGGAACGGCTGCGGGCGCCGCGCCGGGGCGGGTGCGATCTCTACTCCATCCGATCCGCGCCGCGCGGGTACCATCTTTAGCCCATCCGACCAGCGCCTGCGCGGGTACATTGTTTACCTCATCCGATCCACGCCGCGCCGCGCGGGTACAATCGCCATCCGATCCGTCCCTCCGACCTGCCCCCGGGCGCCCCACCCGGCCTGCGAGGTTTCCGACCGTGACCAAGCTCCACCGCTGGCTGCTGGCCGCGCTGCCGCTGCTGGCGCCGCCGGCCACGGCCGCCGCCGCGGCGCCGGCCAATCCCTGGACGTTCAATCTCTATTTCGAGAACGATCTGTTCGACAACACCGACCGCAACTACACCAACGGCACCCGGCTGTCGTGGATTTCGCCGGATACCACTTCCTACGAGAACGACGAGGCCTTTCCCGCCTGGCTGCGTGCCGCCAACCGCAAGCTGCGCCTGCTGCACAACAATGACCCGGAGACCGAACACAATCTGGTGGTCAGCCTGGGGCAGTTGATGTTCACGCCCGAGGATACCGAGGCCTCGGCGCTGGTTCCCGATCAGCGTCCCTACGCCGGTTACCTGTACACCGGAATCGCGTACCACACCCGCAGCGAGAATCGCCTGGACGTGATGGAGCTGGATCTGGGCATCGTCGGCCCCTCGGCGCTGGCCCACCAGACCCAGGATTTCATCCACGACCTGCGCGGCTTCGAGAAGTACAACGGCTGGGACAACCAGCTCGACGACGAGCCCGCCGTGCAACTGCTTTACGAGCGCAAGCACCGCCTGTTGGCCACCACCTGGCGGGACGATTGCGGCCAGGATGTCATCGCCCACGGCGGCGCCAGCCTCGGCAACATCGCCACCCACCTCAACTTCGGCGGCGAATACCGCATCGGCTGGAACCTGCCCGACGACTTCGGCACCTCAGCGGTGCGCGCCGGCGGCGACAACAGCGCGCCGGGCCGCCACGGCAACCGTCGCCAGGCACGGTCGCGCGGTGGCGTCCATGCCTTCATCGCCCTGGACACGCGGCTGGTGGCGCGCGACATCTTCCTCGACGGCAACACCTTCAAGGAAAGCCACGGCGTGGACCGCAAGCCGGTGGTGGCCGATCTGGCCGCGGGCGTGGCCCTGCGCGCCGGCCGCTGGAAGGTTTCCTATGCCCAGGTGTTTCGCAGCCGCGAATTCGAGGGCCAGCCCCATCACCACGAATACGGCTCGCTGAGTCTGTCCTACAGTCTGTGAGCCGCGCTTCCCGCCTGTGAATCGAGCTTCCATCCCGTGAACCGGGTTTCCAACCTGTGAATCGAGCTTCCAACCTGTGAACCGAGCTTCCAACCTGGACCGAGCATCCAACCTGTGAACCGAGCTTTCAGCCTGTGAACCAAGCTTGCCGCCCGTGAGCCGAGCTGCCTTCGACCGCGGCGGACGCCGCCGCCACATCCGCACCCACACCCGCTCCCGGGTGCCCGCACAATGGCGGCCCTGGCTGTTCGATCAGGGTTCGCTCACCGCGCGCCTGGTGGCGAAAAGCAGCGGCGATTTTCGCGTCCAGGTGCTGGCCCAGCGCTGGGCGCTGCCCAGCGCCGACGAGCGCCGGGCGCTCGGCCTCGGCCTGCGCGAGCGCGCCCTGATCCGCGAGGTGCTGCTGCACGGCTGCGGCGATCCCTGGGTCTATGCGCGCAGCGTGCTGCCACGCGCCCTGCTCCGCGGCCGCTACCGCTTTCTGCGCCGGCTCGGCACACGCCCGCTCGGCGCCCTGCTGTTTCGCGATCCGGCGCTGCGCCGCGGCCCCATCGAGGTCGCGCAACCGCCACTGCCTGCGCGGCCCGAGCTTGGCAGGGCGTCCGCAACCCGTGCCTGGCAGCGCCGCTCGCTGTTCTATCTCGGCGACCAGCCGCTGCTGGTCGCGGAAAGTTTTCTGCCCGGCTTCGCGCCCTAAACTAACGCCCAGCCCGCCGTGGAGCTCGCCCCATGCCCCCTGTCCTGGATCGCGCCGCCGACTTCGCCCGCCTGATGCGCCTCGATCGCCCGATCGGCACGCTGCTGCTGCTGTGGCCGACACTATGGGCACTGTGGTTGGCGGCCGATGGCCTGCCGGATCCCGACGTGCTGGCAATCTTCGTGCTCGGCGTGATCCTGATGCGCGCCGCGGGCTGCGTGATCAACGATTATGCCGACCGCAACATCGACGGCGCCGTGGCCCGCACCCGCGACCGCCCCCTGGTCACCGGCGCGGTGACCCCGAAGGAAGCGCTGGCGCTGTTCGCCGGGCTGGGTCTGGCCGCCTTCGTGCTGGTGCTGTTCACCAACGGCCTGACCCTGATGCTCGCCTTCGGTGGCGCAGCCCTCGCCACCCTCTATCCCTTCGCCAAGCGCCATACCCATCTACCGCAGGTGGTGCTGGGCGCCGCCTGGGCCTGGGCGATCCCGATGGCCTTTGCGGCCCAGACCGGCGCCGTGCCGGCGGCAGCCTGGGCGCTCTACGCCGGCGTGCTGCTGTGGACCGTCGCCTTCGATACCTACTACGCCATGGTCGACCGGGACGACGATCTGCGCATCGGGGTCAAGTCCACCGCCATCCTGTTCGGCGACGACGACCTGCTGGTGATCGCCGCGCTCCAGGGCCTGGCGCTGCTGGCGTTCGCGCTGGTGGGCCACCAGTTCGCGCGCGGACTCTGGTATTACCTTGGCCTGATCGCGGTGGCGCTGGTGTTCTGGCGCCAGCACCGGCTGGCGCGGCAGCGCGAGCGCGCCGGGTGCTTTCGGGCCTTTCTGCTCAACAACCAGGCGGGGGCGGTGTTGTGGGGGGCGCTGCTGCTGGATTATCACTGGCCGCTGGCGCCGGCCTGAGCGGAGCCGCTCGGCCCGAACCACCGCGGCCGGGAATTGAGATAATCGCGGCTCCGCCGATCCGCCTGTCACAAGACGGTCTTGGAAATGTCATCCAATGACCCAAGGCCCGCACCGAGAGCGATCCAACGATGTCCGAAGCCAGTGTCCTGATCGTCGACGATGAAGCCGCCATCCGCGACATGGTGGCCGCCGCCCTGGAAGTCGCGGGGTTCCTGTGCCTGCGCGCAGAGAATGCCCGCGCCGCCTATGCACTGATCGTGGACGAGCGTCCAGATCTGGTGCTGCTCGACTGGATGATGCCGGAAGTCAGCGGCATCGAGCTGCTGCGCCGCCTGCGCCGCGACGAGCGCACCGCCGAACTGCCGGTGATCCTGCTCACCGCCAAGACCGAGGAGGACAATCTGGTGCAGGGCCTGGATGCCGGGGCCGACGACTACGTCACCAAGCCCTTCTCGCCGCGCGAGCTGATCGCGCGGGTGCGGGCGCTGCTGCGCCGCCGCGACCTGGGCCAGCAGCAGGGGCCGATCCAGGTTCAGGGGCTGGTCTACGATCCGGTGAGCCATCACGTCAGCATCAACGGCGCGGCCACGGCCATGGGCCCCACCGAATTCCGCCTGTTGGGCTTCTTTCTGACACACCAGGATCGGGTCTACTCCCGCGACCAGATCCTCAACCACGTCTGGGGCGGCAACGTCTACATGGACGAGCGCACCGTGGACGTGCACATCCGCCGTCTGCGCAAGGCGCTCGGCGACCACGATCGCCTGGTGCAGACGGTGCGCGGTGCCGGCTACCGCTTCTCCGAGAAGCTGGCCGAGGCCTGAGGAAATTGCCACGATGCTGACCCAGGGACTCCGCAGCGAACTGCGACGCATCGCCATCCTCGCGCTGCTGCTGCTGATCGCCGGCTTTTTCAACGGCTACATCCTGGCCACCCTGATCGCCGGCGGCAGCCTGTACATGCTCTGGACGCTGCTCCGCATCCACCGCCTCAACCAGTGGCTGGAACAGGGCGGGCGCGATTACCCGCCACCGGCCTCGGGGGTCTGGGGCGAGATCTCCGACCAGCTCTACCGGTTGCGCCAGCGCATCACCCGCCACCGCCAGGATCATCTCAA
>DASUDS010000082.1:0-3475 GCA_036275455.1 Porticoccaceae bacterium
CCGGCTGCGCGCCAGCGGCCTGACGCTGCGCTTTGTCACCAACACCACGCGCCAGAGCCGCACCGAGCTGCTGCGCGAACTCGCCGGGCGCGGACTGGCGATCGCTGCGGATGAACTGCTCACTCCGGCCGCCGCCGCCCGCGACCTGCTGCTCGCGCGCGGCCTGCGTCCGCTGCTCCTGATCCACCCCGGTCTCGCGCCCGACTTCACCGGCCTCGACGCCACCGAACCCAACGCCGTGGTAGTGGGCGATGCCGGCGATCACTTCCGCTACGCCGATCTCAACCAGGCATTTCGGCTGCTCCACGCCGGGGCGCCGCTGCTGGCACTCGGCCGCAACCGCTACTTTCAGGATCGCGACGGCCTGTCTCTGGATGCCGGCCCCTTCGTCGCCGCGCTCGAGTATGCCGCCGAGGTGAAGGCCGAACTGCTCGGCAAGCCGGCACCGGCATTGTTCGCCGCGGCGCTGCGCGCAACCGCCTGCCCGCCGGCCGCGGCCGCCATGATCGGCGACGACGTGGACTCCGACGTCAACGGCGCCCTTGCCGCCGGACTGCGCGGGATCCTGGTCAGAACCGGCAAGTACCGGACGGGTGACGAAGCACGTCTGACACCGGGCGGCGAGCTGGCGGACGATGTCGGCGCGGCGGTGACGTTGCTGGGCATTGCCTGAAGCAGGGGCGGCCCGCCGGGTTGCCCCTGCATTTCGCCGCATCGCCCGAGCCACCCGTAGTCGCCGCGCGATTCAATTGTCGGGGTCGGGGCTCGCTTCCCGGGCCAGCAGCTTGAGCGGATGCCTGCCGGCGGCGTGGCCCATGAACGGCGGGTGGATGGAATAGCCGAGCAGGGCCTGGAGGCGGGGGCTCATGGCGCGCGCCTGTTCGCGGGGTACCGTCAGGAAGTAGTTCTCCTGGGTGCGCGCCCAGGGTTGGCAGTACTGGATAGAGAACGCGCGGCGCGGTGCCTGGGTGCGGTTGGCGCCGCCGCGATGCAGCAGGTTGCCGGCGAACACCACGCAGCCGCCGGCCGGCATTTCGACACTGAGGCCGCGCCCGGCCATGCGGCGGGCGAACTCCGGGTCGGACTCGTGATCGCCGCTGCGATAGTCACCGCCGATCTCCGCGTCACTCCACAGATGGCTCCCCGGAATGACTTCCGTACCGCCGTTGTCCGCGCTGAAGTCGTCCACCGCGACGATGGTGGAGAGGCTGACCATGCGCCGCGGTCGCTGCAGCGGATAGAAGGCGTCGTCGACGTGCCAGGGCTGGGGTGATTCGCCCGGATGGATGCAGATCGCCAGGCTGCCGGTGAGCAGGTAGTTGGGATCGAGAAATGCGTCGCACAGCGCGAGGGTGCGCGAATCCGCGACGATCTCTTCGAATACCGCATCCCGCGCCACCAGCGTGTAGACCCGCTCGGTGGCGTGGCCCTCGAAGTTGTTGCGGCCGCGATGGGCGCCCAGCTCGCGATCGAGCGCGGCGCGCACCCGGGCGAGGCGCCCCGAATCCAGGAAATCCGGGATCAGCGTGTAGCCGCGGCTGCGGATCTCGGCGCAGGCCGTGGCCTGATCGAAGCTGCCCGGAGCGAACACCCGATGGTTCCCCGTTGGCGCCCCGATCAGGGCTTGCGCAGGATCGGCACCCAATGGAACAGACCCACCAGGATCACCATCAGGATGTCGGTGACCTCGGCGCGACCGGCGGTGCGCAGGCCGCCATAGACGAATACCAGCTCGCCGAGGTGGGCCAGCAGGATCACGAAGCCGATCGCCAGCAGGCGGAAATCCCAGGGCGGGGCGAACACCCCGAACAGGGCGAGCAGCGGCAGGATCCAGAAGCCGAGGGTGAGCCATTTGCCGATGGTGAAGAACTTTTGCATGGGTGCTTCCTTGGGGGGCTGGTGAAAAACCTTGGCATGCCCGAGTTTAGCAGGGGCACCGGCACCGCTGCAGGTGGCCACCCGCGGATTCGCGGCCTCGTGGTCGAAAGCTGCTGGTATGATCCGGCCAAACCATAATTTCCATAACATGCCGTAGCCATTCATGACCGTAGCCATTCATGACCGCAGCCGCTGAATCTGCCGAGCGCGAGGCTCCGGCACCCGCCGCACGCGATTCCGAACACGTCTCTGCCGCCACCTGGTTCACGGTGTTCGGCAGCGTGATCGGCGCCTTCATCGCGGTGCTCAACATCATGATCACCAATGCCTCGCTGAAGGATATTCAGGGCGCGCTTGCAGCCACCCTGGAGGAGGGCTCGTTCATCTCCACCTCCTACCTCACCGCTGAGGTGGTGGTGATCCCGCTCACCGGCTGGTTCGCCATGGTTTTCGGGCTGCGCCGTTTCATGCTCTCGGCCTCGGTGATGTTCATCGTCGCCACGCTCGCCTGCGCGCTGGCGTGGAACCTGGAGGCCATGCTGGTGTTTCGCGCCATCGCCGGGCTCGCCGGCGGCACCTTCATTCCGCTGTCGTTCGCGGTGATCCTGACCCTGCTGCCACCGAGCAAGCAGCCGATCGGTATCGCGGTGTTCTCCCTTACCGCTACCCAGGCGCCCGCCATCGGTCCCGCGCTCGGCGGATATCTCACGGAGACCTTTGGCTGGCAGTCGATCTTCTACCTGCAAATCATCCCCGCCTCGATCATGTTCCTGATCCTCTCCTGGGGGCTCGCGCGTTCGCAGGGCAATCTCAAACTGCTGCGCAATGGCGATTGGCTGGGCATCGCCAGCCTGTCGATTGCGCTGGGCGCCATGATCATCACGCTGGAGGAAGGCAACCGCAAGGACTGGTTCGAATCCGAATTCATCCAGCGCGGCGCCATCATCGCGCTGGTGTTTTTTGTGATCTTTTTTTATCGCCAGCTGCGCGGTCCCAATCCGTTCATCAACGTGCGCTTGCTCAAGCGCTGGAATTTCGCGTTGGCCAACATCATCGGCGTCATCCTCGGCCTGGGGCTGTACGGCTCGGTGTTCATCACGCCGCTGTATCTGGCCCAGGTGCAGGGCTACAGCGCCTGGCAGACCGGCATGACCATGATGTGGTTCGGTTTTCCGCAGCTGATCATGGTGCCGCTGATCGTGCGGCTGATGAAGATGGTGGACCTGCGCCATCTGGTGGCGATCGGCAGCGCGATCTTTGCCGCGAGCCTGCTGATCAACATCAACATGAGCGCGGACTCGGCCTACGACCAGCTGCGCCTGGCCAATTTCATCCGCGGCATCGGTCAGCCGTTTCTGTCGGTGCCGCTGGCGGTGATCGCCACCGTCGGCATCGAGCCCGCTCAGGTGGGTTCCGCCTCCGGCCTCTACAACCTGACGCGCAACCTCGGCGGCTCCATCGGCATCGCCTTTCTCGCCACCTTCCTGACCCTCCGCGAGCACTTCCACTCCAACCACATCGTCGAGAGCGTCTCGCTCTACAGCCGCGCCACCCTGGAGCGCATCGAAGGGCTGACTGGCTATTTCGTCAGCCAGGG
>DASUDS010000083.1:0-25366 GCA_036275455.1 Porticoccaceae bacterium
CACGCGGATGTGAGCACGACCATGATCTACACCCAGGTGCTGAACAAGGGCGGGCGCGGCGTGCGCAGCCCGCTCGATCAGTTGTGAGGGGATTTCGGCGGGTCTAGCCCGGCAGTCCGCCCGCCTGCTTCGCGCCCTTCAGCGACTTGCAGTTCGCCGCCCAGTCGTAACCGGCGATGATCCGTTCGCAGCGGGTTTCGATCAGGTGCCTGAGGCTCGGGTCGGTGAAGATGTAGAACTGGTTTTCGCGGATCGCTTCCAGCACCAGATCGCCGACGATATTCGGATCCAGGCCCTGGGCGAGCATGGCCGCGGTGGTGTCCTTGTCGCTCGGCTTGACCGTACCGCCGTATTCCTCGGGGCGGTTGCGGCCGGAGTTGCCGATGTTGGTGGCGACGATGCCGGGGCACAGCACCGAGGCGTCGATGTTGTGCTTGCGGTGGTCGGCGGCGAAGGTTTCCATCATGCCCACCACGGCGAACTTGGTGGCGTTGTAGGGGCCGGCGCCGCGCAGGCCGACCATGCCGGCCATGGAGGCGGTGCTGACCACGTGGCCGCCTTCGTCCTGTTCCAGGATGCGCGGCACGAAGGCCTGCAGGCCGTAGACCACGCCCCAGAGGTTGACGTCCACCACCCAGTTCCAGTTGCGCATATTGCAGGTCTCGCTGTAGCCGCCCACGGCGACCCCGGCGTTGTTGCACAGCACGTGCACCTTGCCGAAGGTCTTCAGGGTCTGCGCGGCGGCGGCCTGCATGGATTCCTGCTTGGTGACGTCGACCTGGACGCAGGCGGCGTCCAGACCCTTGGCCTTGAGTTCGTCCACGGCCTTCTGCGCCGGGGCGGCTTCGATGTCGCCGATCATGACCTTCATGCCCGCCTTGGCGAAGGCCCGGGCCATGCCCAGACCCATGCCGCTCGCGGCGCCGGTGATGAATGCGACTTTGCCTTCTACGTTTTGCATGTGTCTTTCCTCTCGCCGGGCGCACGCGCGCCGGCCGTTCAATGTGGATCGGATTGGATTGAAAAGGTCGTTGGCTGAAAGAAACGGAGTCAAGCCCCGCGTGCAATTATTTTGCGCAGCCAGCTTTGCCCAGACGAACGCGGCAGGTCAAGCGAGTGCGTTGACGCCGGGCGGGAGAGGGCGGCGGTGCGCTCGGTACCCTGGTCCTCAGGCCTTGGGCGTCAGCGCCAGTGCCGCGGCATCCTCGACGCGCTCGATCCAGTGCAGTTGGAGCTGCTCGCGGGCGGCGGCGGGGATCTCCTCCGCATCCTTGCGGTTGCGGGCGGGTAGCAGCACCGTCCTGATGCCGGCGCGCAGCGCGGCCAAGGTCTTCTCCTTGATGCCGCCCACCGGCAGCACCAGGCCGCGCAGGGTGATCTCGCCGGTCATGGCCACGTCGTTGCGCACGGTGCGTTCACTGAGCAGCGAGGCCAGCGCGATGTAGAGCGCCACGCCCGCGCTGGGACCGTCCTTGGGGATGGCGCCGGCCGGCACGTGGATGTGGATGTCGCTGTTCTCGAACAGTTCCGGGTCGAGGCCGAAGTCGGCGCTGCGGCTCTTGATCAGGGTCAACGCCGCCTGGGCGCTCTCCTTCATCACCTCCCCGAGTTGGCCGGTGAGGATCAGCCGGCCCTTGCCGGGGGCACGGCTCGCCTCGATGAACAGGATGTCGCCGCCGGTCGGCGTCCAGGCGAGGCCGGTGGCGACGCCGGGCACGCTGGTGCGCATCGCGACTTCGTCCTCGAAGCGCGGCGCGCCGAGGATGTCGGGCAGGTGGTCGGGGCCGATGCTGGCGCTCTGGATGCTGCCGTCGGCGATGCGCACCGCGACGTGGCGCACCACGGCGCCGATCTCCCGTTCGAGATTGCGGCAGCCGGCCTCGCGGGTGTAGTCGGCGACGATCCGCGACAGCGCGGCGGCGTCGATGCGGCACTGCTCCGGCGTCAGTCCGGCGGCTTCGAGCTGGCGGCCGACCAGGTAGCGGCGGGCGATCTCGATCTTCTCCTCGCGGGTGTAGCCGGGCAGCTCGATCACCTCCATGCGGTCGCGCAGCGGCCCCGGGATCTGGTCGAGTACATTGGCGGTGCCGATGAACATCACGTGGGAGAGGTCGAAGGGCACGCCCAGGTAGGTGTCGCGGAAGCTGCTGTTCTGCGCCGGATCGAGCACCTCGAGCAGCGCCGAGGCCGGGTCGCCATGGAAGCCGGTGCCGAGCTTGTCCATCTCGTCGAGCATGAACACCGGGTTGCGGGTGCCGGCCTTGCGGATGCTCTGGATGATGTTGCCGGGCAGGGCGCCGATGTAGGTGCGCCGATGGCCGCGGATCTCGGCCTCGTCGTGGACGCCGCCGAGCGCGATGCGCTGGAATTGCCGACCCATGGCGCGGGCGATGCTCTGGCCCAGCGAGGTCTTGCCCACCCCGGGCGGACCGACGAAGCACAGGATCGGGCTCTTGCCGGTGGGGTTGAGCTTGTGCACCGCCAGATATTCGAGGATGCGGCGCTTGACCTTGTCGAGGCCGTAGTGGTCCTCGTCGAGCACGCGGCGGGCTTCGTCGATGTCGAGCTTGTCCGCGGATTCCTTCGCCCAGGGCAGTTCCGTGAGCCATTCCAGGTAGGTGCGCACCATGGAGTATTCGGCGGCGGCCTCGGGCATGCGTTCGAGGCGCTTGATCTCGCGCAGCGCCTGGGTTTTCGACTCCTCGGGCATGCCGGCCTGTTCCACTGCCTCGGCCAGCTCCTTGATGTCCTCGGCGCGGTCTTCACCTTCGCCCAGCTCCTGCTGGATCGAGCGCATCTGCTCGCGCAGCATGGCCTCGCGCTGGCGCTCGCTCATCCGCTCGCGGGTCTGCTGGCCGATCCTGTGGGACAGCTTGAGCACTTCCACGCGGTAGTCGAGCAGCGCCTGTACCTTTTCCATGCGCTGCTTGAGATCCAGGGTTTCGAGGATGCCCTGCTTGTCCTCGGGCTTGAGGTCCATGTAACCGGCCACGGTATCGGCGAGTACCCCGGGCGAGGCGATGGAGCGGATCGCCTTGACCAGTTCCTGCGGCGTCTGGGGCAGCAGTTCGAGCGCTTCCAGGGCGCGCTCGCGCAGGGTCAGCAGGTGGGCATCGAGCTCCGGATCGCGGGCGCCGTGGGGTTCGTGGAGGCGTTCCACCCGGGCCGCCGGAAAGGGCGCGCCGGGAATGAAATCGAGAATCCGGAAGCGCGACGTGCCCTGGCAGATCAGGTGGTGCTGCTGGTCGTCCGCGGTGACGAAGCGCAGCACGTTGGCGATGGTGCCGACGCGATACAGATCGTCCGGATCGGGTTCGTCCTTGTCCGGGTCACGTTGCAGCACGATGCCGATCGGGCGCTCCGCGCGGATCGCTTCCTGGGCGGCGGCAATGGATGCGGCGCGACCCACCGCGAGCGGCATCACCAGCTCCGGAAACAGCACGAAATTGCGCACCGGCAGCAGAATGAGGAAGTCCTCGGGCCAGTCGCGGGTGGTGACGGCCGGGGTCTCGGGGGCTTGCTGATCGTTCATCCGTCGGTCCTAGCGTTTGCGAAAGCCCAGATAGAGGCAGCCGTCGGCCAGTTCGTGGAGCACCAGTTCCAGCGGCTGCGGCGGCAGCGCCAAACGCCGCTCGAAGCGGCCGTTGGGAATTTCGAGGCGATGGGTCAGTCCCTCGCGCGCCGCCTTGGGCAGGCGCCGCTGGCCGCTCAGCGTGAGCAGGCCCTGATCGATTTCCACGTGCAGGTTGTCGGCGGCCACGCCGGGCAGGGCGGTGACCACCCAGAGGTATTCAGCGGTTTCATAGACGTCCACCGCAGGCTCCCAGGCCCGGGGGCCGGGAGTGCGAGCGGGTGCCCGCTGCCGTTGCGTGCGCTCGGCACGATCGAGCATGCGCAGGGCTTCCGACCACATCCACTTTTCGAGATCGCGCGATGGCATGGCGTTCGCCCCCGGGGAATCCGGTTCTCCACTCGTCCCGGCAACAGTGAGGGCGGTGGTCGGAGAACGCAAGTGCACAGCCGAGCCTGTTGGCCCAGCCGGCTACAGCCCGCTGGCACGCCGTGCATCTGGCCATCTTCGCGAAGTTTTTCAACAGGTTGTCAAGGGTACGGTCGCGAGCCGATTGGCGCCGGCTATTTGCGGTAGTGCGCACGGATATTCGGTCGCAGGGTGATTGCCGCAGAGGTTCCGCTGGTGGATGATCTGGATCAAATCCTGACAACCTTGGTGGCTGTGGCCGCCGACCTTGGCGGGTTAGGATGCACGCGCCGAAGCGACCGGGAGGCAAGGAACATGCAACGCGGCCCCTTGTTTTCCCTGCTGTTCGATCCCGGTGCGGTACTGCGCGACCTGGCCGGCGCCGATCGCGCCCGCGCCCGCGCGGTGCGCCGCTACCTGCCGCTGCTGTTGTCGTTGCCGCCGGTCTCGGCGGCCATCGGTGGTAGCCTGTTCGGCTGGCGGTTGGGTACGCCCGAACCGCTGTATCTCGACGCCGGGCAGACGGTGACGGTCAGCATCCTGTATCTGTTTGCGCTCTGTTGCGGATTCTTTTCCACCGTGGGTCTGGCGCGCTGGATGGGCGTCACCTACGGTGCCACGGGTTCCTACCGCATCTATCTCGCGTTCTTCGTGGTGGTTTGCGCGCCCCTGGCGGTGGCCAGCCTCGCGCATCTGTTTCCGCAGGCGTTTTTCAATCTGCTGGCGATGATTCCGGCGGCGATCTGGAGCATGACGCTGCTCTACCGCGGCCTGCCCGTGGTACTGCACGTGCCGCCGGAGCGGGGCATGCTGATGTCCTCGGCATTGGTGGGCTGGCTGCTGGTTGCCGCGGTGAGCCTGCTCGGCATCACTGCCGCACTGTGGACGGCGGGCATCGGCCCGGCGATCAGAATCTGAACGGAGCCCTTGGCGGATGCAGAACCCGAATCCAGATGTCGGCGGTCCGAATGTCGGTAGCCCGAATGTCGGCAATTCGAATGTTGACAGTCCGAAAGAAATCTACGAAGACGGCGTGGTGGTACGGCTGGTCCAGTGCGCGGTGCTGTGGGCGGTGCTGGGCATGGCGGCGGGTGTCTGGGTGGCGGCCGAGCTGCTGTGGCCGGCGCTCGATTTCGGCCAGTTCTGGCTCTCGTTCGGGCGCATCCGGCCGCTGCATACCAATGGCGTGATCTTCGGCTTTGGGGTTTCGGCGCTGATGGCGACGGCGTTCTACAGCGTGCAGCGCACTTCCCATGTGCGGTTGTTTCTGCCCTGGCTGGCCTGGTTCTGCTGTTACGCCTGGCAACTGGTGGTGCTGCTCGGCGGCCTGTCGCTGCTTGCCGGCTGGACCTCGAGCAAGGAGTACGCCGAGTTGGAGTGGCCGTTCGACATTGCCATCACCTTGATCTGGGTGTGCTTCGGCATCGTCTTCTTCGGCACCATCGCGCGGCGCCGTATCCGGCCGATCTACATTTCCAACTGGTTCTACGGCGGCCTGATCATCGTCATCGCCATGCTCCACATCGTCAACAATCTGGCGCTGCCGGTGACGCTCGACAAGTCCTATTCGCTCTATGCCGGCGCCCAGGACGCCATCGTGCAGTGGTGGTACGGGCACAATGCCGTGGGCTTCCTGCTCACCGGCGGGTTTCTGGGCATGCTGTATTACTTCCTGCCCAAGCAGGCCGAACAGCCGATCTGGAGTTACCGGCTTTCGGTGGTGGCGTTCTGGGCCTTCACCTACAGCTATATCTGGGCCGGCCCCCATCACCTGCATTACAACGCGATTCCCGAATGGGTGCAGTCGCTGGGCATGGTGATGAGCCTGGTGCTGCTGGCGCCGTCCTGGGCGACCATGATCAACGGCATCATGACGGTCAGCAAAGCCTGGACCAAACTGAAGACGGACCCGGCGCTGAAGTTCATCGTGCTGTCCCTGGCGTTCTACGGCCTCGCCACCTTCGAGGGGCCGATGCTGGCGATCCGCAGCGTCAACGTGATCAGCCATTTCACCGACTGGACCATCGGCCACGTGCATTCGGGCGCACTGGGCTGGAATGCCATGGTGACCTACGGCACCTTCTATTTCCTGGTGCCGCGCTTGGTGGGCGTGCCGTTGCACAGCATCCGGTTGGCCAACCTGCATTTCGTGCTGGCGCTGACCGGGACGCTGCTCTACATCCTGGCGATGTGGTTCGCGGGCGTGTCGCAAGGGCTGCTGTGGCTGAGCGTCGACCGCTTCGGCGAGCTGGCCTACGGCTTTCGCGAGGTGATGGCCGGCATGAAGCCCTATTACGGTCTGCGCCTGGTGGCCGGCCTGCTGTTCTGGGGCGGTACCTTGCTGATGACCTGGAATCTGTTCATGACCCTGCGCGGCCGGCGACCGCTGGCGGTAGCGCCGCCGCCGGTACCCGAACCCTGGCGGTTGACGCGGGGCGCGGTCGCGACGGGGAGGGCTGGCGCATGAATGCCCTGGCGCTGCACAAGAAGCTCGAAGAGAACGCCGGGCTGCTGATCTTCGGCATCCTGCTGGTGTCGGCGATCGGCGGTCTGGTGCAGATCCTGCCCAGCCTGTTTCAGGAGTCGCTGAGCACGCCGCTGCCCGGGGTCCGGGTCTATGACGCGGTCGCGCTGACCGGACGCGACATCTATATCCGCGAGGGCTGTCACACCTGTCATTCCCAGCAGGTGCGCCCGCTGGTGGCGGAGGTGAAGCGCTACGGTCCTTATTCGCGGGCCGGCGAGTTCGCGTACGACCGGCCGTTCCTGTGGGGTTCGAAGCGCACCGGACCGGATCTGCACCGGATCGGCGGCAAGTACAGCGATCGCTGGCAGGAGGAACACCTGCTCGACCCGCGCCGCGTGGTGCCCGAATCCATCATGCCGGCCTATCCCTGGCTGGCAGAGCGGCCGGCTTCCGGCGTCGGCGACATCCAGGCCAAGCTGCGCGCGCTGCGCCGGCTCGGCCATCCCTATACCGATGCCGACATCGACGGCGCTCCGGCGCGCCTGCAAGGGCTGCGCGAGATCGATGCGCTGATCGTCTATCTGCAGATGCTCGGTACCGGGCTGGGCGCGGACGCCGCGGCCGGTACCGACGCACACGGAGGGCACTGAAATGGCGTGGTTTCTGTTTCTGGGCGACATGCTGGTGATGCTGTTCATGACCCTGCTGGTGGTGTGGATATCGCTGCGCGATACCCGTGCCGCATTCGATTTCAGTGCCCGCATTCCCATCGAGGACGAGCAGAACCATGGCTGACATGCCGGCGGATTTCTGGAGTGGCTGGATCATCCTGCTGTCGGTGGTGAGCTTTTCCGGCCTGGTGTGGCTGGTGCTCAGCGTGTATTTCCGGCGTGCCGGGCCGGAGCGGGGCCAGGTCACCGGCGAGGATCCGGTGTGGGATGAAAACCTCCATGAGGGCGACAACCCGGCGCCGTTCTGGTGGTTCTGGCTGCTGCTCGCGGCGATGGTGTTCAGTGTGCTGTACCTGATGTTCTACCCGGGGCTGGGCTCCTATGCGGGGGCGCTGAAGTGGTCTCAGGGTGGCCAGTTCGCCGAGCACCAGGACCGGTTTCAGGCCGAGTTCGCGGCCCCGCGGGCGGCGCTGGCCGGGCAGGACGGGGCTGCCCTGGCTGCCGATCGCGCGGCCATGGCGGTGGCGGCCAATCTGTTCCAGGAGCATTGCGCGGCCTGTCACGGCAAGGCCGCGCGGGGGCAGGCGGCACTGTTTCCCGATCTGCGCGACGGCGATTGGCAGTGGGGCGGCACCGCGGAGCAGATCGAACAGACCATCCGCCAGGGGCGCAATGCGGTCATGCCCGGTTGGCAGCGCGTGCTCGCCGCCACCGACCTGCAAGCGGTGGGCGAATTCGTCGGTGGGCTGAGTGCTGGTGCGGGTGCCGATCACCCGGGCCGGCCGGTCTTTCAGCAGTACTGCGCCGCCTGTCACGGAGCCAGCGGCGAGGGTAACCCGCTGCTCGGCGCGCCCCGGCTCAACGACGCGATCTGGCTCTACGGGGGCACTCCGGAGGCCATCGCCGCAACCGTCGCCGCTGGGCGCAATGGCCAGATGCCAGCCTTCGCCGGCCGCCTCGACGCTATGCAGATCCGGCTGCTGGTAGCCTGGTTGGCCTTCCCGCAGGAGCCTGGATCCGGCACGCCTTGACCCCGATCATGATCAAGGCTGGGCGCGAGCGGACCTCGGCGGGCACAATCGCGGAGGGACTTTCTTGACTCAGGAGCGAACCCATGGCGGGTGAATCGGGTTATGCGCGTGAAGTGGTGGAAGCGGCATTCGCGGCCGCGGCGGGGCGATCGGACATGAGCGCCGATGCCATGGGTCGCGCCCTCATTCAGGCGGTGGTGGAGCGCTATCAGGGTTATCGCTCGCTGGCCGATATCCGCAGCGAGCTGGGGTATCTCGCCGAGAGCCTCGACGACGACGAGCCGGTGGTGACCCGCGGCTGCTGACCTGCCGCTGCTGACTCGCGGCTGCCGGCTCGCGGCTGCTGACCCGCCACTGCTGACCTGCCACTGCTGACAAGACGCGCGTGAAGTTGGCCGGTGGCGGACACCCAGCACGGGACAATTCCGGCATAATCCCGGCACCTCCCGAAGCCGGCCGGAACGTGCCATGGTCTACGCCGAGATCACCGGATGGGGGCGCTGTTTGCCGCCCGCCGTGCTCACCAATCGCGACATCGAAACCGTCATGCCGACCTCCGATGACTGGATCTGGTCGCGCAGCGGCATTCGCGAGCGGCGCATCAGCCATGTGACCAATGCCCGGCTGGGCGAAGTGGCGGCGGCGAGGGCGCTGGCCGCCGCCGGCCTGGAGCCCGGGGCTGTCGATCTGATCGCCTATGCCACCACCACGCCGGACGACGTGGTTCCCAACACCGGCTCCATCGTGCAGAACCGCCTGGGCGCGGTGAATGCCGGCGTGTTCGACCTCAATGCCGCCTGCACCGGATTTCTCTACGCTTTCAACATGGTGTCCGACATGATCCGCGCGGGCAGCATCCGCACCGCGCTGGTGATCGGCGCGGAGCGGCTGAGCTCGCTGATGAACTGGTCGCGGCGCGAATCGGCGATCCTGTTCGGCGATGGCGCCGGTGCCCTGGTGCTCCAGGCTTCGGAGCGGGAGTCGGGCTTCTTCGCCGGCAAGCTGGGCTGCGTGCCCGGCACCCGGGAGCTGCTCGCCATTCCCGATTTCGGCCTCGACGCCATCGCCCAGTTCCGCCCCCTCGACATCAGTATCGATTTCAGCGGCCCGGAGATCTTCAAGCACGCGGTCAAGGGCATGGGCGACGCCTGCGAGGCGGTGCTGGCGCAGACCGGTACCCGCCTCGATGCGCTCGACCTCGTCATTCCCCACCAGGCCAACATCCGTATCGTCGAGGCCGTGGTCAGGCGCCTGGGCGCGGACATGGACAAGGTAGTGCTGACCCTGGAGAAGTACGCCAACACCTCGACCAGCAGCATTCCGATCGCGCTCTGCGAGGCGCTGGAGAGCGGCCGGGTGCGCCCCGGCATGACGCTGCTGTTCACCGCCTTCGGTGCCGGACTGACCTGGGGCGCGAGCCTGCTCAAGTGGGGCGACCGGGTGACCCCGGTCGGTCAGGTCGACCTCGAGCTGCCGCCCTGCGAGCAGACCGGGCTGGAGCTGATCCAGGCCGCCATCGCGCGCCGTGCGCGCCAGCCGCTCACCCCTGCCGGATGAGTGCGCCCGCGCAACCGCAATTCATCCACCTCGGCGTCCACAGCGAGTATTCGCTGGTCGATGGCCTGATTCGCATCGACGAACTGGTGGAGCGTGCCGCCGCGCTGGGCATGCCCGCGGTTGCGCTCACCGACGTGTGCAATTTCTTTGCCCTAGTGCGTTTCTACGAAGCCGCCCAGGCCCAGGGCGTAAAGCCGATCTGTGGCGCGGAATTCGCCATCGCCACCGGAGAGGGCGCTCCGGCGCGCCTCACGCTGCTGGTGCAGAACGAAACCGGCTATCGCAACCTCACCCGGCTGATCTCACGCGCCTACCTGGAGGGTCAGGTGCGGGGGCGGCCAACCCTGCGCCGCGAATGGATCGCGGCGGCGGGAGAGGGCCTGATCGCGCTCTCCGGGGGCCGGGCCGGCGACATCGGCCAGGCACTGCTCGCCGGCCGCGCCGATGCCGAGGCGCTGCTCGCCGGCTGGATGCGCGACTTCCCCGGTCGCTTCTATCTGGAACTGCAACGCACCGGCCGGCCCGGCGAGGACGACTACCTGCACCGCGCGGTAGCGCTGGCGGCGGCGCGCGATTGCCCGGTGGTGGCCACCAACGATGTCTGCTTCCTCACCCCGGACCAGTTCGAGGCACACGAGGCGCGGGTCTGCATCAACGAGGGTCGCACCCTCAACGATCCGCGCCGCGAGCGCCGCTACAGCGACCAGCAGTATCTGCGCTCGCCTGCCGAAATGGTCGAGCTGTTCGACGACCTTCCGGAGGCGCTCGCCAACAGCGTGGCGATCGCCCAGCGCTGCAACCTGGAACTGAAGCTCGGCGCGGTGCGGCTACCGGACTATCCGGTGCCGGCTGGAATTTCCACCGCCGAATTCTTCCGCGAGCATGCCGAGGAGGGGCTCGACCGCCGCCTCGCCGTGCTGTTCGATCCGGCCAGTCCGGACTACCCCGAGCAGCGCGCGCACTACCGGGAGCGGCTCGCCTTCGAGCTCGGCGTGATCGAGCAGATGGGCTTTGCCGGCTACTTCCTGATCGTGATGGACTTCATCCGCTGGGCGCGGGAGAACGACATCCCGGTCGGTCCCGGGCGTGGCTCGGGCGCCGGCTCGCTGGTCGCCTATGCGCTCGGCATCACCGATCTCGACCCCATCGCCTACGACCTGCTGTTCGAGCGCTTCCTCAACCCCGAGCGGGTGTCGATGCCCGATTTCGACATCGACTTCTGCATGGACAACCGCGACCGCGTCATCGCCTACGTCGCCGAGCGCTACGGGCGCGAGGCGGTGTCGCAGATCATCACCTTCGGCACCATGGCGGCCAAGGCGGTGGTGCGCGACGTCGCCCGCGTGCAGGGCAAGTCCTACGGGCTCGCCGACAAGCTCTCCAAGATGATCCCCAACGAACTGGGCATCACCCTCGACAAGGCGCGCGCCCAGGAAGAAGTGCTGCGCGATTTTCTCGCCGCCGACGAGGAGGCCCAGGAGATCTGGGACATGGCGGTGCAGCTCGAAGGCCTGACCCGCAATGCGGGCAAGCATGCGGGCGGTGTGGTCATTGCGCCAGGTGCGATCACCGATTTCGCGCCGCTGTACTGCGATGCCGCTGGCGAGAATCCGGTGACCCAGTTCGACAAGGATGATGTCGAGCGCGTCGGGCTGGTGAAGTTCGACTTTCTCGGCCTGCGCACCCTGACCATCATCGACTGGGCCGTGGCCAACGCCAACCGCGAACGGGCGCGCTCCGGCCTGCCGCCGATCGACATCGCCCGCATCCCGCTCGACGACGCCGCCACCTACGAGCTGCTGCAGCAGGCGCGCACCACCGCGGTGTTCCAGCTCGAATCGCGCGGCATCCGCGAGCTGATCCTGCGCCTCAGGCCCAGCCGCTTCGAGGACGTGGTGGCGCTGGTGGCGCTGTTCCGGCCCGGCCCCTTGCAGTCGGGCATGGTCGATGACTTCATCGACCGCAAGCACGGCCGCCAGCCGGTCGCCTATCCCCATCCGCGCTACCAGCACCCCGATCTCAAGCCGGTGCTCGAGCCCACCTACGGCATCATCCTCTACCAGGAGCAGGTGATGCAGATCGCCCAGGTGCTGGCCGGCTATTCGCTGGGCGGGGCCGATCTGCTGCGCCGCGCCATGGGCAAGAAGAAGGCCGAGGAGATGGCCGAGCAGCGCGCAGTATTCCTGGCCGGTGCGGTCGAAAAGGGCATTGCCAGGGAGCTGGCGGAGAACATCTTCGACCTGATGGAGAAGTTCGCCGGCTACGGCTTCAACAAGTCGCACTCGGCGGCCTATGCGCTGCTCGCCTACCAGACCGCCTGGCTCAAGGTGCATCACCCGGCAGCATTCATGGCCGCGGTGCTGTCGGCGGACATGCAGAACACCGACAAGGTGGTCACCCTGATCGACGAATGCCGTGCCATGGGGCTGCGCGTCGCGCCGCCCGATGTGAATGCCGGCCTGTATCCCTTCTCGGTGGCCGAGGATGGCAGCGTCATCTATGGTCTCGGCGCCATCAAGGGCCTGGGTCAGGGGCCGGTGGAGGCCATCATCGCCGCGCGTGAACAGGGCGGCCCGTTTCGCGACCTGTTCGATTTCTGCGCCCGGGTCGATGGCCGCAGGCTCAACAAGCGCGTGCTTGACGCCCTGGTGCGTGCCGGCGCCATGGACAGTCTGGGCCCGGCGCAGGACGCGCGGGGGCAGCCCGCCGAGATCGGCTATCGTCGCGCGGTGCTGGCCGCCGCCATGGAAGAGGCGATCCGCCGCGCCGAGCAGCAGAGTCGCGACGAGGATGCCGGCATGGGCGACCTGTTCGGCGGCACGGTGGCGCGCCGCCCCCCGGAGGCCAGCTATGCCCCGTTCGCCACCACGCGCGCCCAGGGCGTGGCCGAGCGGCTGCGTGGAGAAAAGGAGACCCTCGGACTCTATCTCACCGGTCATCCACTCGACGAGTACGGCAGTGAGCTGGAGGCACTGGTGCCACAGCGCATCGCCAATCTGCGCGCCGGGCGCGAACCACAGCGCGTGATCGGTCTGGTGGTGGGCACGCGTACCATGAAGACCCGCCGTGGCGATGCCATGTGTTTCGTCACCCTCGACGATCGCAGTGGCCGCATCGAGGTGGCGTTGTTTGCCGAGCTGTACCGGGAGCAGCGCGACCGCATCGGGCGCGATGCCATCCTGGTGATCACCGGGCAGGTCAGCGAAGATGACTACACCGGCGGCCTCAAGATGCGCGCCGATGCGGTGCAGACATTGGTCGAGGCGCGCCGTACCGGGCTCAAGGGTCTGGTGCTCGAGTTGCGCACCGAACAGCTAGGCAGCGAGCAGATCGACCGGCTCGCCGCCATCCTCGCGCCGTTCCGCAGTGGTGGCTGCCCGCTGCGACTGCGCTGCCGGCGACCCGGCGCCGTGGGCGAGATCGCCCTGCCGGCGGCTTGGGCATTGGAGCCCGAGGATGAACTCCTGCACCGGCTGCGGGATAATTTCGGCCGCGACAGTCTGCAACTGCGCTATTGACTGCGTCGCCGATGCCATTGACTGCGGCAGCGGTGCTATTGACTCCGCCGGCAGTGCTATTGACTCCGCCGGCAGTGCTATCGACTCCGTCGGCAGTGCAGCTTGACTGCGCGATTTGATGGTGCGATTTGATGGTGCGACTCGAGCGCACCATTGAACCATCGTTTGTGAACAGACCGCGGCGCCGACCCGGAGCCGCGCTTACCGGATCCACGCATGAATCTCGATTATCTGGACTTTGAACAGCCGATTGCCGAACTCGAAGCCAAGATCGCCGAGTTGCAGACGGTCAGTGACGCCAACGCGCTGAACATCGCCGAGGAGATCGCCACCCTGCGCGAGAAATCGCGCAAGCTCACCGCCAGCATCTACAGCCATCTGTCGCCCTGGCAGGTGGTGCAGATCGCGCGCCATCCGTTGCGCCCCTACGCCAGCGACTACATCCCGCGGTTGTTCACCGAGTTCGACGAGTTGCACGGCGATCGCCAGTTCGGCGACGATCCGGCGATCATCGGCGGCGTGGCGCGCCTCGAGGGCCGGCCGGTGATGGTGATCGCCGAGGAGAAGGGGCGCGGTATCAACGAGAAGATCCGCCGCAACTTCGGGATGCCCAAGCCCGAAGGCTACCGCAAGGCGTTGCGCCTGATGGAGCTGGCCGAGCGCTTTGCGCTGCCGGTGCTGACCCTGATCGACACGCCTGGAGCCTATCCCGGCATCGACTCCGAGGAGCGTGGCATCAGCCAGGCGATCGCGCAGAATCTGGCGGTGATGTCGCGCCTGCGCACCCCGGTGATCTGCACCGTGATCGGCGAGGGCAGTTCCGGTGGCGCCATCGCCATCGGCGTCGGCGACTGGCTGAACATGTTGCAGTACTCCACCTACTTCGTGATTTCGCCGGAGGGCTGCGCCAACATCATCTGGAAGACGGTGGAAAAGGCACCGCTCGCCGCCGAAGCCATGGGCGTGACTTCCAAGGTGCTGGAGGAGCTGGGCATCGTCGACGAGACCATCCCCGAACCGCTCGGCGGTGCCCACCGCGATCTCGAGGCCATGGCCGCGACCCTGCGCGAGCGCCTCGCCGCGCAGCTGGAACGCCTCTGCGCCGAGCCTCTGGAGCAGGTGCTCGACCAGCGCTTTCAGCGTCTGATGTCCTACGGCAACGCCTGACGTCCGGCGGCAACGCCTGAGCCCTCACCAGTGACCGCTGCCCTGCTGGATGCCGCGCTGCCGGCGCCGCCAGCGGGCCGGGTGCTGGTGGGCTACAGCGGCGGACTCGATTCCCGGGTTCTGCTGCAGCTGGCCTGGCGCCGTTATGGCGCCGCCGCGGTCAGCGCCATCCATGTCCATCACGGGCTGTCGCCCAATGCCGATCACTGGGCGCGCCATTGCGCGGCGAGCTGTGCCGAACTCGGCGTCGCCTGCCATATCGAGATGGTCGATACGGCGCTCGGCAGCGGCGGTCCCGAGGCGCGCGCCCGCGCTGCCCGCTATGCCGCGTTCACGAAATGGCTGCGTGAGGGTGATCTGCTGCTGCTTGCCCATCATGCGGACGATCAGGCCGAGACCCTGCTGTACCGGCTGTTGCGCAGTGGCATCGCCAGTGGAATGCCGGCCCTGCGCCCGCTGGGCCCTGGCCTGCTGGCGCGCCCGCTGCTGGGCTTTCCCCGCGCGGCGTTGCGTGCTTACGCCGAGGGCGAGGGCTTGCGCTGGATCGAGGACGAGAGCAACGCGGCGCTGCATGCCGACCGCAACTATCTGCGCCATCGCGTATTGCCGGCGCTGGCCGGGCGCTGGCCGGATGCGGTCATGCGTCTGGGTCGCGCCGCGGCGCTCAGTGCCAATGCGGCCCAGCTGCATCGGGAGCTGGCCGAGCGTGATCTGGCGGAACTCGACGAGCGTGCCGAACGGGTCGGGCGCAGCCTGGACTTGCGGCGCCTGCTGGCACTGCCGGCACAACGTCGCGACAATCTGCTGCGGCACTGGCTGCCGAGCCCGGGGGGCGGTGAAGCCGGTGGGATTCCACTGGGTGGGACTCCGCTGGGCAGGATCGAGCCGGGGGCGAGGGTGCTCGCCAGTCTGGATGCCGATCTCGCCGCCGCGGCCGACGATGCGCAACCGCTGATTTCCTGGGCTGGCGGGCAGTGGCGGCGCTTCCGCGACCGGCTGTACCTGTTGCCGGCGGACTGGGGCGCGGCCCCTGCGGGGGAGCGCGGCCCCTGGTCGTGGTCGCCGCCGCAGTCCTTGGGATTGCCGAGTGGCGCCATGCTCGGCGCCCGGATGGTGACCGGCGGCGGGTTTCGCGTGGGCGGCGAACTCGTTGTGCGCTACCGCCGGGGCGGGGAACGGGTGCGGCCACAGGGCCGCAAGGCGTCGACCAGCCTCAAGAAAATTCTTCAGGAACAGGGGCTGGAGCCCTGGCTGCGTGAGTGCGTACCCCTGATCGAGCGCGATGGCCAGTTGGTGGCCGTCGGCGATTTGTTCATCTGCGCGCAAGCCGTGGTCGAGGCGGGTGAACCCGGTTGCCTGCCGGTTTGGCGGTGCCCAGTACGGTAATAAAAATTATTTCCAAATAACATGGTATTAGCGCTGGAAATTAATTGAAAAATAAAGATACTGATCGCCAGTCGTCAGCCGCTGCCGGGGTGGCAGGGCCGCGCTCCAGAGTTCGCCAGAGGATCATCATGACCATTCATCCTTCGCGAAATTTCCGCCACACGCTGGCCTTGACCACACTGGCGCTGCTGACAGCCGCTGCGAGTCTGGTGACGCCCGCGGTGCTGGCCAGAACCGTCAACCCGGACGTGCGCTCGCAATCGGCATTGATCGTGCGTGCCGACACGGGACAGGTGCTGTACAGCAAGAATGCCGAGCGCAGTCTGCCGATCGCTTCCATCACCAAGCTGATGACCGCCATGGTGGTGCTCGATGCCAGGCAACCCATGGATCAGACGATCCAGATCACCAGCGCCGAGGTCGATCGACTGCGCGGTTCCAGCTCTCGGCTCGCCGTGGGCACCAAGCTCACCCGCCGCCAGGCGCTGGTGGTCGCGCTGATGTCCTCGGAGAACCGCGCCGCGGCGGCATTGCTGCGTACCTATCCGGGTGGCAAGGCCGCCGGTGTCGCGGCGATGAATCGCAAGGCCAGGGCGCTTGGCATGAACAGCAGCCGCTTCGTCGAGGCCACCGGTCTGTCCGGCGACAACCGTTCGACGCCGGCCGATCTGGTGCGCATGGTAAAGGCGGCGAGCCAGTACCCCGCGATCCGCGATTATTCGACCCGCCGTGAACTGACCCTCCAGGTTGGCCGTTATCCCACCCTCTACCGCAACACCAACCCGCTGGTGCGCAATCCCACCTGGGATATCGATCTCACCAAGACCGGCTACCTCAGCGAGGCCGGCCGTTGCCTGGTGATGAAGACCACCATTTCCGGCAAACCGGTGGTGATGGTGCTGATGAATTCCTGGGGCAACCTGACCCGGGTGGCGGATGCCGGTCGCGTGCGGCGCTGGCTCGAGGCCGGCCATTCTCCGCAGCTGGCCGCGCGGCGTTGAAGGCGACGGCTTTGGCGGCGCGGCCAATCGCCGCTGACCTGCCGGCGCGCTGTCTGGCGCACGGCAAACCTTTGTCGCGCGCCGTCGTGACCGGGCTTCGTGACGAGCTGCCATGGCCAACCTTCAAGTGGCCAGCCTTCGGGTGACCAGCCTTCGCATTGAGGCAGCGGCGCGTTTCTGCTAGCCTCTAGCGCCGTTCGCCGCCGCTCGGCCGCTGTTCCGGCGGCGACAAGAAATTGCTCCTGCTCCACCTCAAACTGCCCGACAGGCCTGCGATGACGACGCGATTCATTTTCGTAACTGGTGGGGTGGTTTCGTCCCTCGGCAAAGGCATCGCCGCGGCATCGCTGGGCGCCTTGCTGGAGACGCGGGGCCTCAAGATCACCGTGCTCAAGCTCGATCCTTACCTGAATGTCGATCCGGGCACCATGAGTCCCTTTCAGCACGGCGAGGTGTTCGTCACCGAGGATGGCGCCGAGACCGATCTCGATCTGGGCCATTACGAGCGGTTTCTCAACGCCCGCATGTCGAGCCAGAACAATTTCACCGCCGGCCAGATCTACGAGACCATCCTGCGCCGGGAACGCCGCGGCGATTATCTGGGCGGCACCGTCCAGGTCATCCCCCACGTCACCGACGAGATCAAGCGGCGCATCCTCGCAGGCGGGGAGGGCGCCGACATCGCGCTGGTGGAGATCGGCGGCACCGTCGGCGACATCGAATCCCAGCCGTTTCTGGAAGCGATCCGCCAGCTCAAGGTCGAGCTGGGCTCCAATCGCGCGTTGCTCGTGCATCTGACGCTGGTGCCCTATATCGCCACCGCGGGCGAGACCAAGACCAAGCCCACCCAGCATTCGGTGAAGGAACTGCGCTCCATCGGCTTGCAGCCCGACGTGCTGATCTGTCGCTCCGAGGTCGCCATCGACGATGCCTCGCGGCGCAAGATCGCGCTGTTCACCAGCGTCGAGGAGCGCGCCGTGGTGCCGCTGATGGACGCCGAGAGCATCTATTCGATCCCGCGCCATCTCCATGAGTGGGGACTCGACAGCCTGGTGGTGGAGAAATTCCAGCTCGCTCCGGGCGCTGCCGATCTCGCGCAATGGGATCTGGTGGTGCACAACCAGCGCCACCCCGAGCGCGAGGTCGTGATCGCCATGGTTGGCAAGTACATGGATCTGCTGGATGCCTACAAGTCGCTCAACGAAGCGCTCGAACACGCAGGTATCCACAATCGCGCCCGGGTCGTGGTGCGCCACATCGATTCCGAAATCTTCGACGACGAGAACGAGCTCTGCCGGCTTGCCGATTGTCACGGCATTCTGGTGCCCGGCGGCTTCGGCGAGCGCGGCGTGGAGGGCAAGATCCGCGCGGTGCGCTACGCCCGCGAGCACCGCATTCCCTATCTCGGCATCTGCCTGGGCATGCAGGTGGCGGTGATCGAGTTCGCCCGCAACGTGGTGGCTCTGGCCGGTGCCAACAGCACCGAATTCGACCGCAGCACGCCGCACCCGGTGATCGGTCTGATCACCGAGTGGACCGATCGCGAGGGCCAGGTGGAACGCCGTTCCGAGGCATTCGATTACGGAGGCACCATGCGCCTCGGCGCCCAGGAGGCGCGTCTGGTGCCGGGCTCGCGCGCGCGGCAGATCTACGGTCGGGACGCGATCGTCGAGCGTCATCGCCACCGCTACGAGGTCAACAACCACTACATCGGCGTGATCCAGGCGGCGGGCATGAAGGTCGGCGGCTGGTCGAGCGACGAATCCCTGGTGGAAACCATCGAACTGCCCGACCACCCCTGGTTTTTCGCCTGCCAGTTCCATCCCGAATTCACCTCCACCCCGCGCGCCGGCCACCCGCTGTTTTCCGGTTTCGTGCAGGCCTGTCTGGCGCAGGCGCACAGCCAGCCAGTGGCCGCCGCCGTCAACCAGTAGCCGATCCGATGAGCGCATTGGTACAAGTCGGCGACATCGCTTTCGCCAACGACCGGCCGTTGGTGCTGCTCGGCGGCATCAATGTGCTGGAATCACGGGATCTGGCGTTGCGCACGGCGGAACACTTCGTGGCGGTGACCGCGCGGCTCGGTGTGCCCTATGTGTTCAAGGCGTCGTTCGACAAGGCCAACCGCACCTCGATCCATTCCTTCCGCGGCCCGGGTCTCGAGGCCGGGCTGCGCATCCTCGACGAGGTCAGGCGCGGCTTCGGCGTGCCGGTGATCACCGACATCCATGCGCCCGACCAGGTGGCGCCAGCGGCGGAGGTCTGCGCGCTGTTGCAGCTGCCCGCGTTTCTCGCCCGCCAGACCGATCTGGTGGCGGCGCTGGCGGCCAGCGGCGCGGCCATCCACATCAAGAAGCCGCAGTTCATGAGCCCGGAGCAGACCGCGCACCTGGTGGGCAAGTTTCGCGAGTGCGGCAACGACCGCTTGCTGGTCTGCGAGCGCGGCAGCTGCTTCGGTTACGACAATCTGGTGGTCGACATGCTTGGCTTCGGGGTGATGAAGCAGGCCACCGGCGGCGTGCCGCTGACCTTCGACGCGACCCACGCGCTGCAGCGCCGCGATCCCGGTGGCGCCGCTTCCGGCGGCCGCCGCGCCCAGCTGGTGGAACTGGCGCGCGCCGGCATCGCCACCGGCATCGCCGGTCTGTTTCTGGAGGCGCATCCGGATCCGGACAAGGCACTTTGCGACGGCCCCAGCGCCCTGCCGTTGGCGCTGCTGGAACCCTTTCTGGCCCAGGTGAAGGCGCTCGACGATCTGATCAAGGCGCAGCCGCCGCTGGAGATCCGCTGAGTTTGCTGGGCTTTCACTGGCCGAATTTTCACTGGCCGAATTTTCATTCGCCGACTGCTGATCATTTGCAGATTTTTGGACCGCACGACAGGAACCGAGCATGACCAGAATTGCCGACATCCGCGCCTACGAGGTACTCGATTCCCGGGGCAACCCCACGGTCAACGTGGACGTGGTGCTCGAGAATGGCGCGGTGGGCAGTGCCTGCGCGCCCTCGGGGGCGTCCACCGGCTCGCGCGAGGCCCTGGAGCTGCGCGATGGCGATGCCGGGCGCTACCTCGGCAAGGGCGTGCTGCAGGCGGTGGCCAACGTCAACGGGCCGCTGCGTGAGCTGCTGCGGGGCGCGGATGCCGCCGAACAGCGCGCGCTCGACGAGCGCATGATCACGGCCGATGGGACCGACAACAAGGGCAAGCTTGGCGCCAATGCGATTCTCGGCGTCTCGCTGGCGGCGGCGCTGGGCCGCGGCGTGCCGCTCTACCGGCACCTCGCCGAGCTGGCGGGTGGTGAGCCGAGCTACCGGATGCCGCTGCCGATGATGAATATCATCAACGGCGGCGAGCACGCCGACAACAACGTCGATATCCAGGAATTCATGGTCCAGCCGGTGGCGGCGCCGACCTTCGCCGAGGCCTTGCGCGCCGGCGCCGAGATCTTCCACGCGCTGAAGAAGGTGCTGCGTGGCCGTGGTCTGGCCACTGCGGTGGGCGACGAGGGCGGTTTCGCGCCCAATCTGGCGTCCAACGCCGAAGCGCTGGCGGTGATCGGCGAGGCAGTGGCGGCCGCCGGCTACCGCCTCGGCGCCGACATTACCCTGGCGCTCGACTGTGCGGCCTCCGAGTTCTATCGCGATGGTCGCTATCAGCTGCGCGGCGAGGGCAAGAGCTTCGACGCCGCCGGATTCGTCGGTTATCTGGCCGATCTTTGCGATCGCTACCCGATCGTCTCCATCGAGGATGGGCTGGACGAATCCGACTGGGACGGCTGGCAGCTGCTCACCGAGCGCCTCGGCGACCGGGTGCAACTGGTCGGCGATGACCTGTTCGTCACCAACACCGCGATTCTCGGTCGTGGCATCGAGCGCGGCGTCGCCAACGCCATCCTGATCAAGCCCAACCAGATCGGCACCCTGTCGGAAACCCTCGACGCCATCGCCATGGCGGGCAAGGCCGGTTACCGCGCGGTGATCTCGCACCGCTCCGGCGAGACCGAGGACACCACCATCGCCGATCTCGCGGTAGCCACCGGCGCCGGCCAGATCAAGACCGGCTCGCTGTGCCGCTCCGACCGGGTCGCCAAGTACAACCGGCTGCTGCGCATCGAGGCGGAGCTCGGTGGCGCCGCGCCCTATCGCGGGCTGGGCGAGTTGCGCCGCGGTTGATGGCAAGCATCCTGGCGGGCGCTGGCACGGGCGCACCACCCTAGAATGACCTCCATGCGCTGGCTCATCGCAATCCTGCTGCTGTTGCTGCTCGGCCTGCAATATCGCCTGTGGTGGGGCGAGGGCGGCTACCGCGAGCGTGCGCGGCTGGAGCGTCAGGTCGCGGCGCAGCAGGCGCGCAACCGCGAGCTGGAGGCACGCAACCAGAAACTTGCCGACGAAGTGGAGCAGCTCAAGTCCGGCGTCGGGGTCGAGGAGCGCGCACGCCGCGATCTGGGCCTGGTGGGTGAGGGCGAGACCTTTTACATGCTGCTCGACGAGCGGGATCACAAGCCTTGAGGCACTGGATCGTGGTGCCGGCCGCCGGTGCCGGGCGCCGCCTTGGCGGCGGCCTGCCCAAGCAATACCTCGATCTGGTCGGTGCGCCCGTCATCCGGCACACGCTGCGGCGCCTGCTGCTGAGCCGGCCGACGGCCGTGGTGGTGGTACTGGCCGCGGGCGACGAGCACTGGCCGCGGCTGATCGACCTGGACGACCCGCGCATCCTCACCACCCAAGGCGGTGCCGAGCGTATCGATTCGGTACGTGCGGGGCTGGCGCTGCTCGCCGGGCGCGCCGCGCCGGAAGACCCGGTGCTGGTACACGATGCGGTGCGGCCCTGCGTGATGCCCACCGACATCGCCGCGCTGCTGGCCGCCGATCATCCCCAGGGTGCGGTGCTGGCGGCGCCGGTCGCCGATACCCTCAAGCGCGTCGATGCCCAGGGACGGATCATTGCCACCGAGGCGCGCGCCGGGCTGTGGGCGGCACAGACGCCGCAACTGTGCCGCTACGGGGTGCTGGTCGCGGCGCTGGCCGAGGCGCAGCGCCGCGGGCGGGAGATCACCGATGAAGCCGCCGCCCTCGAAGCCGCGGGGCTCCAGCCCCGGGTGGTGCATGGCCGGCGCGACAACATCAAGATCACCTGGCCCGGCGATCTGGCCCTGGCTGCGGCGATTCTCGCCGCGCAGGAGGAAGCATGAACCAGGAGGAAGCATGAAGCAGGGGGAAGCATGAAGCAGGCGGAAGCATGAATCTGCGCGTGGGTCACGGCTACGACGTCCATCGCTTCGGCCCGGGCGATCACGTGGTGCTGGCCGGGGTGCGGATTCCCCACCGCGCGGGGCTGGTCGCCCACTCCGATGGCGACGTGCTGATCCACGCACTGTGCGATGCCCTGTTCGGTGCTGCGGCGCTGGGTGACATTGGCCGCCACTTTCCCGACATCAATCCCGAATACAGCAACGCCGACAGCCGGTTGTTTCTGCGTCGCGCCGCGGCGCTGCTCAACGCCCAGCACTGGCAACTGGTCAACGCCGACATCACCCTGATTGCCCAGGCCCCGCGCATCGCGCCGCATCATCGCGCCATGGTCGCCAACCTGAGCGGCGATCTGGGCGTCGCCGAAGACCAGGTGAACATCAAGGGCACCACCACCGAGGGCCTGGGCTTCACTGGGCGCGGCGAGGGCATCGCCTGCCATGCGGTAGTGCTGATCGCCAAGCGGGCACCCCTGTAGTGGAGAGCAATGCGGCGGCAGCCGGTTTCGCGCTGGAATTTCCCCGTGCACTGGGGCCGGAGGTATGCAGCGGCCGCCTGCGCGGCGTGCCGGAGGACTTCCAGGTCGAAGAGTTGCTGCCCGCGGATTTCGCCTTCGACGGCGCGGGCGAACACCTCTGTCTGGAGGTTCGCAAGCGTGGCGAGAACAGCCGCTGGGTGGCGCACCAGCTCGCCGCCGCGGCCGGTGTCGCCGCAGCGGACGTCGGCTTCTGCGGGTTGAAGGATCGCCGTGCCGTCACCACCCAGTGGTTCAGCGTGCCGCTGCGCGACACCGCGGCGCTGGAGCTCGAGGGTCTGGACGCAGACATCCTTTCCCGCCAGCGCCATCGCACCAAGCTGCGCCGCGGCATGCACGCCGGCAACCGCTTCCGCATCCGCCTGCGCGAGATCCAGGGCGACCGCGAAGCCATCGCGGCGCGCCTCGCCCGAATCGCCCTGGGCGTACCCAATTATTTTGGTCCCCAACGTTTCGGCATCGCCGGCAACAATCTCCTGGCCGCGCAGGCGCTGATCGCGAGACCGCGTATCCGTGGCGGCGGCCGCAACGGCATCTATCTCTCTGCGGCGCGTTCCTGGCTGTTCAACCTGGTGCTGGCAGATCGCGTGCGCGCGGGCACCTGGAAGCAGGCGCTGGATGGGGAAGTCGACCCCGAGGGTCCGCTGTGGGGACGCGGGCGCAACCCGGCGGCGCCCGCCGTCGCAGCGCTGGAAAGCGAGGTGCTGAGAGACTGGCAGTCTTGGTGCCATGCCCTCGAACACGCCGGCCTGCGCCAGGAGCGGCGGCCACTGGTGCTGATCCCGGAAGATTTTTCCTGGTGCTGGGAGGATGCCGACCTGGTGTTGGCGTTCCGCCTGGGAGGTGGCCGCTTCGCCACCGCGTTGCTCGCCGAACTGGGCGATTTTGCCGAGGCTTGACCGCTCGGGGCGCCCGCCGCCGTGCCGCCTGTCGCCGTGACTTGCATGGCCTGGCGCAACAGTACAGGATCATGCCAGCGACTCCAGAAGAGGTCGGGCGATGCCAAGCGTGAAACAGATTCTCGCCGCCAAGCCACCGGGCGTGCGGACGGTCGACGCCTCGTTCACCGTGCATGCCGCGGTGGCATTGCTCGCCAGCTACCAGATCGGCGCGCTGGTGGTTACCGAACACGGGCGCCCGGTGGGCATCTTCTCGGAGCGCGATTTCGCGCGCAAAGGTGTCATCCGCGGCCGCCGCGCTCACGAAACCTTGGTGCGCGAGATCATGAGCGCGCCACTGGTGACCGTGACGCCCGAGCAGTCCATGGAGGAATGCATGGAGCTGATGACGGAACGCCGCATTCGCCACCTTCCCGTGATGGAGGGGGAAGAACTGGTCGGCATCGTGACCATCGGCGACGTGGTGATGCAGGTGATCAGCGCCCAGCGCGCCACCATCGCGCAACTGGAAGGCTACATTACCGGCAAGTTCTGAAGCCCATCACCGATACGTCCATCACCGATACGCTGATCACCGATAAGCGCCGAGTCCTGCCTGGCCGGCGCGCTCCCGGCTGGTCGCTACAGTCTCCTGGCTCCTCCCTTCCCCGTCGGTAACATTGACCCTTCTCGGGCTGGACTCCGACCAGGAGTCGCGCTGTGCCTGCCTCGCCTTGCCTTTCACTGCCTTGCCTTGCACTGCCTTGCCTTGCATTGCGCGTACAGGCGGGCCTGTTGCACACTCTGCGCGGTTCCCGTCCATGCGTTACAGGATTCCATCTATCCGTTACAGGATTCCATCTATCCGTTACAGGATTCGATTCATCCGTTACCTGATCCCCCCATCGGCAAGACGATCCCATCGAGAGGACCAAAATGGCAAGCCGGAGAAGTAAGTTGTTGGCCTGGGTTACCCGCCGCACCATGAAGAACAAGCTGGGCGCCAGTGGCTCGGTACCCAAGGAGCGCGAGACTCTCGACAAGATGTCGGCGCTGATGAGCCGCCGGCCCCCGGGCCAGCCGGCCAGCATCAATGGGGTTTCCGGTGAATGGCTGTTGCCCGCGACCGGCGATGGTGGCCGGGTGATCCTCTATCTGCACGGCGGCGGCTACGTGCTGGGCTCACCGCTCAGCCATCGCGACATGGTGGGCAGCATCGCCGACGCCGCACACGCACGGGCATTCCTGGCCGATTACCGACTGGCCCCAGAGCATCCGTTTCCGGCGGCGGTGGAAGATGCGGTGGCGGCGTACCGCGGCCTGCTGGACATGGGGATCGACCCCGCCAAGCTGTGCATCGCCGGAGATTCTGCGGGTGGCGGACTCACCGTGGCCACCCTGGTGGCAGTGCGCGATGGCGGCCTGCCGCTGCCGGCCGCCGGCATCTGCATTTCGCCCTGGGCGGACCTCACCTGCGCGAGCAATTCGATGACCTCCATGGCCGAGGCCGACCCCATGCTGCGTCCGGATGCGCTGCGCTGGATGGGCGGGCTCTACCTCAACGGTCAGGATCCCAAGGCACCCCTGGCCTCGCCGGTGTATGCCGATCTCAAGGGTCTGCCGCCGCTGCTGATTCAGGTGGGTACCGAGGAAGCGCTCTACGACGACGCCATCACGCTCAGCCGGGTGGCGCACGACGCCGGTGTCGATGCCACGCTGGAGGTGTGGGAAGGGATGATGCACGTCTGGCATCTGATGGCCAGGATCGTTCCGGAAGGCAAGCGCGCGATCGAGGCGATTGGCGCCTTCGTGGTGGCCAAGACCTGACCTTGGGTGAGCCGGTGGCCCGCCATGAAAAAACCCGCCGCGGCGGGTTTTTTCATGAGTGCGGGACGCTTGCCCGGCTGGTTGGCAAGCGCCGGCA
>DASUDS010000084.1:0-36178 GCA_036275455.1 Porticoccaceae bacterium
CGAGATCCAGATCAAGCAGGTGCTGAAAAAGGGCCTGGAGCTGGCGCAGCGGCGCAAGGGCGTGCTGCACAATATCCACAAGAGCAATGTGCTGAAATCCAGCGTGCTGTGGAACGAGGTGCTGGAGGAGATGGCGCCCACCTACCCCGACGTGAAGATCGTGCACATGCTGGTCGACGCGGCGGCCACTCACCTGTGCCTGAATCCGCGTCAGTTCGACGTGATGGTGATGGAAAACATGTTCGGCGACATCCTGAGCGATCAGGGCGGCGGCATCATCGGCTCGCTGGGGCTGATGCCCTCGGCCTGCATCGGCGATGCCAAGGCCTACTACGAGCCGTCTCACGGTTCGGCGCCGGACATCGCCGGACGCGGCGTCGCCAACCCTTATTCGATGATCGGCTCGGCGGCGATGATGCTCGAACACAGCTTCGGCATGGCCGCCGAGGCGCGCGCCATCTGGGTGGCGATGCAGGGCGTCTTTGCCGACGGCTATTCGACGCCGGACCTCACCCAGCCCGGCAGCACCGCCCGCATCATCAGTACCACCGAATTCGGCGACAAGGTGGTCGCCAAACTGCGCGAGGCACCGGTTACCACATGAGCGCTCCCTTCGCGGTCCAGCACCTCACCCCGGCGATCGGTTCGGAAGTCTCCGGGCTAGATCTGGCACAGCCGCTTGCAGCGGAAACCGTCGCCGCGCTGCGCCGGCTCTGGCTGGAGCGCAAGGTGCTGTTCTTTCGCGATCAAAAACTGACCCCGGACCAGCAGCTCGCCTTCACCGCCCGGTTCGGCGAGCTGGAAAAATATCCGTTCCTGCCCGGCATCGAGGGCTACCCGCTGATCGCCCCGGTGCTCAAGCTACCCCACGAGACGGTGAATTTTGGCGGTCTGTGGCACTCCGATACCACCTACCTCGAAACCCCGGCGGCGGGCGCGACGCTCTACGCCATCGAGATTCCCCCGCTCGGCGGCGACACCCTGTTCGCCAACATGGTGCTCGCCCATGAAACCCTGCCGGAGGACATCAAGGCGCGGATTCAGGGATTGAAGGTGGTCAATTCGTCGGCCAAGGCCGACGTCACCAAGACCCGCGAGGACCGCCTCAAGGAAGTCGGCGACAGCGCGCCGCGGCAGGAATTCGTCAGCATCCACCCGGTGGTGCGCACCCACCCCGAGACCGGCGAGAAGATCCTCTACGTCAACGAAGGCCACGCCATCCGCTTCGACGGCTGGACCGAAGCCGACAGCGTGCCGCTGCTGGAGGCGCTCTACAAACACCAGCGCAAGCCGGAGTTCCAGTGCCGCTTCCGCTGGAGCCCGGGCGCGCTGGCGATGTGGGACAACCGCTCCTGCCAGCACTACCCGGTCAACGACTACCACGGCCATCGCCGCCTGCTGCACCGGATTTCGCTGAAGGGCGACCGGCCGGCTTGATCTCCGGCCATGCGGATCACCGCGCACGTGGCTTCAGACGACACTGCACCCGCTCCTCGCGCTTCCGGCCTTCGCTCTGATCATCGGCAACGACCTGCTCCGGTTTGACGCCGGGCTGTGCGCGCAGATAACCGAGCACCAAGTCGCGCCGCGCAGCGGCAAGCGCCGCCAACTCGGTCTGTTCGAGTGGCTGCGCGGCGAGGAGACGTTCGCGCGCCGCCTCGGCCAATGCGGCCGGGGCATCGGGATGGTCGGCGGCCAGCGCCTTCCACTCCGCCTTGGAGAAGCTGGCGATGAACGCCGCGCGCACCACGGCATCGGCGCCGCCCTTCCTGGTCTTGGCGCCGTGCGCGGCGAGCAGGGCCTCCAGCTTGCTGGTCCGGAGACCTTCGGCGTCCGGTTCGGCCAGCGTACAGCCGCCAAAGGCAACGCCGATCCCGGGGCGCTTGGCCAGGGCCCGTGCCAGACGATCAAGCACTTCGCGCTGGCTGGGCGTCAGCTCCGCCGCGCCAGGGCCGAAGCCGACCGCGTCCAGTTCCCCCGCATCCGCACCGACCAGCCTGCCCAGAACGGCGAAGGGCGCGGTTGCCGCCTTGACGATCAGGTTGGTGAAGGCCTGCCACACCAGCCGGCCGACGCCGACCCTGGGATCACTCAAATCCCCGCGCACCGGCAGGTCCAGATCGATATTGCCTTGGGCATCCTTGAGCAAGGCCACCGCCAGATGCAGTGGCAGCTTGGTGGCTCCGGGAGCATCGACCTCGTCCCCGAGCAGCAACTGGTTCAGCAATACCCGGTTTTCGCCGCGCAGTCGGTTGTTCTCGATTCGGTATTCCAGGTCGAGGCGCAGGGTGCCGGACTCGATCGCGTAGCCGGCAAACTTCGCCGAATAGGGGCTCACGCTGCGAAAATCGACATTGTCGAAATGCAGTTCGAATTCGCTGAACTGACGCGGCGCCGCCGGCTGGGTGCGCGCGACGATGCGGGCCTCGCCGTAGCGATCGATGCCGCCCTGGAGCTTGAGATCGACGCGGGCATCGGGTCGGTTGGAAAAGTGCCGCAGCGTGCCGTTGAGCGAATGTGTCTGCACCGCGAAGGGCAACGGCAAATTGAAATCGCGAAACTTCAACGCACCTTCGCTGATTTGGAATTGCTCGACGATCACCGGGAGCGGTGCGGCGGGGGCAGGCGTCACCGGCTCACCCGCTGCCGCGGACTCCGCGGCAGGTGCTGCCCCCGCAGCTGGCCCCAACCCCGACCCCGACCCCGACCCCGGCGGCGACTGGGCGACCGGCGCGGTAACCCGCATGCGCCCCAGGTTGCTGGTCCCGTCCTTGCGTATGGAGACATCCAGCCAGGGTTGCCGCAATTGAATGTCGCGGATGCGCAGCCTCGGCTCGGGTTGCAGTTGCAGATCGAGTCCAGCGATGTCGAGGCGCTGCCAGCGCAGCCAGGGACGATCGCGCAACTGGTCCTCCAGGACCAGCTCGGCCACCGCGAGCTCCCCGGAAAGCGCAGCCCCGGCATCGTCGGCCAGGCGCAGCGCCAGCGTGCCATCCAGGCTGCCCTCCGTGATCGCGCTGTGCAGCACCCGTTGCAGATAGGGCGTGGCCGGCGCCAGCAGCAGTTCCGCCAGAGTCAGGTCCAGCGCCACCACTAGCGGCGTCGGCGCCACGCTGCCCTGTACGGTGATATTTCCCGCGTCGTTGATATGGAGGGTGCCATTGACCCCGAAGCGGGCGTCGGGCGCATTGCCGATATCGGTGATGTCGAGCGCTTCGATCTGCACATGCTGGGTTGCCGGAGCGGGCAGCGTGCGATCGGTGAAGGCGATCTCGGCCTGCTCGAAGCGCAGCTGCTTCAGCGCGACCTGCCAAGGACTACCCTGCGGTGGCGGCATCGCCGCAGTGGTCTCCGCTGCGGCGGTCTCCGCTGCGGTGGCGGCCGTTGCGGTCCCGGGCTGCGCGCCGTCCTGCTTCGCCACCAGTTGCAGCAGGCTGAAGGGGCGGTCGGGGTCAAGCCAGGTGGACAGCCGCGCGCCGGTCAGCGTGATCGCGGCGACGTCCACACGCTGTTGCGGCCAGGCCAGTGCGCCGCCGGACAGTGCCAGCCGGGGCACTTCGAGCAGGGGCTCGCCGGCCGGCATGGCGAGCTTCAGCGCGGCGACCTCGGCAGCCAGTTCCCGCACCTCCAGCTGCGGACCTGGCGCTACCGCCACCGCCGCGGTCAACCCCGCGCTGCCTGCCAACAGCTGGAGCGGCAGGTGCGATCCCAGGTATTCGGCGACCGGCACCAGGGAGACATCGCGCACCGCCACTTGCGCATCCACCGCCAACGGCGCCAACCCGGCGCTGCCGCTGACCCGCAGTTCACCACCGGCAATACCCAGGGTCAGGCGGTAGTCGCCGCGCGCGTTCGGCAGCGTACCCAGTTCGGTGACATGGAATTCGATTGGCGTCAGTTCCTGGCGAAACGCCGGTGTGCGACCGGGCTCGGCATAGCCCAGCCGGCCTTCGCCCAGAAAGATTTCCCCCACCGAAACCCGCGGCATGGTCGCCGGCGGACCCTCCGGCTGGGGTTCGGTCGCGGATGGGGGCAGCAGGGCCGCAACGTTCCAGCCGCCGTCCGCTCTGCGCTCCAGATTCAGTGCCGGGGCATCCAGGCGCAACGCCTGCACCCGCCAGATGCCGCGCACCAACCAGCTCGGATCGACATCGACAAAGCCTTCACGCAGTGCCAACAGAGGCGCGCCATCCCGCCCGTGCACGGCCAAATCGCGCAGGCGCAGCTGGAACAGATAGGGGTTGAACGAAACCGGACCCAGGTCGGCGGTCAGGCCGCGGTCCTCGCGCAGATAGCCGAGCAATTGGTCGCGCAGCAGCCAGGGCACCAGCAGAAATCCCGCCGCCGTGTAGCTCAGCACCAGCACTGCAACCGCCAGCCAGAGGCGGTGTTTCCTCAGCAGTCGTCGCATCCGTCCATCGCTCGCTGCTCCTGTCGATCCGATTCTAGCAAGGCGCGACCGCAGATCTAAGCGACCGCAGCGGTTACAGGAAGTGCTCGGCCACCTACAGGAAGTGCTCGACCACCTACAGAAAGTGCTCGACCACCAGCTGCACGCGCTCCACCCCGCGATAGCGGTTGACATCGAGCCGGTAGAGCACCCGGATGGTCGCCGCGAGACCGGGTTGCTCGCCCTCCTCCAGGGCGCTGAAGGCGATGGCATCGATGGCATCAACGACATTGATGCCATCGGCCCCGGCATCCGCGGCCAGCCTCAGTTTGAGATGGGTCCCGCCGACCGCGCGAGCTTCGAGGACGCGGAACTCGCCGACGAACACCGGCTCGGGAAAATGCTGGCCCCAGGGACCGGCCGCCGCGAGCAGCCGGGCACTGTCCAGAGTTAGCTGATCCGGCGCCAGTTCACCGTCGTGGAGCAGGCGCAACTCCAGATGCTCCGGCGTCAGCAGCTCGTGCACCACTGCATCGAAGGCCCGCGAGAAGTCGGCGAAATTCCCGGCGGCGAGCGTCAGCCCGGCGGCCGCGGCGTGGCCACCGAAGCGGTGGATCAGCCCGGGGTGGCGGGCCTCGACCCGCTCCAGGGCATCGCGGATATGCAGTCCGGGGATCGAGCGCGCCGAACCCTTCAGTTCATCCCCTGCGGCGGCAAACGCAATCGTCGGCCGCTGACTGCGCTCGCGCACCCGGCCGGCGAGCAGGCCGACCACGCCCTGATGCCAGTCGGGATCGAACAGGCACAGCCCCCACGGCAGGTCGTCACCGAGCCGCAGGCGCTCAAGCTGCTGCTCGGCCTCGCGCTGCATCTGTGCCTCGATCATGCGGCGGTCGCGATTGAGCTCATCGAGCTGGGCCGCCAAACCATGGGCCTCGGCGGCGCTCTCGGCGAGCAGGCAGCGGATGCCGAGACTCATGTCATCGAGGCGACCGGCGGCGTTGAGTCGCGGCCCCACCGCGAAGCCGAGATCGGCAGCCACGGCATGGCGATGGTCGCGATTGGCCAGCGCCAGCAGCACCAGCACCCCGGGGCGAGCGCGGCCGGCACGGATCCGCCGCAACCCCTGATGCACCAGGATGCGGTTCAGCCGCTCCAGCGGCGCCACGTCGGCCACTGTGCCCAGCGCCACCAGATCCAGCCAATCAGCCAGGATCGGCTCGGTGATCCCCTGAGCGGCAAACCAGCCGTTCGCCTTCAAGCGCGTGCGCAGTGCCGCCAGCACATAGAACATCACCCCAACCCCGGCCAGGCCCTTGTAGGGAAAGCCGCAACCCGGCTGGTTGGGATTGACGATGGCATCGGCCGCGGGCAGCTCCGCCCCGGGCAGGTGATGATCGGTGATCAGCACCCGGATGCCCGCGGCTCGCGCCGCGGCCACCCCGGCAATGCTGGAGATGCCGTTGTCGACGGTGACGATCAGGTCGGGGGCGCGGGTCGCGGCGAGGGCGACGATCTCGGGGGTCAGGCCGTAGCCGTATTCGAAGCGGTTGGGAACCAGGAAATCGATCTGGCGCCCCCCGCAGGCGCGCAGCCCGAGCAGCGCCAGCGCCGAGCTGGTGGCGCCATCGGCATCGAAATCGCCGACCACCAGAATCCGCTGCTGCGCGGCCAGCGCCCTGGCGAGCAGCGCCACCGCAGTGTCGATCCCACGCAGTTCGGGCAGGGGTAATTGGGCGAGATCCAACGCCAGTTCGGCCGGCGCGGCGACCCGGGCGGCCTGCGCCCGGCGCAGCCACAGCGGCAGGTCGGCGGCGAACGCGTCGGGTTCGGCCAGCAGTGGCCGCGGGCTCAATGCCCTGGCATCAGCCCAGCGGCGGCTCATGGCACCATCCCGCTGGCGGACACCGGGGGCACGACCCTGCCACGCCGGCTTAGGCGCTCAGATTGGCGGCGATGTGCCGCCGCAGTGCATCCAGATCGTTGCCCAGCACGGTGCAGCGCTCGGCGCGGGTGAAGAGATCGGCGAGATGCCCGGGCAGTGGTGGCGCACCCGGATAGCCCGCGCGCTGCACCGCCTCGGGAAACTTCGCCGGGTGCGCGGTGGCCAGGCAGATCACCGGGGTTTCGACATCGCGCCGACACTGGCGTGCCGCGGCGACGCCGATGGCGCTGTGCGGGTCGAGCAGATATTCGCTGGTCTGGTATTCGGCACGAATCGTGGCCACGGTCGCGTCATCATCGAGGCGATGACTGGAGAACAGCTCCCGCGCACGCCCCAGCGCCACTGGGTCGAGCCGGGTTGCCCCGGCCTCGAATCCGGCCATCAATGCCGCGATGGCGGCACCGTCGCGGTCGTAGAGATCGAACAGCAGGCGTTCGAAGTTGCTGGAGATCATGATGTCCATGCTCGGCGACAGCGTGTGCACCAGCGGCTCGCGGCGATAATCGTTGGCACTGATGCAGCGGTGCAGGATGTCGTTGGCATTGGTGGCGATGATCAGTTGCGCCACTGGCAGCCCCATGCGGTGGGCGAGATAACCGGCGAAGATGTCGCCGAAATTGCCGGTGGGCACCGAGAAGCTTACCTTGCGCTGCGGCGCGCCCAGGGCCAACGCAGCCCAGAAGTAGTAGACGATCTGGGCCATGATCCGCGCCCAGTTGATGGAATTGACCGCCACCAGCTGGCGCCCCGCGGGCAGGAACGACTGATCGGCGAAGCCCGCCTTCACCAGGCGCTGGCAATCGTCGAAATTGCCCTCGATGGCGAGGTTGTGGATGTTGTCGGCCAGCACCGTGGTCATCTGCCGGCGCTGCACTTCCGACACCCGCTGGTGCGGATGGAGGATGAAGATGTCGATGTTGCGGCAGCGCCGGCAACCCTCGATCGCCGCCGAGCCGGTGTCCCCGGAGGTGGCGCCCAGGATCGCCACCTTCTGCCCGCGCCGTTCGAGCAGGTGATCGAGCAGATGGCCCAGGAACTGGAGCGCGAAGTCCTTGAACGCCAGGGTCGGGCCGTGAAACAACTCCAGCACCCACTCGTTGGCCCCGGTCTGCACCAGCGGCGCAATGGCGCGATGGCGAAATCCGGCATAGGAACTGGCGATGATCCGGCGCAGCTCGGTAGCCGGCAGTTCGTCGCCGATGAAGGGCGCCATCACCCGCTCGGCCAGCTCGGCGTAGCCCAGACCACGCCAGCTCGCGATCTCCGCAGCGCTGTAGGAGGGAATCCGCTCGGGCACGAACAGGCCGCCATCGGGCGCCAACCCGGTGAGTACGGCATCGGTGAAGGAATGCGAGGGGCAACCGCCCCGGGTGCTCAGGTATCTCATGGCAGGGTTTCCGGGCAGGGTTTCCGGGCAGGGTTTCCGGGCAGCTCGCTGGCTGCGCAACAACGAATTTACCGGCGGCGCGACGCTGTCGAGGGCGGCGATTCAGGCATCATCGAGCACCTCCTTGCGCAGATGCACCACCGGCCCAGCCACCGAATCCAGTTGTTCGATGGCGGCGATGGCGGCGCGCACCTCGCTCTCTCGGGTGCGGTTGGTGAGCATGATCAGCGGCACATGGTCCTGGCCGGGAACCGGCTCCTTCTGGATGATCGCCTCGATGCTGATGCCACGCGCGCTGAGGATCTGCGCCAGCCGCGACAGCACGCCGGGCCGGTCGAGCGCCGACACGCGCAGATAATGGGCGCTTTCCGCATCGCCGATGTCCAGCACCGGCAAGGCGCTGCCCGCCGCCAGATCGAAGCCCAACGCGGGCATGGCGTCGCGGCCGCCGCCATTGAGCCGGCGGGCGATGTCGAGAATGTCGGCGATGACCGCCGAGGCCGTGGGTTCGGCACCGGCGCCGGGACCGCAATACAGGGTCGCGCCCACCGCATCGCCGCGCACCATCACCGCGTTCAGCGCGCCATGTACCTGGGCGATCAGGCTGCGCTCCGGCACCAGCGCCGGATGCACACGCAGTTCGATGCCGCGGTCGTTGTGCCGGGCGATGCCCAGGTGCTTGATCCGGTAACCCAGTTCGCCGGCATAGCGCACGTCTTCCGGCAGGATGCGGGTGATGCCCTCGATGTGGACCGCATCGAGGCGCAGCGGCATGCCGAAGGCGAGCGCGGCCAGGATCACCAGCTTGTGGGCGGCATCAATGCCCTCCACGTCGAGGGTCGGATCGGCCTCGGCGTAACCCAGCAACTGTGCCTCGACCAGGACATCGGCGAAGTCGCGGCCCTTGTCGCGCATCTCGCTGAGAATGAAATTGCTGGTGCCGTTGATAATGCCGGCCAGCCAGCGGATCCGGTTTGCGGCAAGGCCTTCGCGCAGCGCCTTGATGATGGGAATGCCGCCGGCCACCGAGGCCTCGTAGGCCAGGGTGACGCCGCGTGCGCGGGCGACGGCGAACAGCTCGTCCCCACAGCTGGCGATCAACGCCTTGTTGGCGGTGACCACCTGTTTACCGTTGGCGATGGCGGTGAGTACCAGCTCGCGGGCGGGCTCGACGCCGCCGATCAGCTCCACCAGCACGTCGACCGCGGGATTGCCGGCAACTTCGAAGACGTCGTGGGTGAAGGGGATCGCGCCGAGATCGGCCTCGGGCCGCGCGCTGCGGGCACCGATCTGCACGACCTCGATCTCGCGGCCACAGCGCTGGGCCAACATGCCGGCGTTGCGCCGCAACACCTCGAGCGTGCCGCGGCCGACGGTGCCAAGGCCGCAGAGACCGATTCTCACAGGCGGCATGACCAGACTCCGCAAAAGGGCGGCACCTTAGAGAGGCCGCCCTGGGCTGTCAACGCGCCGCAGCACCAGGGGCGATGCCCAGGATTTTGGCGAATTCTTCCGGGGTGCGATATCCCGGAACCAGGGTGCCATCGGCCAGCACTGTAGCGGGGGTACCGTTTACCCCCATTTCCTGGCCGAGATCGAATTGCGCCGCGACCGGATTGTCGTCGCATTGCACCAGCTCGATGGACTCATCGTTTTTGAGCCGGGTGAGCGCACCCTGGCGATCCTTGGCGCACCAGGCTGCGACGGCCTTGCGATAGGATTCGGAACCGACGCCGGCGCGGGGGAAGGCGAGATAGCGCACCTCGATACCCAGGGCGTTGAGCTGGGGAATGTTCTGGTGCAGCTTGCGGCAATAACCGCAGTCGATGTCAGTGAACACGTTGAGCACACCCCGCACCTTGCCAGCGGCCGGCGCAAAGACGATGGTGTCGCCAACCGGCACCGCGGCGATGGCCTCACGGCGCTCGCCAACCAATTCCAGCTCGCTGAGATTCACGAACTCGCCCGGACGCGCCTGGTAGAGCGCGCCGTCGAAGAAATATTCCCCGCCTTCGCGCACATGGAGCACCGGCCCCCCGGCGACCTGGACCTGATAAAAGCCCGGCACCGGACTTGCCGAGAGCACCTGATAATCCAGATCGGGGCGCGCCGCGCGCAACTTCTCGACAATCGCTGCTGCAATCGCCGAATCGACTGCCGGCTTGGCTGGCGCAGCCAGGGCCAGGGGCGAAGCCAGAACCGCGAGCACCACCACGATGGCCGCCAGATATTTCATGCCGAACTCCGCCTAACTGCGAGTGGAGGGGGATTATAGCCACAAGCCACCGGCTGCCCCTCACTCGCCGTGCGATGACCCGTCTGCCGGCTCTCCGTCTCCTCGATCTCCGCCTACAGGCCCCCCGTCTCCTCGCGCCCCACTCCGCGGCTCCCCACCGCGCGGATGGTGGCGGGCGTGCAGTTCACGCAGCCGGCTCTGCGCCACATGGGTGTAGATCTGGGTGGTGGACAGATGGCGATGCCCGAGCAGCAGCTGCACCACGCGCAGATCTGCGCCGTGATCGAGCAGATGGGTGGCGAAGGCGTGGCGCAGGGTATGCGGCGACAACGGCTTGTCGATGCCGGCGCGTTGCGCGCAGTGGCGAATGCGATACCAGATTGCCTGGCGCGTCATCGCCGCGCCGCGCGGCGTCAGCAGCAGCGCCGCCGGCTGCGCCCCTCGGGCCAGGTCGGCGCGCGCCTGGGCGAGATAGCGTCGCAGCCAGTGCAGCGCTTCTTCGCCGAGCGGCACCAGGCGTTCCTTGTTGCCCTTGCCGATCAGCCGCACCACACCCTGGCGCTGATTGACGTCGGCCAGACGCAGGCCCGTCAGCTCGCTGACGCGCAGCCCGGTCGCGTAGAGAATCTCCAGCAGGGCGCGATCGCGCAGGCCGATGACCGTGGCGACATCGGGTGCCGCCAGCAATGCTTCGACGTCGGCTTCGGACAGCGTGTCCGGGAGGGGGCGCCCCTGGCGGGGACTGCGGATCGCGGCAAGCGGGTTGTGCGCCAGGCGGCCTTCGCGCACCTGATGGTCGAAAAAACCGCGCAGCGCGGACAGTGCCCGGGCCACCGAGCGGGCGCTGAATCCGCGCCCGTAACGGTCGGCGAGGTATTCCTGCGCCAGGGCCGGATCGGTGTCGAGCAGATTGCTGCCGCGTGCCCGATGCCAGCCGAGAAACGCGGCGAGGTCGCGCCGATAGGCCGCCCTGCTGTTGTCGCTCAGTCCCCGTTCGAGCCAGAGCGCCTGGAGATATTCCTCGATGACCGGCGTGGAAACGGCCCGGGAAACACCTGCAACCACGTCGCGGTTACGCATTGGCAACCGTCACGTCCCAACAACTGTCACGTCCCAGGAACCGTCACGCATCGGAACGATGGCCGCAAACAAGCGAGGCCGGCTGCCTGACTGGCAACCGGCCACAACCTCAGTTGAGGCGTTCCTTGATCCGCGCCGCCTTGCCGGACAGCTCGCGCAGATAGTAGAGCTTGGCCTGGCGAACGTCGCCGCGGCGCACCAGCTTGATGCTGTCGATCAGCGGGCTATAGGTCTGAAAGGTCCGCTCGACGCCGACGCCGTTGGAAATCTTGCGCAGCGTGAACGCGGAATTCAGACCGCGATTACGCTTGCCGATCACCACGCCCTCGAAGGACTGCAAGCGCTCGCGGTTACCTTCCACTACCTTCACTTCGACCACCAGAGAGTCGCCGGGGCGGAATTCGGGAATGACCTTGCTCATCTGTTCGGCTTCGAGCGCCGCGATGATGGGATTCTTGCTCATGTTTTGCTCCAATGCTGACCACTGTTCCACGATAACACCGGACGCTGCCGGCGCCGCAGTCGGTCCGGTTTCACCCGCTACCGCCCGACCTCTCCGATCACGACCCGGGCTTGTCCCCGGAATCCCCAACTCCAACGCGTGCTTCCAGCAAGTCCGGGCGCCGCAATCGCGTGCGCTCCAGTGCCTGTTCCTGGCGCCACCGCTCGATGGCGGCATGATCCCCGGAGAGCAGTACCTCCGGAACCCGCAACCCGCGATATTCCGGAGGCCGCGTATAGTGCGGGCAATCGAGCAGGCCGCCGACGAAAGAATCCTGTGCCGCCGAGTCCGCATCGCCCAGGGCGCCGGGCAACTGGCGAATCAGCGCATCCAGCAACACCATCGCCGGCAGCTCGCCACCGCTCAGCACATAGTCGCCGATGGACCATTCCTCATCGACTTCCAACGCCATCACGCGCTCGTCGATGCCTTCATAGCGGCCGGCAATCAGGATCAGATCCCGCCGCGCCGCCGCCATGGCAACCACCGCCGGGTGTCGCAACACCCGGCCCTGCGGCGACAGACACAGCACCCGGGCGTCACGGGTCCAGTCTCGCGCCGCCGCAATTGCCGCCACCAAGGGCTCCGGCCGCATCACCATGCCGGGGCCACCGCCATAGGGCCGGTCGTCCACCGTCCGGTGCCGATCCCGAGCATGGTCGCGCGGATTGAAGCAGGCGATCTCGACGATCCCCGTACGCACCGCACGGCCGGTAATGCCGTAATCCACCAGGCTCCCGAACATCTCGGGAAACAGGGTCACCAGCGCAACCTTCACCGGCAGTTCCCCGCCATTCAATACTCGGGCGCCCAATCGACCTCGATGGTGCCGCGCTCGAGGTCGACGACCAGCACTGCCGTATAGGGAATCAACCGCTCGCGACAATCCACGGCCGTCTCATCTCCATGCACCACGAGGACATCGTTGGCGCCGGTCTCCAGGAGCGAGGTCACCGACCCCAACGCCACCGGCTGCGCCTCGGTCCGCGCCATCACGCGCAGCCCGATCAATTGGTGCCAGTAGTACTCGTCTTTCGGCAAGGCCGGCAACAGCGCTGCGTCAACGTGGATGTCGAGTTGACAGAAACCGCGTGCCGCATCGCGATCATCGACTCCGGCGAGATGCGCCAGGATCCGCTTGCCGCTCACCTCGCCGGCGTCCGGCTCGACCTTCTCCCAGCGACCGTCCCGCGCCAACCACCAGGGGCAATAACCCAGGATATTGGCCGCAGGTTCGGTGCCGGACTCGATCTTCAACCAGCCGCGCACGCCATGCACGGTGGCGATCCGGCCGACGCGAATCGCGCGCTCAGGCACCGATTCGGCGGGCCGACGCGTCACCCGTCAGGCAGCGTCTACCGCGCTTTTACGGGCTTCGCGTACCAGATCAGCAACCCGATCGCTGATCTGCGCACCCTGGCCACACCAGTAATCGATGCGCGCGAGATCGATGCGCAGACGCTGTTCACCGCCCACGGCGATTGGATTGAAAAACCCCAGCCGCTCGATGAACCGGCCACCCTGGGCCGACCGGCTGTCGCTCACAACCACTTGATAGAAGGGGCGCTTTTTCGCACCACCGCGGGCCAAACGAATTTTTACCATGACTCACCCAGCTCGGCATTTGCGCCCCGAAGGGCGCGGTAAAGGCGCGCGATTCTACGCCAACCCCGCGGGAATGGAAACAGCAGTATCGTCCAGCCAGGTGCGGGCAGGAAACAGGGCTCGGGTTTCCGGTCTGCGTGGGGATGTAGCCAGCGTCCTTGGGTGGAATCACCGGGGGATGATCGTGACCGCTCGCCCCCGTGGTTCCAGACGCCGGAGCAGGCCCGGGCTTGCCCCGATGACACCGCCGACCTGGCAGCCTGCCGGCCCCTGTTTCTCCCGGCGGCCCCCGCCCCGGACGCCGGCGCGCTAGCAAGGGGGGTGCGACCCGCCCTCATCCACTGGCTCCAGCAACCCAAGGCGGGCTGCCAACCAGCGCGTGGACGACGCCTGGATCAATATGGTCAGCAGGATTGCCATCAGCACGGTTGCTCCAACCGCGCGGGCACCCGGCACTCCCATACCCAGCAGCATGCCGGCCAGCGCAGCCGGAATGACCCCCGTTTCCCGGGTCCAGCACATGAACAGCAGTTCGCGCTGCGTCCAGCGGGCCCGCCGATCTGGTGCGCAACACACCAGTACCACCAAGGGGCGGGCAACGAACATCAGTACTAGGACCAGGACCAGGCCCGCCAGCCAGTACTCGGCGAGGAGATCGAAATCGATCTGCGAACCCAGCAGCACGAATACCAGGATGCGCAGAATCACCGCCAGGGTGGTCAGAAAGGATTCGAAGGCTTCTACGTCCTGTTCGGAAAAGCTTGCGCCAAGCGCCATCCGGTTGCCGACCATGATCCCGAGGACGAACACGGCCATGAATCCCGACACGCCGAGATGCTCCGCGCCGAGATAGGACAGGAGTACGGCAACCATCTTTCCCACCGGCGCAAATCCGGCAAAGATGCCGAGACGCTGCGGCGAAACCAGCCCCAGAAACAGGGCGCCACAGAGGACTCCAAAGGCAATGCCACCCCCGGCATCGACGGCCAGTTCCGCCGTCAGCGCCAACGGAGAACCTACTGCCTCGCCAAGCGCCAAGGCTGCTACCGTCAGGGTGGCGATCGCGCCGGAGGCGTCGTTGAAGGCGGATTCAGCGGTGACCGTCTGCGCCAAGCGGGGGCGGATCGGCACCTGCTTGAAGATTGGCACCAGGGTCGCCGGATCGGTGGAAGACAGGCAACAACCGATGAGCACGGCGGTAAGCAGGGGCAGCCCCCACAGCCAGCCCGCGGCGCCGACCACGGCGATGCTGATCGCGACGCCCACCGTGGCCAGACTGACCACGGAGATCCATACCTCGCGCAGCACTCGCCAGCGCAGCGTCGCGCCACCATCGAATATCAGGTAGGCGGCCCCGAAAACCAGAATCGCCTGATTGGCGGCACTGCCGGCGGAAATGGTCAACCAACCCGCGCCGGCTGGCCCGAGCAGCATCCCGACGATCAGATAGAGGACGATGTCCGGCAGGTCGATGCGCCGCGCGATGGCGGCACAGGCGACGCCCACTCCGAGCACCAGGGTAAGTTCGAGCAGGGTGTGACGGGCGAGGGTAGCGGGATCCATGACTGTCTCTCTCCGGGGGAAAGCAGCGCGTCTGGCAACGGCCAAGCAGAGCGGAGCTCGGTATCGACCCCGGTCAATCAGGAGCCAACGGCGCCGACTCTAGTCTAGTCAAGGCAACGAATTGCCGAGCATCTCAAGGCGACTGATCGCCAAGCATCTCAAGGCGACTGATTGCCGAGCACAATGGTACCGCTGGCACCGAACATGCCGCCAACCCCGTGGCAGACAGAGATCTCCGCGCCCTCCACCTGAGCGGGAGCCATGCCGCGCAGCTGGCGTACGCTTTCCTGCAGGGCGTACATGCCGTACATGCCGGAGTGCATGTAGCTCAGCCCACCGCCATTGGTATTGACGGGCAATCTGCCCCCAGGCGCGGTATTCCGCTCCCAGATAAAGGCCCCGGCTTCACCTTTCGCCACGAAACCCAAGTCCTCCAGGCCATAGATCGGCAGGTGGGCGAAGGCATCGTAGATCATCAGGTGATCGACATCTGCGTGCTTGATGCCGGCTTCGGCAAAGGCCCGGGCACCGGAGACCCGGAAGGCTCTGGAGCTGGTGAAATCCAGCATCTGACTGATCATCGGCGTCTCTACGCTCTCACCGGTGCCGAGCACATACACGGGCCTGGCAGGAAAATCCCGCGCCCGCTCCGCGCTGGTCAGCACCAGGGCGCCGCCGCCATCGGTAACCAGACAGCATTCGAGGACGTGGAAGGGCCACGCGATGATCTTCGAATCGAGCACGTCCGCGACGGTGATCGGTTCGCGCTGACTCGCGCGCGGGTTGCGCGCCGCCCATTCGCGCTGCACCACCGCGACGTTGGCGAGTTGCTCTTGGGTGAGGCCGTATTCCTTCATGTAGCGCAGCACCGGGATGGTGAACATGGTGGGCGCGCCCAGCACCCCGTAAGGCAGCTCGAACTGCCCGGCAAGACTTGCCTGATTGATGGACATGGCCTGGGTGCCGACCCAGGAGCGGCCGCTCTCGCCGTGAGTGATCAGCACCGTGCTGCACAGCCCCGCGGCGATCGCCGCCGCCGCGTGGCGCACGTGCAGCATGAAGGAACAGCCGCCGACCATGGTGCCGTCGACCCAGGTCGGGGTGACGCCAAGGTAATGGGCAAGCTCGGTGGGCGATTCCGCGGCGCAGGCCAGACCGTCGATGTCCTTGGGTGTGAGGCCGCAATCGGCCAGGGCGTTGAGCGCAGCATCGGCGTGCAGCTGGATCTGCGACAGCTGCGGCACCAGGCCAAGCTGCGTGGTCTCGGCGGCGCCGACGATCGCGACCGATCCGGGTTTCATCGGACACCTCCCCGCGCCGGGCGAAACTTCGGCAGACTGATGTCCGCGGTGACCGGCTCGAAAACCACTTCGAGGGGCATGTCGAGCACCAGGGCTTCCGGCGTCTGAGGGGTATCGACGATGTTGGTCATCATCCGCGGCCCCTCCTCCAGCTCGACCACCGCGATCGCGTAGGGCGCCTCGATCCACTTCGGCAGGCGATGGTTGATGACATAGCTGTAGAGGGTGGCGCGGCCGCTGGCGCGGATCACCCGCACCGCGCGGGATGCGCACTCCGGACAGAACGGCCGCGGCGGGAAATACACCTTGACGCAGGATTCACACTGCTGCAGCAGCAGTTCGCCGCGGCGCGTACCCTCCCAGAAATGTCGGGTTTCCGGGGTGGGTCGGGGTAGTGTCTTGGGGTTGATGCTCATGGCCGCCATCTTGTTGTCGTTATGTCGGGCGTCGTCATGTAAGACGTCGTTATGTCGGGCGTCGTGATGTCAGACGTCGTGATGTCAGACGTCGTCATGTCAGACATCGCTATGTAAAGGAATTGTTGCGCCTCGGCGCCGGCTTGTCGAGCCGGGCCATGTAGAATCGGCGCAAAGATAACTGAATGGAGAGCTCAACGATGACGATCCGATATGACGGGAGAGTTGCGGTAGTTACCGGGGCAGGCGCCGGACTCGGGCGCAACCATGCGCTGTTTCTGGCCTCCCGCGGCGCCCGCGTGGTGGTCAACGATCTCGGCGGCGCCGTGGATGGCAGCGGCAGCTCGACGACACCCGCACAGCAGGTGGTCGCGGAAATCCGCGCCGCCGGTGGCGAGGCCATCGCCAACGCCGACTCGGTGGCCACACCGGAGGGCGCGACGCACATCGTGCAAGCGGCGCTCGACCAATGGGGGCGCATCGACATCCTCATCAACAACGCCGGCAACCTGCGCGACAGGACGCTGGCCAAGATGACCCCGGCCGACTTCGATGCCGTGGTCGCCGTGCACCTGTCGGGCTCGGCCTATTGCACCCTCGCCGCCTGGCCGCATATGAAAGACGCCAACTACGGCCGCATCGTGATGACCACCTCGGCGGCCGGCCTGTTCGGCAACTTCGGCCAGAGCAACTACGCCGCCGCCAAACTCGGCGTGGTGGGTTTCATGAACGCGCTCAAGCACGAGGGCCGCAAGTACAACATCCACGTCAACACCATCGCCCCCATGGCCCTGACACGGATGACCGAGGACATCATGTCCGAGCAGATCAAGCCGCTGGTCAAGCCCGAGTTCGTCACCCCCATGGTGGCCTGGTTCTGTGCCGAAGAAAATGAAACCTCGGGCGACGTCATCGAAGCCGGCGCCGGCTATTACGCGCGGGTGCAGATCATGGAGGCCGCCGGTGCCGTGCTTGGTGCCGGCCAGGTACCGACCCCGGAGGAAGTGCGCGACAACTATGGGCGCATCGCCGACATGAGCGCCGCGCAGCCCCACGATTCCGCCAACGACGTGATGCGCCACCTGTTCCGCACGCTGCGGCCGCGCTGAAGCCGGCCAAGCCGTCCACCGCGCCGGAGCACTGGTCCGCGCGAAGCTGTCAAGGCGGGCGGCTGTTAACCCAGGCCGCTGTTAACCCAGGCCGCTGTTAACCCAGACGACTGTTAAAATGATGCGCTCCGTTGTGCCGCGACAGTGGGTCGCGGGACAGGCGCTGGAAACCGATCCCGATGATGAACCAGGGCAAGCTCCTTCTCGTCCGCCACGGCCAGACCCATGCCAACGTCGATCAGGTCTGGCATGGCCATACCGACACCCCGCTCAACGAACTCGGGCACCGGCAGGCCGAGCGGCTCGGCGAGTTTTTCCACAACTACCTGCCCGAGATCCACGCCATCTATTCGAGCCCGCTGCAGCGCGCCCGCCACACCGCAGAACGCATCGCCGCGCGCCATGGCCATGAACTGCGCCTGGATCCGCGGCTGGTGGAATTCGGTGCCGGCGAATTCGAGGGCAGGAGTTTCGTCGAACTCGGTGGCGATGACGGCTTCGTCAAACGCATGATGGCCGACGAGCACCATTGCGCGCCGGGCGGCGAGAGCCGCCACGAGGTCACCCGGCGCTTCGTCGCGGCGGTGGAGGAATTCCACGCCAGCCACCCGGGCGAAAACATCGTGGTGGTCAGCCACGGTTTGGCTATCGCCTTTGCGCTGTCGCACTGGATCGACCGCGACAGCACCAGCTGGACCCGCTACCGAGTCGACAACACCTCGGTCACCGAGGTCTGCCTCAAACGCCGCGAGATCGGCTACCTGAGCCGCACCGACCACCTGCTGTCCTGAGCGGGAGACAGCCGGCGGACGCCCAGCCGACACCGCCGTCAAAACTCACGAATTCGACCACTTGAGCTGAAACTCGATTTCTTCGCCGTCGGCGGCGCGCTCATGTTCGATGTTGTAGATCGCCCGCAGGGGAACGGAAATGCGCTCCCCGGCGATCTGAATGGTGAAACGCTTTCCGCTCTCGATGGCATCGGCCAGGCGGCGCAGTTTGGCGACAAACTCCGCCCGGGAATAACGCTTTTCGATATCTCGCTGCTTTTTTGCGGGCATGATCTTCTTCCTTCGGCGGCCTTCCAGGTCAAGGGGCACCTCGACGGTAGGGCAGCCATGGGTTCAGGTCAATGGACCACCTGCCGAACTCATTCGCCAAGCTTCCTCTCCGCCCCAAAGCGCAAACCGCACGAGCCCCACCAAACGGAGTGCGACAATTTGCCGCATTCCCGCGGCCGCACGGCCTGATTAACCTGCTCCCGCATCGCGCACCGCGCCGCCTCTGCCCTGTCGCAGGCGGCGCCGTGGGTTCCGCCATCTGGCTCGATCGAGGAGTCTTCCAATGCCGCATTCTGTTGAAACCAGCGCTATCCGGCGGCGCAGCCTGGCGCTATCGATCATGCTCGCGAGCGCCTTCGCGGGCGCGGCGGAGCCATACGAGCTAGCGGAAATCCTGGTGGAGGAATCGACGTCAGCTACGGCCTTTGACGGCACTGGAGTCGATGACCAGGTACTCGCGCGCAAGCGCACCGCGGCCAGCGATACCGCGCGTCTGCTGGAAGATCTGCCCGGCGTCACCGTCAATGCCGCCGGGGGGATTTCGAGCTTTCCCGCAATTCATGGCCTGGCCGACGACCGCATCCGGGTTCTGCTCGACGGCATCAGCCCGGTAGCGAGCTGCCCCAACCACATGAATCCGCCGCTGTCCTACCTCGACCCGTCCCAGGTCGAATCGATTCGGGTGTGGGCGGGGCTCACCCCGGTCAGCGTCGGGGGCGATTCGATCGGCGGCACCATCGCGGTGGAGTCGGCGTCGCCGGTGTTCGCCGCTCCCGGGCAGGAAACATTGACCAAAGGCCGCTTCGGCACCTTCTATCAGAGCAACGGCGACGGCTTTCGCGGCCAGGCCGCCACGACCCTGGCCAGTGAGAACCTCAGCCTGAATTACAGCGGCGCCTTCGCCACCGCCAACAACTACGACGCCGGCGGCGACTTCAAGACCCTTCGCGAAACCGGCCGCCCCGGCCATCTGTTGCCCCGCGACGAAGTCGGCTCCAGCGCCTACGAAGTACAGAATCATCTGCTCGGCGTGGCGGTGAAACAGGAGAATCATCTGTTCGAAGCGAAGCTCGGCTACCAGGAAATTCCCGATCAGGGCTATCCCAACCAGCGCATGGACATGGTCGACGACACCGAGCGCCGCTTCCAGCTGCGCTATCTCGGCGAATTCGGCTGGGGTTCGCTGGAAACAGTCGGCTACCACGAGACCGTCGATCACACCATGAACTTCGGCGCGGACAAGCAGTTCGTCTATGGCGCCGCGCCGGGGATCGTGGCGCCGGGCATGCCGATGAAGACCGACAGCGACAACCTGGGCGCCAGGTTGACTGCGAGCCTCGATGTCACCGCCACCGATCTCCTGCGGCTGGGCGGCGAGTACCAGCGCTACCGCCTCGACGACCTGTGGCCGCCATCGCCGGCGACCCTGCCGCCCGGCCTCGCCTTCGGCGGCATGGCCCCCGATACCTTCTACAACATCAATGACGGCGAGCGCGACCGCGCGGCGCTGTTCGCCGAGTGGGAGGCCAAACTAAATCCGCAGTGGCTGACGCTGGTCGGAGCGCGCTACGAGCACGTGCGCACCGATACCGGACCGGTGCAGGGCTACAACGGCGTCTACGCCGGCTATGCGCTCTCCGCCGCGGCCTTCAACGCCCGCGATCGGGAGCGCAACGACGACAACTTCGACGTCACCGCGCTGGCTCGCCATGTCATCGATCCCACCCGCGCGCTGGAATTCGGCTACGCGATGAAGACGCGCTCGCCCAACCTCTACGAGCGCTACTCCTGGTCGCAGAACGGCATGGCGCTGATCATGAACAACTTCGCCGGCGACGGTAACGGCTATCTGGGCAACCCGGAACTGGACCCTGAAATCGCCCACACCCTGTCGTTCACCTTCGACTGGCACAGCGCGGATCGCGCTTCCGAACTGAAGGTAACTCCCTACTACAGTCACGTCGACGACTACATCGACGCCGAGCGCTGCCCCGGCAGCGGCATGATGATGAACGCCCTGTGCGGCGGCCCGGGCAATGCCACCGCGCGCAACCAGTTCGTCAATCTGCAGTACGACAATGACTCCGCCCGCCTCTACGGCGTCGACGTCTCCGGCCATCTGCCGCTGGCCACCACCGAGCTCGGCGCCTTCGGCCTGCGCGGTCTGGTGAACTACACCCGCGGCGAAAACCGCGATACCGGCGACGACCTCTACAACATCATGCCGCTCAACGCCAAATTCACCCTGACCCAGCAATACGGTTCCTGGGACAACGCGCTGGAATGGGTGGTGGTCGCGGGCAAGGACGAGGTCTCCGCGGTGCGCAACGAGATCGAAACCTCGGGCTACAGCCTGGTGAACCTGCGCGGCAGCTATTCCTGGAACCGGGTGCGGATCGACATCGGCGCCGAGAACCTGCTCGACAGAAACTACGACCTGCCCACCGGCGGTGCCTATGTCGGCCAAGGCGCCACCATGGGCATCAACAGCGTGCCCTGGGGCATTGCCGTGCCGGGCATGGGCCGTTCGCTTTATGCCGGAGTCAGCTACAGCTTCTGACCGACCGACAGCTTCTGACCGATCGACCTGCGCGACTCGTCGCATCCACATGCGCCGAGTCGCGCTCTGGCCCACCTTCCCGTCCCGAAAAAAAAGAGAGTGCTCGATGCAGGATCCACGCCAGGCTGCCGTTCCATCCCGCCCGTCCACCACGCTGCTCACCGCGCTGGCAGCAGTGTTGACCACGACACCGGCCGCTGCCGGCGCGACCGCCGCCGCCGCCATGCTCGAAGCAATCACCGTCACCGACGAGCGCAGCCGCGAAGGCGCGCAAATCCCGCTCGACGAAGCCGTTGCCTCCGGCAGCCGGCTCGACCTGACGGTGCGCGAGACGCCGGCCAGCGTGCAGATCATCGACCGCGACACCCTGCGCAGCCGGGGTATCACCACCACCCAGCAGGCGCTCGACAGCGCCGTTGGCGTGCTCGGCGGCCAGTGCTTCGGGCTCACCTGCTATTCCACGCGCGGTTTCTCCGGAACCCTCAGCCTGCCGTTTCTGTACAACGGGTTGCGCTATCCGGGCCTCGCGATGTCGCCGCGCGGCACCTTCAACTACGACCGCATCGAGGTGATCCGCGGCCCGGCCTCGGTGCTGAACGGCTTCGGCAGCATCGGCGGTGCGGTCAATTTCGTCACCAAGGCCGCGGACGGCGTGGAAGAAACGGAATTGCTGTCCAGCTTCGACACCTGGGACCAGCGCGTCGTCGGCGCCGGCGTCGGCGGCAGCGCCACCGAGCAGCTGGCGTACCGCATGGACCTGAGCTACGCCGGCGGGCCGCACGGCTCTTCGGGCTTCGTCGACCGCACGTCCTACGAGTACTACCACGCCAGTGGCGAGCTGCGCCTGGCGGCCACGGACAACTTCACCGCCACGCTGGCCGGGGAATTCATCAAGGATCAGGGCGAGTGGTATTTCGGTACGCCCCACCGCGCCGGCCACATCGTCGGCGGCACCGAGGACGAGAACTACAACGTCGACGACGACCGCGTCGCCAAGGAAATGCGCTGGGTGCGCCTGAAGCTGGAGCAGCGCCTCGACGAGGCAACCACCCTGAGCAACGAGACCTACTCGAACAACGAAAACCGCTTCTGGCACAACGCCGAGGTCTACGGGCTCGATCCGGTCCTGCCGTCGGTCAGCCGCAGCGATTTTCTGCACATCGCGCACGACCAGGAGCTGCTGGGCAACCTCACGCAGCTGAACCTGCGCCAGCCGCTGTTCGGGCTCGCCAATCGCCTGGTGATCGGCCACGACATCTCCCGCAACCTGCACCAGCGCGACAGCAACTCGCCCTTTGCCGGTGGCGCCGATGCGGTGGCGCTGTTCAACCCGGATCCGGGCGAGTTCACGACCAGTTCGCCGTTCCTGCCGTTTCGCAAGACCCGCCTGGTGCAGCAGGCCCTGTTCATCGAGGATTACCTGAACCTGACCGACGCGCTCAAGCTGTCGCTGGCGGCGCGACGGGACTGGATCGACCTCGATTCGCACGACCTGCGCAATGACGCCCAGTTCGACCAGCAGTGGGCCGGCAACTCCTACCGCGCCGGCCTGGTGTACGACCTGACGGCGGACGTCACCCTCTACGGACAGTGGTCGAAGGCGCTGGAGGCGCCGTCCCAGATCGTCACGCTCACCGAGGCGCAGCGCAATTTCGACCTCACCCAGGGCCGTCAGTGGGAGGCCGGGGTCAAGGCGGATCTGCCCTGGTCACTCGGCGAAATCACGCTGGCCTACTTCGACATCGTGCGCAGCGACATCCTCACGCGCGACCCGCTCGACTCCACCCTCACCGTGCAGATCGGCGAGCAGTCCTCGGACGGCTTCGAGCTGGCCGTCGCGTTGCGCCCGCACCCCCAGTGGGCCATCGATGCCAGCCTGTCGCTGCTCGACGCCCGCTTCGATGAATTCAACGAACGTGTCGCCGGGGTCGGCGTGTCGCGCGCGGGCAACCTGCCGCCCGACGTGGCCGAGAAGCTCGGCGATGTCTGGGTGACTTTTTACCCGAGCCGCCAGTGGCGCCTCGCCGCCAGCGCCGAGTACGTCGGCCCGCGCACGGCCAACAACGCCAACTCGATCACCATGGACAGTTACACCACGCTCGGTGCGTCCATCAGCCGCACCGCATTTGGCGGCGAACTGACCCTGCGCGGGCGCAACCTCACCGACGAGGTCTACGCCAACCGCTCCTACGGCAACAACGGCTCGCAATTCCTGCTCGGCGAGCCGCGCGCGGTCGAGCTGTCGTGGCACGGCAGCTTCTGAGTCGACGCGGCGGGGCCGTCGCCGCCACGGCGGCGCTGCTGCTCGCCGTGGCCACCCTCCTGTGGTGGCTGCGCTACCCGGCCGCCTCGGTCGCCGCCAGCGTTCAACCCGTATCGGCGCCGGCGGGTGCGGGCGCACGCCTGCCGCGGCTCGCCGCCCATCCCGCCGGTGGCGCGGTGCTGTCCTGGGTCGAACCGGCACCGGACGGCGGGCATGTGCTGCGTGCGGCGCGCTATCGGGACGGCCGTTTCGAAACGCCGGTAGAGGTGGCCCGAGGCCGGGACTGGTTCGTCAACTGGGGCGACTTCCCCTCCGTGGTACCGATCGCCGCCGATTTCTGGCTGGCGCACTGGCTGGTGCGCCATCCGCGGGCCGACAGCCCCTATCACTACGGCATCGCCATGGCCGGTTCCAGCGACGATGGCCGGCGCTGGACGTCCCGGCCGGCGCCACACGCCGATGTCGGGCCGGCCGAGCATGGCTTTGCCGCCATCGCCGCTCTGGATGACCGGGCCGCCATGGTCTGGCTGGACGGCCGCGCCAACGATGCCCGCCACAGCTTCGCGCTGCGCTCGGCGGACATCGACCGCGATGGCGCTGCTGGCGCCGAGGCCGTCGTCGATGGGGACGTCTGCTCCTGCTGCTGGCCGGCGCTGGCGCGCACACGGGGCAACCTGTGGGTGGCCTACCGGGGTCGCACCAGCGACGAGATCCGTGACTTTCAACTGCGTCGCCGCACTGCCGAGGGCTGGTCGGCGCCCATCCCGCTGGCCGGCGAGGGTTGGCGGATCGCAGGCTGCCCGACCAATGGCGTCAGCCTGGCGGCGCGCGGCGAGCGGCTGGCAGCGGCCTGGTTCACCGCCGCCGGCGGGAGTGCGCGCGTGCGGGCGGCCTTCATACGCGATGGCGTGCCCGCGCTCGAAGCCGTGCACGACATCGACATTGCCAGCCCGGTGGGGCGCCCCGCCATTGCCTGGTTGGGGGACGACACCGCCGCCGTGCTGTACATCAGCGCGCCCGCGCAGGGCGCTGCGCTGGCCGACCTGCGTCTGACCCAGGCCAGCGGGGACGGCGTCGGGCGCTCCCTGACGCTTGCCAAGGTGCCGGCCAATCGCGACTCGGGCGTGCCGCAGCTATTGGCGGTGGGCGGAGAATTGCTGATTGCCTGGACCGACATTGCCCCCCGCTACGGCGTCCGGATGCTGCGCGTACCGCAGCGCGCCGTGCGGTAAATCTGGCCCCGCCCTCAGGGTGTCGGCGCGGCTTGGGGCCGGGCCTGGCCCGGATCGGTGACGAAGCCAATCCGCACCACTCCGGCGCGCGCGGCCGCGGCCAGCACCTGCGCCACGGCGTCATAGGCCACCACCCTATCGGCCTCGATATGCAGCTCGGCATCCGGCCGCGCCGCCGCCAACGCGCGCGCCTCGGTCTCCAGCGCTTCGAGGGTCAGCACGCGACCATCCCAATGCAGCTGCCCATCGGCACCGATCGCCACCACCACCGGCTTGGTGGGCGTGTGCACTGGCTGGCTCTTCGCCTCCGGCAGGTTCACCTTCACCGTCTGGGTGATCAGCGGCGCAGTGACGATGAAAATCACCAGCAGCACCAGGATCACGTCCACCAAAGGCACGATGTTGATCTCCGCGCTGCTGCGCGGCGGCTGACCGATGCCATCTCCGAAGGCCATGGCTCAGCCCCCCAGCCGACGCAGCGGCGCGGCGCGTTCGGCATCGACCTGCGCGGCCGCATCCGATGCCGTGGCGCGCAGCAACAGACTGGCCGCGAAATCCTCTAGATGCGCCTGCCGCAGCCGGTTGCGGCGCTGAATGAGGTTGTGGGCGAACACCGCCGGGATCGCCACCGACAGGCCGAGCGCGGTCATCACCAGCGCCTCGCCGATGGGGCCGGCGACCGCCGCGAGTCCCGCTTCGCCCGTCGCGGCGATCCGCAGCAGCGCGTGGTAGATGCCCCACACGGTACCGAGCAACCCGAGATAGGGCGCGGTCGCCGCAGTGGTGGCGAAGAGCGCCAGGCCGCGCTCGGCCTCAACCGCCGCGCGATCGAGCTGCTGGCGCAGGCCTCGGGTGAGGTGCGCGGCGAGACCGCCGGCCTCGGCAAATGGGTACCCGGCATCGGCCAGCGCGCGGCCGGCGCACACCAGGGCGAGCAGGCGGGACTCCGCGGCGGCGCCTCGTGCCAGCGGTGCACGCGCGGCGAGTGCGGGTGCGGCCAGCACCTCCGCGGCATAGCGGCGGCTATGGCCGAGCGCACAGGCGCCGCGCCCCAGCCAGACCAGGAAGAACGTCCAGCTCGCCAGCGACAGCAGCGCCAGCACTGCCATCAGCACCCAGCCCAGGGGATCGAGCTGCCGCACGAAATGTTCGAAGCCGAATTCGATCATCGCCACCTCAACAAGGTCTCATCGCAGGGAAAAACGAATGCGCTGCACGGCGGCCGCCGGCACCGCGACGCCGCCGGCGCGCGCCGGTTCACAACGCCAGTTACGCACCGCGGCCACCGCCGCCTGGTCGAGCGCACTCGCCCCCGAGGAGCGCGCCACGGTGACCCGAGTCACGGCGCCAGTGGCGGACAGATTCACCCGCAGCTCCACCACGCCCTCCTGGCCGCGGCGGCGGGCGGCGGCGGGATAGACTGGCGGTGGTCGGTGTTGGCACTGCACTGCGAGCTCCGGCTCGGGCAGAGGGGCCATCGCGACGGCTGGCGGCGCAGCCGCGGCCACAGGCACGGACGCGCTCGGCTGCGGTTCCGAGGTCGGTGCCAGCGCGGGTTGCGGTTGGCCCGCAGGCCGCAGCTGCGGCGCCGGTGCGAGCTTCGATTCCGCCTGCAACGCAGGTTTTGGCTTGACCGGCACAGGGTGCTTCGCGGCGGCCTGTGCTGCTGGGTGCCGCGGTTTCGGCGCGACGGCAGCCGGCGGCTGCGGCACGGGTCTGGCAGCCACGGGGGGAGCTTCCGCTGGCGCCGGCTGTGGCCGCTCGATCGCCGGTTGCGGCCGCTCGATCAACTGCACGATGACCGCCGCATGGGGTGCAACGGATACCTGCGGCCACCACAGCATCCGGACCACGCCGGCATGGACAGCCACCGCCACCACCACCGCCAACCCCCAGACGAGCATTGCGCGCCTGGGGTCAGCCACGATGGCTTCCCATTGACCGTCGACTTCGGCGCCACCAACGCGCCACGGCCCCGCTGGCCAGTACCGGCACCCGTTTGACAATGCCGGCCACTGCCGGCCGGCTCAAGAACGCCATGGACAGCAATGGGGCAAGACTCAATCGGCGTGGGGCGACATCATCCCTCAGTTCGAGGACTTCGTGGATGCGACAAATGGTCGCACCAATGCCCGGCCGCGGACGAGCGCCTATCCTCTCTTGGCCTGCGCAGCCGCCGGGACCAGCCAGCGCGCCAGCGCCGGGAGAATCAGGATCGCCCCAAGCATGTTGGTGAGAAACAGGAAGGTGAGCAGGATCCCCATGTCTTCCTGAAACTTCAGCGACGCGAAGATCCAGGTGGCCACGCCTGCGCCCAGCGTCATGCCGATGAAAATGACCGCCTTCCCGGTAAGTCGCATGGCCTTGTAGTAGGCCTCGCGCAGCGTATCTCCGGCCTGAACGTAGCCGCTCATCGCCGAATAGATGTAGATCGCGTAATCCACCCCCACGCCGACACCCAGCGCCATCATCGGCAGCGTGTTCACTTTCAGGCCGATGCCAAGCAGCGCCATCATGGCATTGCCGAGCACGGACACCACGGCGAGCGGGATCACGATGCAGAGGGTGCCGGCGACCGACCGGAAGGCGAGCAAGGCGAGCACGATCGTCACGCCGTAAACCCAACCGAGCATCGGCCGCTCCGCCGCCGCCACCGTCTGGTTGGTCGCGCCGATGATGCCGACGTTGCCTGCGGCCAGGCGCAACCTGAATTTCTCCTCCGGCAATCGGGACTCGAATTGCTGAACTCCCTTGATGATCGCATCGATGGTCTCGGCCTTGTGATCGACCGTATAGATGTTCACCGGCATCGCGCTGCAGGAAGCGTTCATGTACTCGTCGCCGCCACCGCGTTCGAGGTCGTGCAGCGCGGACGCCTGGTTGTTGGGATCCCTGGACAGATCGAACCAGCGCGGGTTGCCTTCGTTGTTCGCGGCGATGATCAGCTTGATGGATCGCGCGAGCGAATCGACCGAATGGACGCCCGGCAGACCCTGCAGGTACCAAGCGAACCGATCGATCTCCTTCATGATGTCGTAGTCTACGCAGGCGTTTTCCGGCGCCTCCACGATCACCGACAACTTGTCGACACCAATTGAAAACTTGTCTTCAATCACCCGACTGTCGATGTTGTAGCGTGCGTTTTCGCGCAGCTCGGGAATCCCGGCATGGAGATCGCCGATCTTCATCTGCTTGCCTTCGTGGAATCCCCATAGCGCGATCAAGGTGGTAACGGCCAATATCGCCAGGGAAGGTCCGGTATCGGTGGCGCGGGCGAGAAACCGCCACAGCGCGTCGCGACGCATCTCTGCGCTGCGGTGACGCTCGCGATAGGCATCGAGCTTGTGGATCCTGACGTAGGAAAGCAGTATCGGCAGCAAAATCATCTTGGTCAGCAGCATGATCGCCATGCCGACACTGGCGGTGATGGCGGTTTCGCGAACAATCTGGATGTCGATCAGCAGGATGGTGGCGAAGCTCACCGAGGTGGTGATCACCGCGAGCGCACCGGGAACCAGCAGGCGCCGGAAGGTGCGCTGCGCCGCCTCCATGGCATCGACGCCCCGCGGACGCTCCAGCGCAGGCACGACCGGTTGGCCATGGGCATCGGCATCGCCGCCGTACATCACTTCGCCCATCCAGCCACTCACCATCTGCACGCCGTGACTGACGCCGATCGCGAACACCAGAAAAGGCACCAGAATCGACATGGGATCGAGCCCGTAGCCGAGCAGATCCAGCGCGCCCAACAGCCCGATCACCGCCACCAGGGACACCAGCGGCGGCAGCAGGGACAGCACGAACGACCGCGTATAGAGCCAGAGCAAGATGCCGGTAATCACCAGCGTGATGCCAAAGAAAATCACTACGTCCCCGGCGCCCTTCGCAATGTCTCCAGTGGACTTGGCAAAGCCGATGATGCTGACATCGATGCCATTTCCCTCGAAACGGCCGCGGATCTTCTCCTCGAGGTCCTCGGCGATCTTCCGGTAATCCAGGGGCGCCCCGGTGGTCGGATCGCGCTCGATCAGCTCCGCCCTGATCAGCGCGCCGGAAAAATCATTGGCCACCAGCTCGCCCAGCCTGCCTGATTTGATGACATTGGCCTTGACCACCGGCATCCATTCTTCGGTAGGCTGAAATTCCGCAGGGATGACGTTCCCGCCAGCAAAGCCATCCTCGATGACCTCGATATAAATCACGTTTGGCGTAAACAGGGATGTCACCGAGGATCGCGCGACACCGGGGAGAAAGAAAATTTCGTCGGTGGCGGACTGAAGTGCCTTGAAGAAGGCCGGAGTGAAGATATCCCCTTCTCGTTGCAGCAGCGCCACGATGATTTGATTTCCGGAACCGAAATCATCCTGATAGGCCATCAACGTCTTGATATAGTCATGCTGCAACGGCATGAGCTTTTCAAATCCGGAATCCATGCGCAGCTTGAGCGCATTGATGCCCATCAATACGGTAAATGCAAAAAATATCGTCAGAATCGTCTTCCGATAGGTAAACATCACCCAAACGATCCGGTCCATCTACGGCCCCCTGGATTACTGCGTCAGACCCGAAGCCCGGTCTGCCTGTCTTGTTATTGGAAATCGGTCAGGCACACTTCAATAAGCAAATGGCCGGAGCATTCCGGCCATTTGCGCACGGCCCCACCCGAGGCGGCCCGGTCAACGCGTTCCCTGGGCGCGTATCGACCCGGGAGAAAAATACGAATCGTCGGCCCGCCAGCTCATGTCCGGCCCAGGATCCTCGTTATCCAGCCCCATGAACATCATCCGACCGGACTGTAGATCGTAGGAATCCAACAGCGTGTAGAACATGGTCTGTGCGTCGTAGAGATTGACGGTGTGGAGTTCGATGGGACGCCACAGCTCAGCGCGCCGATCGTAGTTGTCGGCGAGCAAGACCCACCAGCTATCCTCGTCCAGAAACAGCTCCCGATAGCCATAAATGTGGCTGGTTCCCTCGCGCAGGGTTCCGGTCAACTTCCACACCCGGTGCAATTCGTAGCGGGCCAGATCCTGGTTGAGCCGGCCTTCCTTGGTGATGATGTCCGCGACCTTGATATCCCCGCTGTGCAGCTTGTAGGAATTGTAGGGAACATATTTTTCGACCAAGCCCTCGAGCTTCCACTCGAAGCGATCGTTCGGACCGTTGTAGCCATAGCCGGAATCAACCGTCATCAACCCGCTGCTTCCGGGAAACGGGTAGGCGTAGTTGATCTGCGGTGCCCGCTTGACCCTGCGCTGTCCCGGGTTGTATTGCCAGGCCTGGCGAAGATTGGCGGTATAGGTGATGGGATCGTGGGCGAGCAGCACCTGGCCAGCCTGCTTCACCGGAGCCGTGATGGTCTGGAAATAGCCATACCCGGTACCGGGAGCACTGGGATCGAAGCTTTCGGTGGCATTGGCAGGATCGCCATAGGTCCAATGAATCTGCACGGACAACTTGTTGACTTCATAGCTGCCGTTCGCGGTGGTCGCCGCAGTGTTGTCCCAGAAGTTGATCCACGACGGCAGCGGTCGGGTCAATGCATTGGCGATGGCCTCGTTGCCATCCTTTGGAATCGGAAACGGCCAGGCAATGGACGCATTCTTGAAACCGATCTGATTCCCTGAAACTACCACCTCGGCGGTCTTGGCGTTGGCCAATGTCGCCGTGTAGAAACGCTCTTCGTAGACGGCACTCCGACGCGATGGGTAGATGTTCATCTTGTAGCCAGGGATCACCTCGAACAACTTGATCTGCCCCGGGCTCAGCTTGCTGGCGTACTGCTGGTAGTTGTCCTTGGTGATCGTGAACAGGACTTGATCCGCGGAAAAAGGATCGGGGTGATGGTCGCCAGGCTTGAAGCCCGCGGGCACCGGCAGGTGCTCGTACTTCCACTCCGGAATCGTTCCCTCCGCGTTCCCGGCACGGATCGCGCCGATGGGCGTCAACTCGGTGCCGTTCAGGCCCAGCTTGGCCAATTCTTCGCTGGTCAGGGGGACCGCCCACAACGGGGCGGATAGCAACAGCGGGGCGGATAGCAACAACGCAGCAACACCCAGGTTACGTGCTGCAAGACCAAACGCACCGAATGAACGCATATTGTCAGGCTGTGTCGCGAACATTGCAGATCCCTCAGAAGCGATACTTGAAGACCAGCGACAGGTTGTCGCGGTCGAAATAGTTGCCCGCAGCGTTGTCCCCCAGCCATTGCGAATAGGCAAGTTCCAGGGAGGTGCTGGCCAGATAGCTGAATTCCAGGCTGGCGCGGGCGATTTGCTGGCCCTTTTGCAGTCCGCCACCGATTCCGGTGGCCTGCGGCTGATAGCCGTCGACGCCGTGGATCCAGACCAGCGTGGGCTTCATGTCCAGATTCGCGAAAATATCGTTGTACTCCAGTTGCGCCACCAGGGCATAGCCCCAGGAGAACGGTGTCACCGGCTGATCCAGGCCATCGGCACCCTTGAAATGGCCGGAGAACGCGGGACCCGGACCGTGGTAGACCACATCCGTCGGATCGCCGCCATGCAGGTCGGTGATCCACTGCGCGTTGACGTTCAGGATCAGGCTGAGCACGTTCGCACCCAGCAGTGTCGTGGCGTCCGAGTAGGTCAGGGCGCCAAGGTAGGTCCACATGTCGTTGGTTTCGGTGCCACACCCAATGATTTCACCGTCGGGCCCGGCCAGCCCGGGCGGCAACATGCCAAAGGCCGTTTGCACACCGCCCAGCCCGAACAGGTTTCCACATTGACGGACGTCGTGGAAATCCGGCCGGTAGTTCAGTTCGGTCTGGAATGCGACGCCCAGGCTGCCCGGCAGCACGCCATTGAGCGACGCGGCAAAGGTGTCCAGATCCTGGGCGAACTTCCAGCGATAGCCCGCAATGCTGACCCCCAGGGGGTGGATGGAGTAGGGATCCGGCACATGGTGGCTTTCGTCGACGGTCGGCGCGGGCATGAAGGCATGGGATCGCACCCAGTAAAACCCGAGGTCGGCATCGTCCAGTGAGCTCAGAATGGTGTGAACGGCCAAACCCCACTGCCCGCCATCGGCAGCCCGGTCGGTACCTGTATAGGGGATGCCCGGGATCAGCAAATCAGGCTTATATCCCTTTCCATAAAAATCAAAAGGCGTGAAGAATGTGCCCGTGCCAAAAAACTCGGCCCGGCGCCAGTTCCAGACGTAATAGGCCTCCAGCGTCACGTCGTCGGTGAGCCCGAACTGCCCATAGATCATTTCCTGAGGCAGCAGGGTCTCCTTGATCTCGGTTCCCGGCGTGGTGGTCTTGCCGAAATCCGCCGGGTTCTGCATCTGGCTGATGCCGCCACCCAAAATATCGCTTTCACCCCAGTTGACCACCTGCTTGCCGACGCGAACGTTGAGCAGGTGACCGCCGGGACTCCAGCTGCCATGGGCAAACAGATCCAGCAGCCGAAACTTGTTGCCCGCATAGTTTTGCGCAGCACCGGAGATCCCGTCGATCTGCCCCCCGGGCGTGGGCCGGAAACAATTTTCACAGTCCTGGTTCATGATGGTGTGGTCGTAGGTGTAGGACATGCGGGAAAAAATCCCGTAGTTGTCCTTCTTCAGCCCCACGTCCGTAAGAAGCGAAAAGGGCGAGCTGTAGATATCGCCGCCGTCAGGAAAAACCTGCGTGTTCCCCGAGCTGGGAATGAACGAGCGCTTGTCGGCACTCTGGGTGCGCATCGCAACGCTGGCCGTCGCCGTGGTGTCGACAAAAGCCTCGACTTCGCCCAGGTTGAACGTCAAGGCAAGCGCCGGCCCCGCGGCCAGACTGGCGAAGCCAGCTGCCAGAGCTGCTCGCATGCTGCCTGCTACGGGTCCTGCACCCGTCGAGGCCCGTGGATATCGCTTTTCGCGATCGGAATCGATCGCTGAATGTATCGGCTGATACAAGGCACACCTCCCCTGGTTGATATTGTTATCGGTGCAGCAAGCCGTCATGCGGGCATCAAGCGCCTTGCGGGCATCAAGCGCCTTGCGGGTATCAGGCACCTTGCGGGCATCAACCCCGGCGCCTGGATCCCAGCCGGCATGTCCGCCACATGGCCCAAGACATCCGGGGAGCTGCTGCGCTGGTCGGCCCTTAACCAGCGCGGCACCCTGTGTTATCGCGGCCATGGCGCTGCGTTATTTCGAGGCTAACACCTGCTGTTCAACTCCCGCAAGTGCCACAGTTGCCGGGTCAACGGCATCGCTGCCCAAGCACTTCCTGGCCCGTCGGATATCCCGCGCGCAGCGAGTCGTCGTCCCCGTTGCAAGGCAGCGTCGCCGGCAAAAAAAACGGCGGGGAGACCCCGCCGCAAAGGTGGCAACAACCAACTGCAAATAGGGTTTCAGGCAGCCTGATAGCCGGGTGCCTCCCAGTCGCGCACGACCGGCGCCACCGTCTCGGCAAACAGCTTCATGCTCTTCTTCGCGTACTCGTAGGGCATGCCGGCAAAGCTGAAGCTGCAATTGATGTCCATGGGGCCGATGATGTTCTGGATGCTCTCGATCCGCTCCAGACATTGCGCCGGGGTACCCCAGATCTGCAAGTCGGTGAACTGCCGACCCATGGTTTCGTCGCCGGCCTTGCGCATCGCCTTGGCGGCCTCGTGGTAAAAGTCGTAGGCGCCCTTGCCACGATCCGAGAAATGCTCGCCCTTCATCTCATAGTGGACCATGGCCGAGATCCAGTAATCGGACATGTAGCGGTAGGCCATGTCCTCGGCCTTCTTCGGATCCTTGTCGCAGATCACGAACAGATTGGCGCTGGTCGGCGGCGGCGCCTTGCCGTTCTGCTCCTTGCGGTAGAACTCGCGCCAGCGCTCGATCTCGACCGCACGCTTCTCCCAGGGGCCGATGGCGAAGGTCATGATCGACCCGCCCAGCTTGGCGGCATGGGGCGCGGTATCGGGCGACATCGACACGATAAAGGTGCGGTCGCGGAAGGACTTGAACGGCCGCGGGCGGATCTCGCGGCGCTCCTGCTTGAAGTACTTGCCGTTGCCTTCCATGAAGCCGGTTTCCAGTGCCTCCAGCACCATGGCCGCCATCTCGTTCATGCGGTCGCGGGATTCCGCCATGTCGATACCGAAACCGTCGTACTCGATCTTGGCCAGCCCACGGCCCATGCCGAGCAATACCCGGCCCTTGGACAGGTTGTCCAGCATGGCGATGTCGGTCGCTACCCGGATCGGATCCTTGTGCCAGGGCAGGATGATGGCCGCAGTGCCGACCTTGATGCGCTTGGTCTGACCAGCCACGAACGCAAGAAACTGGGGAATGTTCGGGCACAGGGTGTAATCGGTGAAGTGGTGCTCCACTGCCCAGATCGAATCCAGCCCCAGCGGCTCCGACATCAGCGCGATGTCGAGCTCGTTCTGGTACATGTCGAAATCGCTCTGCGGCAGATTGGGGTGATTCTGAAACAGCATCAGTTGGCCGACTTTCATTGGCGTGCTCCTCGCGGAAAACCAGGGACAGGTGAAAATGCGTTTGAGCACGGATGGTAGCGAGGCGCGCTCCGGACTCGCCAGCGCAATCCCGCTCTCGCCTGATCTGGCGCAAGTGACCCGGCCGATCCCCCGCCGCGCCGACATCGAGTCCACAACCGCGGCCCCACGAAAAAGGGCGGCCGCAGCCGCCCTCAGGGTTGAGCCAAATGGCGCTCAGCCGGCCGCGGCCTTGCGCTCGGCCCAACCGTTTTTCAGCACCGGCAGCACCTGCTCGCCGAACAGCTTCATGCTCTGCTTGGCCTGGTCGTAGGGCAGACCGGCGTAGCTGAAGGTGACGTTGACGTCGATGTCACCGACCAGATCCTCGATCCCCTTGATCTGTTGCAGGATCTGATCCGGGGTGCCGTACACCTGACAGTTGGTGAACATTTTGCCCATGCCTTCGTCGCCGATGTGGCGCATGGCAGCGGCCGATTTCGCGTAGTGGTCATACTGACCGCCCTTGCCGGCGAAGTGGTCGCCTTTCATTTCATAGTGCGCGGTAGCGGTGTTCCAGTACTCCGCCATGTACTTGTGGGCGACGTCGTGGGCGCGGCTGGCATCGGCATCGCAGTACGCGATCACGTTGGCCACCGAGGGCGGCGCCGCGCGATTCCACTCTTTCTCGTACAGTTCGCGCCAGGCATCGATATCGGGCTTGCGCTTCTCCCAGGGCCCGATGGCGAAGGTCATCAACGCGCCGCCGATCTTGGCCGCGTGGGGCACGGTGTCGGGAGACATGGACACCACGTAGGTGCGATCCTCGAAGGAGCGGATGGGACGCGGGCGGATTTCGCGCCGCTCCTGCTTGAAGTACTGGCCATTGCCTTCCATGAAGCCGGTATTGAGACCCTGCAGGATCATGTGCGCGGCTTCGTTCATGCGCCCGCGGGATTCCTCCATCGGAATGCCGAAGCCGTCGTACTCGATCTGCGCCAGACCGCGGCCGAAGCCGGCCAGAGCGCGACCGCCGGAAAGGTTGTCGAGCAGCGCGAAGTCAGTGGCCACGCGCAGCGGATCCTTGTGCCAGGGCAGGATCACCGCGGCGGTGCCCAGCTTGAGCCTGGTGGTGCGGCCGGCCATGTAGGCCAGGAATTCGATGATGTTGGGCGACAGCAGGTAGTCGGTGAAGTGGTGTTCGGTACACCAGATCGAATCGAAGCCCAGGGCTTCGGTCATGTCCGCGACCTGGAGTTCGTTGACGTAGACCTCGGCGTCGGTCATGGGCAACCAGGGGTGATTCTGGAAAAACATCAGATTGCCGACTTGCATTCGGAATTCCTCTCTGGAATGGCGATTGTTGTGGGTAAAGGCTTTGGTTGTTGACGCAAGTGCAACGGACAGGCAGCGGCCGCGCCACGCCTGCGGCCAGAGTGCGGCGGCAAGATTGCTGGATGAGAGCGGGGACCAACCATGAGGCGCTGCAAATTGCGCGCGCGATGCTACTGACCACGACCGCCAAAAGCAAATTGCTGACCACGACCGCCAACAGCAGATTGCCGCCAGAGCCCGGCTGCCGGCACGATGAATCGGCGCTGCGCCGGGGGGTCCCGGTGCGCCAGATCAACCCCGGATCAGGTGGGCCGCAAACCGTAGCCGCCGCTTCTTAACAGGCCGGGGCCGTTTGCTATCATGGCGATCGGCAATGCTGACGACACCCGCACCGAATCCCACTGGATCCGGGACACCAACGCCGGGCCGCTGCGAATTCACTGTGATTGCAACCCCTCGTCAGACATCAACCTTTGTTCAGCATCAACCCTTTGTTCAACATCAACCTTTGTTCAAGCTCAACCCTGTAAACATCAACCCCTGTAGACATCAACGTCTGTACAACATCAAACCCTGTAGACATCAACCCCTGTGCAACCTCAACCTGTGAAGGACGAACCATATGGCTGACTCAAACACTCAAGTACTGGATGCAATCGTGGTCGGCGCCGGCATGGCCGGGATCTACATGACCAAGCGCCTCAAGGACCAGGGGCTCAACTTCATTACCATCGAAGCCGGCGCCAACGTCGGCGGCGC
>DASUDS010000085.1:0-5816 GCA_036275455.1 Porticoccaceae bacterium
ATCCAGCTGCCCCACGACTTCCTGCGCGACGTCACCGCAGCGATCGGTATCCAGTTGCCGGAGCCCGGACACTATGGCGTCGGCATGTTCTATCTGCCCCAGGATGTTGCCGAGCGCCGCGCCTGTGAGGAGATCGTCGAGCACCTGATCGCCGAGGAGGGGCAGACCCTGCTCGGCTGGCGCGATATTCCCACCGACAACAGCTCCCTGGGCGAAACCGCGATCGCCAGCGAACCCTTCATGCGCCAGCTGTTCGTGGCGCGCAACCCGGCGCTTGTCGACGAGCTGGCCTTCGAGCGCAAGCTCTACGTGATCCGCAAGCGCGCCGAGAACGAGATCCGCTATTCCCAGCGTTTTGCCGAGAGCCGGTTGTTCTACATCAGCTCGCTGTCCTGCCGCACCTGCATCTACAAGGGCATGCTGATGCCGGAGCAGGTCGGCAAGTACTTCCCCGACCTCGGCGATCCGCGCATGACCTCGGCGCTGGCGGTGGTCCACTCGCGCTTCTCGACCAATACCTTCCCGAGCTGGGACCGCTCGCACCCCTACCGGTATCTGGCCCACAACGGCGAGATCAACACCCTGCGCGGCAACGTCAACTGGATGCGCGCGCGCCAGTCGATCATGGCCAGCGGCCTGTTCGGAGAGGATCTGGACAAGATCTTCCCCATCGTCAACACCGACGGCTCCGACTCGGCGATGTTCGACAACTGCCTCGAACTGCTGGTCCTCGCCGGGCGGTCACTGCCGCACGCGATGATGATGATGATCCCGGAGCCCTGGACCAACCACGAGTCCATGAGCGACGAACTCCGGTCGTTCTACGAATTCCACTCCTGCCTGATGGAGCCCTGGGACGGCCCGGCATCGATGGTGTTCACCGATGGCACCCAGATCGGCGCCTCCCTCGACCGCAACGGCCTGCGCCCCTCGCGCTATTACGTGACCTCCGACGACCTGGTGATCCTGGCCAGCGAGGCCGGCGTGCTCGACGTGCCGCCCGAGAAGGTCATCCGGAAGGGCCGCCTGCAGCCGGGACGGATGTTCGTCGTCGATACCGCCCAGGGGCGGATCGTCGCCGACCACGAGCTCAAGGCGCAGATGGCGGGTGAGCACCCCTATCGCCAATGGCTGGATCAGCACCTGATCCGCATGGCCGATCTGCCGGAACCGCCGCACATTCCCGAGCCCGATCACGAGACCGTGCTGCAACGCCAGCAGGCCTTTGGCTACACCTTCGAGGATCTGCGGGTGCTGATGGTGCCCATGGCTCGCGACGGTGTCGAAGCCGTGGGTTCGATGGGCACCGATACCCCGCTCGCGGTGCTGTCGAGCCGTCCGCAGCCGCTGTTCAACTACTTCAAGCAGCTGTTCGCCCAGGTCACCAACCCGCCGATCGACTGCATCCGCGAGGAGATCGTCACCTCGACCGAGACCACCATCGGCTCGGAGAAGAACCTGCTGGTGGCGCAGCCCGAGAGCTGCCATCTGATCGAGTTGAAGTCGCCGATCCTCACCAATGAGGAGATGGCCAAGCTCCGCCATCTCGATCAGCCCGGCTACCGCTCGGTGACGCTGCCGATCCTGTATCCCGTGGCCGGTGGCGCGGCGGCGCTCGCGAAGGCACTGGAAGAATTGTTCGCGGCCGCGGACCAGGCCATTGCCGAAGGCATCAACATCCTCATCCTCTCGGATCGCGGCGTCGATCACGATCGCGCGGCGATCCCCTCGCTGCTTGCGGTCAGCGGCCTGCACCACCACCTCATCCGCACTGGTGCCCGCACCCGCATCGGCCTGGTGCTCGAATCCGGCGAGCCCCGCGAGGTCCACCACTTCGCGCTGCTGATCGGCTACGGCGTGGGCGCGGTCAACCCCTATCTGGCCTTCGAGACCCTCGACGACATGATCCGCGAGGGGCTGCTGGTGGGCGTGGACCACGCGACCGCCTGCAAGAACTTCGTCAAGGCCGCGGTCAAGGGCGTGGTCAAGGTCATCTCCAAGATGGGCATCAGCACCATCCAGAGCTATCGCGGCGCGCAGATCTTCGAGGCCGTGGGCCTGGATCGCAGCCTGGTCGACCAGTACTTCACCTGGACGCCGAGCCGCATCGGTGGCGCCAGTCTCGCCACCATCGCCGAGGAATCCGCGCTGCGCCATCGCCACGCCTTCCCCGAGCGGCCGCTGGCCACGCACACCCTCGAGGTGGGCGGCGAATACCAGTGGCGTGCCGACGGCGAGCTGCACCTGTTCAGCCCGCAGACCGTGCACAAGCTGCAACGCGCGGTGCGCGATGGCAACTACAAGGTGTTCAAGGAATACACCGCGCTGGTCAACGACCAGCTCGAAAAGCACTACACCCTGCGCGGCCTGCTCGACTTCAAGGCCAGCGCGCCCATTCCCATCGAGGAAGTGGAGCCTGTCGAGAGCATCCTCAAGCGCTTCAAGTCCGGCGCCATGAGCTACGGCTCGATCAGCCAGGAGGCGCACGAAGCGCTCGCCATCGCCATGAACCGCATCGGTGGGCGCAGCAACACCGGCGAGGGCGGCGAGGATCCCGGGCGCTATGTCCCCGAAGCCAACGGCGACTCCAAGAACTCGGCGATCAAGCAGGTGGCCAGCGGCCGCTTCGGCGTCACCAGTCATTACCTGGTCAATGCCCGCGAACTGCAGATCAAGATGGCGCAGGGCGCCAAGCCGGGCGAGGGCGGCCAGCTGCCCGGCGGCAAGGTCTATCCCTGGATCGCCAAGACCCGGCATTCGACGCCGGGTGTGGGCCTGATTTCGCCGCCGCCGCACCACGACATCTATTCGATCGAGGATCTGGCGGAGCTGATCCACGATCTCAAGAACGCCAACCACCACGCGCGGATCAGCGTCAAGCTGGTGTCGGAAGTGGGCGTGGGCACCATCGCCGCGGGGGTCGCCAAGGCCCATGCCGACGTAGTGCTGATTTCCGGCTTCGACGGCGGCACCGGCGCTTCGCCGCAGACCTCGATCAAGCACGCCGGCCTGCCTTGGGAACTCGGCCTTGCCGAGACCCACCAGACGCTGGTGCTCAACAACCTGCGCTCGCGCATCGCGGTGGAGACCGACGGCCAGCTCAAGACCGGCCGCGACGTGGTGATCGCCGCGCTGCTCGGCGCCGAGGAATTCGGTTTCGCCACCGCGCCGCTGGTGTCGTTGGGCTGCATCATGATGCGCGTCTGCCACCTCAACACCTGCCCGGTGGGCGTCGCCACCCAGGATCCGCAGCTGCGCGCGCGCTTCACCGGCGACCCGGCCCACGTGGTCAATTTCATGCGCTTCATCGCCACCGAAATGCGCGAACTCATGGCGGAGCTGGGTTTCCGCTCCATCGCCGAGATGGTGGGCCGCACCGATCGCCTCGAGCCGCGCCGTGCCGTCGCGCACTGGAAGGCCAAGGGCATCGATCTCAGCGATCTCCTCTATCAGCCGGATGTCGGCCCCGAAGTCGGCCGCTACTGTCAGCTGCCGCAGGATCACGGCCTCGACCGGGCGCTCGACAACACCACCCTGCTGGAGCTGTGCAAGCCGGCGCTGGAACGCCGGGAACCGGTGCATGCCAGCCTGCCGATCCGCAACGTCAACCGCGTGGTGGGCACCATCCTGGGCAGCGAGGTCACCCGCCGCCACGGCCCCGACGGCCTGCCTGACGGCACCATCCACATCCGCTTCCAGGGCAGCGCCGGGCAGAGCTTCGGCGCCTTCATGCCCAAGGGGCTGACCTGGGAGATCGAGGGTGACGTCAACGACTACCTGGGCAAGGGCCTGAGCGGCGGCCGCATCGTCGTCTATCCGCCCAGGAATTCGCCCTTTGCCGCGGCGGAGAACATCATCGCCGGCAACGTCGCCCTCTATGGCGCCACCGGCGGCGAGGCGTTCATCTCCGGCATGGCCGGCGAACGCTTCGCGGTGCGCAACTCGGGCGCCACGGCGGTCGTCGAGGCGGTCGGCGATCATGGCTGCGAATACATGACCGGGGGGACCGTCATAGTGCTCGGCCCCACCGGGCGCAATTTCGCGGCGGGCATGAGCGGTGGTGTCGCCTACATCTTCGACGAGACCGGCACCTTCCCGCCGCACTGCAACCCGCAGATGGTGGCGCTGGAGTCCTTCGCCGACGCCGCCGAGGCGGAGCGGATCCGCGCCCTGATCCAGCGCCATGCCGAACTGACCGGCAGCCAGCGCGCCCGCGACATCCTCGGGCGCTGGGAGCAGCACGCCGGGCACTTCGTCAAGGTGATGCCCAGGGATTACCAGCGCGTGCTCCTGGCCCTCGAAAAAGCCCGGCAGCAGGGCTTGAGTGGCGACGCGGCGGTCAATGCCGCGTTCGAGGCGAATGCCCGCGATCTGGCCCGCGTCGGCGGCGGCTGATACCGCCGCGACGCATCCATCCTTATTACTGATTCTGGGAGTCCCATGGGCAAGCCGACCGGATTTATCGAGTACCTGCGCGAGCTGCCGGCCGACCGCAGCCCCACCGAGCGGGTCAAGGACTGGAAGGAATTCCACCTCCATCTGCCGGAGAGCAAGCTGCGCGAGCAGGGCGCTCGCTGCATGGATTGCGGTGTGCCCTTCTGCCATACCGGGACGCTGCTCTCGGGCATGGCCAGTGGCTGCCCGATCAACAACCTGATCCCGGAGTGGAACGATCTGATCTACCGCGGCCTGTGGAAGGAAGCCCTGGCGCGGCTGCACAAGACCAACAATTTCCCCGAGTTCACCGGCCGCGTCTGCCCGGCGCCCTGCGAGGGCTCCTGCGTGCTCGGCATGAACAATCCGCCGGTGACCATCAAGAACATCGAGTGCGCGATCATCGACCAGGGATGGGAGCAGGGCTGGGTGATTCCCGAACCGCCTGCCAGGCGCACCGGCAAGAAGGTTGCGGTGGTCGGTTCCGGGCCATCCGGACTCAGCGCCGCAGACCAGCTCAACAAGGCGGGGCACAGCGTCACCGTCTTCGAGCGCGCCGACCGCGCCGGCGGCCTGCTGATGTACGGCATCCCCAACATGAAGCTCGACAAGGAAGAAGTCGTGCTGCGCCGGCTGCACCTGCTCGCCGCGGAAGGCGTCGAATTCCGTTGCAACACCGAGATCGGGAAGGATATTTCCGCCGCGCAGCTGCTGGCCGACTTCGACGCCCTCGTGCTCTGCACCGGCGCCACTGCGGCGCGCGATCTGCCGATTCCCGGCCGCGAACTCCAGGGCGTCCACTTCGCCATGGACTTCCTGCGCGCCAATACCCGCGCGGTGCTCGACGGCGACCACGGTGCGGACTACATTTCTGCCGCCGACAAGGACGTGGTGGTGATCGGCGGCGGCGATACCGGCACCGATTGCGTCGGCACCTCGTTGCGCCACGGCTGCAACACCGTGATGCAGGTCGAGATCATGCCGCGCTCACCCGACCAGCGCGCTGCCGACAACCCCTGGCCGGAATGGCCCAAGATCTATCGCGTGGACTACGGTCAGGAAGAAGCTGCGGCCCGTTTCGGCGCCGACCCGCGCGTCTATCTGACCACCGCCACCCACTTCGAGGGCGATGCCGACGGCAGGCTCCAGGCGGTGCATCTGGTCGATGTCGAGTGGAACCGCAACGACCAGGGCCAGATGATTCCCAAACCGGTCGCCGGCACCGAGCGCGTCGTCAAGACCCAGCTCGCCCTGCTCGCCATGGGCTTCCTCGGCCCCGAGCAGCCGCTGCTCGACGCCCTCGGCGTGACGCGCGATCCGCGCTCCAACGTCCAGGCCGAGCACGGCCGGTTTCGCACCAGCGTCGACAAGGTGTTCGCCGC